>CAYWYB010000418.1:0-3843 GCA_964462145.1 uncultured Rhodospirillaceae bacterium
TTCTGGCGCACCATGGGCGTGGATCTGTATGGCAGCTTTCTGACCTGCCGCTTTGCCATCCCCCATCTGATCGAGCGTGGCGGTGGCGCCATCCTCAATACCACCTCCATCCGCGCCATGAAGGCGACCCAGGGCGCCGACGCCTATACAGCGGCCAAGGGCGGTGTGCTGACCCTGACCAAGGCCCTGGCCCAGGAACTGGCGGAACATAAAATCCGCGTCAACGCGGTGGCGCCGGGCGTGGTGGCCAGCGAACGGGTGCAGCGTATGATGGGCGATGTTGCGGCCAATCCACTGGCCCAGGCGACGCCGCTGGGTTACGGCATGCCGATCGAAGTGGCGCGGGCTGCGTTGTTTCTGGTCTCGGACGAGGCGCGCTGGATCACCGGCGTTATCCTGCCCGTGGACGGCGGCGCGGCGGCGGTATAACGGATGCCGGAAATGCAGGCTCCACCAGCGGTTTTTGACCGTCTTGCCGTGCGCCGTCACCGCGAGCGTGCGGCGCCGGGTCTGTCGGCCTACGATTTCCTGATCCGGGAGGTCGCGGACCGCTTGGCGGATTGTCTGCCCGATATCAAGCGCACATTCCCGTTGGCTCTGGATCTGGGTTGTCATGGTGGTCAGTTGGCCTCGGTCCTGGGGGGACGTGGCGGCATCGAATGGCTGGTGCAGGGCGATCTGTCCCCGGCCATGGTAGGGCAAGCCTCCGCCACCCCCGGACCGCGCCTGGCGCTGGATGAGGAGGCCCTGCCTTTCGCCGATGGCCGCTTCGATTTGATCATATCCGTGCTGTCCCTGCATTGGGTCAATGATCTGCCGGGTACGCTGGTGCAAATCCGCCGGGCGCTGAAGCCTGATGGGTTGTTCCTGTGCGCCATGCTGGGCGGCGGTACTCTGGATGAATTGCGCCAGTCTTTGTTGGCGGGCGAGATCGAGGTTATGGACGGCGCCTCGCCCCGGGTCTCGCCCTTTGTTGACCCCCATGATGCCGGCGCCTTGATGCAGCGGGCCGGGTTCGCCCTGCCGGTGGTGGATACGGACCGGATCGTACTGTCTTATGGCGACCCTTTTGCCATGATGGCCGAATTGCGGGGCCTGGGCGAAGGCAATGCGGTGGCGGAGCGGCGGCGGCGCTTCACGCCCCGCGCCGTGATAGAGGCCGGGGCGCGGCATTACTATCAAAGCCATGGTGATGGCGAAGGCCGTATTCCGGCGACGTTTCAGATCGTCACGCTGACCGGCTGGGCGCCACATGAGAGCCAGCAGCAGCCCTTGGCGCCGGGTAGCGGGCAAACGCCACTTGCCGATGCCCTGGATTAGTGTGGTTCCGAAATTTTACGTCGATAGATGATTGACCCGGTCGAGGCGATGCCTCATTTAGGCGGGGCTAATAGTTGCGTAAGCCCAGCCGAGGGCGATAGAGGAGTCGAATGCAATGGCGGAACAAGACAATCAAGCCCAGCCCGAGGGTGATGAACCGCCATTGGAAGTCTATGAGGAAGTCGCCAAGGCCCGCATTACGGGGCCGGTTTACTGGCTCACCCTGCTGCTCGGCGGATTTGGCATCGCAGTCGCCATCAATCAGACCTTCAGTCTGAATGCGTTTAACTTCGTCCTGATCGACAATCAGTATTTTTACCTGCTGATCGCGATTTTTCTCTCCCTGGCATTCCTGATATTTCCGGGGCGAAGAAAGGATGCCGGCCGCGTGCCATTGTACGATTGGGGCTTGTTCGCGGTGACCATGGTTACCGCGCTGTATCTGTCCTACTACGGCGGCGACATGGTATTGAAAGGTTGGGATCTGATCGCGCCGCCAGGGCCCACGGCGGCGGCGGCTGTGATGTGCTTTCTTGCCATGGAAGGCGTACGGCGGGCCGGCGGGACGATTTTGTTCTCCATCTGCCTGGTATTCTTCACCTTTCCCCTGTGGACTGAGTACGCGCCGGGATTTCTGTGGGGTGCGGGAAAAGGCCCGGTCGAACTGGTTCGTGCCTATGCCATGGGGTTCGAAAGCATTGTTGGCATGCCCATGCGGGTCGCGGGCAATATTCTGATTGGCTTTTTGGTCTTTGGTTCGGCCCTGGTGGTCACGGGGGGCGGCGAGTTTTTCATGAACTTCGCCGCCGCGCTGTTGGGCAAGACCAGGGGCGGTCCGGCCAAGGTTGCCATACTTTCCAGTGGCTTTTTCGGCTCGTTGAGTGGCAGCGTGATCTCCAACGTGGTGACCACGGGGCAATTGACCATTCCGACCATGAAGCGGGCCGGCTACACGCCGGCCTATGCCGCCTCGGTCGAGGCCTGTGCCTCCACGGGGGGCACATTGATGCCCCCGGTAATGGGCGCGGTCGCCTTTTTGATGGCGGAATTCCTGAATATTCCCTATCGGGACATCGTCATCGCGGCGGCGGTGCCGTCGTTCCTATTCTATCTTGCGCTGCTTCTCCAGGTTGATTGCTACGCCGCCGTGAAGGGCTTGAAAGGCCAGCCGGCCTCGGAAATTCCAAGCATGCTGGAGACCTTGAAGGACGGCTGGTTCTATCTGTTCAGTCTGCTGCTGCTGGTCTATTTGCTGGTCTGGGCCCGCATGGAGCTCTACGCGCCCTACTATGCAACCATCGTGCTGTTGGCTTCGGCGGCGATTTTCCGCAAAAAAGGCCGCCGCTTCAATCTGACGAAGTTTCGCGAGCTAATCATTGAATCCGCCTCGATTATTTCCTCCATCATCGCGATCCTGGCGGGTATCGGCGTCATTGTCGGCGCGCTGGCCTTTACCGGTGTGGGCGGTGCCTTCAGCCGGGAATTGTTGAGCTTGGCCGGCGGCAGCCTGCCGTTCATCCTGGTCATGGGCGCGGTGACCAGCTTCTTCCTCGGTATGGGCGTCACGGTCAGCGCCTGCTACATCTTCCTCGCCATTGTCATGGGGCCGGCCTTGATCGAATTCGGCCTGGACCCCATAGCCTCTCACCTCTTCATCCTCTATTGGGGCATGATGTCCTACATCACGCCCCCCGTCGCCCTGGCAGCGGTGGCGGCGGCGGTGATCGCGCGGTCGGGCGCCATGGAGACGGCGTTCCTGGCCATGCGGCTGGGCTCCATCAAGTTTATCCTGCCCTTCATTATCGTCATGACGCCTTCGTTGATCATGCGCGGCGAGCCTGATGCCATTCTGATCTCCATCGGGGCCTGTGTCATGGCGGTGATGCTGATGTCCGCTGGCTTCGAGGGCTATTTATATGGTGTTGGAAAGCTGCAATGGCCATCGCGGATCGCTCTGCTGATCGGGGCCGCAGGCTTCATCTACACGGATATCTATAGCTACATGGCTGCCGCCGTGTTGGTTGCCGTGACCTATGTCGTGAACTTTATTTTTTTCCGGACCCGCGAAGCCGCGCACTGAGGCTGCGTACTGAGGCGATACAAACCCGGCATTAGGTCCGGCTATTATGTGTCCATGTTGTAGGCGCGCGCAGCGGCGCCCGCGAACAGGTCTTGTTTTTCCGAGGCGGAGGCACCGGCGGCCAGGCGCTTGAAGGCGTTCCAGCAAACCTGATAGCTGCACCAGCGCTTCTGCACGGGAAAATTCGACTCGAACATGGACCGGGCCGGCGTAAAGGCCTCGATACAGGTTTCCATCCAAGGCTGCCAAGCTGCCGCGACTTCCTCTGAACCGGGCGGCAGGCTGCGGTCGCCCTCGAAACCGGGCATGCGGATGGGCATCGCCCCCAGTTTGACGAAAACGTTCTGGCGTTCGCCGACCCGGTGGATACGCGCCCGCCAATCTTCGAAGACTTCATCCTTTTTGCCCCTGTAGGGTCCACCAAGGATGGGACTGCCCACATG
>CAYWYB010000419.1:0-3839 GCA_964462145.1 uncultured Rhodospirillaceae bacterium
CCGAAATGTACGGATAAGACTTTCCATCCGCTATGAAGCGGTGGAAACTGTCGATCAGGCTGTGACGCAGCAATTGTTTGGTTAAACTGGCCCTGTTGGCCAAAAAACGGTCCTCTTGCACCGTGTCAGGCTGCAAACTGGGCAGAGGAATGATATTGCTGTTATCCGACAAGACCTAAAACCTAAATACCTTGAAAATGAAAGGGTTAACATCGATTTATCATGTTTAATATTAATTTTATCACTAAACTATCGGAAATAACAGTAATTATCTGATGGCCTCCATAAACCCAGCAGTACCGTTGATACTTGCCTCCAACAGTGCCGCCCGCCAGTCCATGCTGCGTCAGGCGGGCCTCGACTTTACCGTGCTGCCGTCCGAAGTGAACGAAGCGGCCCTTAAAGAGGAACTGCGGTGCGGCGATACGCCGGCACCGGCCCAGGACGTAGCGGCGGCCCTGGCCCGTGCCAAGGCCGGTTCAATTGCCAAAATCCGGTCCGATGCCCTGGTTATCGGCGCCGATCAGGTGTTGTCGTGTGACGGCGATCTATTCGACAAGGCCGCCGATCCGGCGGCGGCGGCTTTGAAACGGCTGGCCGGCCGTTGCCATGAACTGCACGCAGCCGTCTGTATCATGCAGGGCGAGCGGCTGCTGTGGCAGCATACCGAAACCGCCAGGATGTGGATGCGGCCGCTATCGGAGGAATTTATCGCCGGATATTTGGACCGTGCGGGGGCGGAGGTGTTATGGTCGGTCGGTTGCTATCAGATCGAAGGGCTGGGGGTGCAATTGTTCGAACGTATCGAGGGTGATTATTTCACCATTTTGGGGCTGCCCCTGTTGCCCTTGCTGGCTTTCCTGCGCGAGCAACCGGAAGGCACCCCGGAAAGTATTGTGGAAAGCTTGGAACAATGATTAGCGGCAATGCTCGTTTGGCCGGTGTCGCCGGCTGGCCGATATCCCATTCCCGCTCGCCCCGGCTGCATAACTTTTGGCTACGGGAATACGGCATTGATGGCGCTTATCTGCCCCTGGCCATAGCGCCCGAGGATTTCGAACAGGCGGTCCGTGCGCTGCCGAAACTTGGTTTCGCCGGCTGCAATGTCACCATGCCCCACAAGGAGGCCGCCTTGCGCACGGTTGACCGGGTCGACGCGGCGGCCCGGCGTATCGGCGCGGTCAATACCATCGTCGTTGCCGAAGATGGCGGGCTGGATGGTTCCAACACGGATGCTTTTGGCTTTATTCAGGCGCTTTACGAAGGCGCCCCCAACTTGGATATGACTAAAGGTCCAGCGATTCTGATTGGGGCGGGCGGCGCGGCTAAGGCCATCGCGGTGGCCATGTTGGATGCGGGCGCACCGGAACTGGTCGTGCTGAACCGGACCGAGGCCCGGGCCCAGGCCTTGGCGGAGTCGCTTACCGGCAATATCACGGTGGGATCATGGGACCAGCGCACGGCCCGGTTGGCGGACGCCAACGTCCTGGTCAACTCCACCACCCAGGGCATGCAGGGCCAGCCGGCTTTAGATCTGGCCCTTGACGACCTGGCGCCAGGCGCGGTGGTCATGGATGCGGTTTACACGCCTTTGTTGACGCCTCTGCTGGCAGGCGCCCAGCAGCGGGGAAATCCTATCGTAGACGGTTTGGGTATGTTGCTGCATCAGGCCCGGCCCGGTTTCGCCGCCTGGTTCGGACGTGAGCCGGTGGTGGGGCAGGCTTTGCGCGATCATATTCTGGCGGATTTGTAGGGAGTATCGTCTTGTTCATTCTGGGTTTGACCGGCTCTATCGGTATGGGCAAATCGGAAACATCAAAGATGTTTCGGCGCCTTGGCGTGCCCGTCTTCGATGCTGATGCCGCCGTGCACGAGCTGTTGAAAAAAGGTGGCCGGGCCGTGCGCCGGGTCGAGGAGACCTTTCCCGGTGTCACCAGGGACGGCGCCGTCGACCGCCCGGCCCTGGGCGCCAAGGTGTTCGGCAAGCGCGATGAATTGCGCAAGCTGGAAGCAATTTTACATCCCATGGTGGGCCAGATGCAGCGGGCCTTTCTGGCTAATGCTCAGGCAAGGCGCCTACCCCTGGTGGCGCTGGATATTCCGTTGTTGTTCGAAGGCCGGGGCGAGGAACGCTGTGATGCCACCGCCGTGGCCTCGGCGCCTTATTATCTACAGCGCCAGCGGGTCCTGGCCCGGCCCAATATGACCGTGGAAAAATTCGAAAATATCCGCCGCCAACAGGTGCCTGACGCAGTTAAACGGCAACGGGCCGATTTTATTCTGCCCACGGGCCTGGGCCGCCGTCATACCCTGCGTCATGTAGCGAAATTGATCGCGGCTATCGCCGGCCGCCCTGGCCATGCCTGGCCGCCCAAGGGCCGGCCCCATCGCCGCCCAAACAATCACCCCAGCCGGAGGCCCGTTCATGCGCGAAATCGTATTCGACACTGAAACCACCGGCCTGGACCCGAATGCCGGCCACCGGGTGGTGGAAATCGGCTGTGTCGAGCTGATCAATCACATGCCGACCGGTGAAAGCCGGCAATGGTATATCAATCCGCAACGGGACATGCCCGAAGAAGCCTTCAACGTGCATGGTCTGTCCGAGGCGTTCCTGTCAGATAAGCCGCTGTTTTCAGCAATCGCGGATGATTTCCTGGCCTTCGTCGAGGGCGCCACGCTGATTGCCCACAACGCCAATTTCGACATGCGGTTCCTGAATGCGGAACTGGCCGCCCTGGATCGCCCCAACCTGCCGAAAGACATGGTGCTTGATACCATCGCCCTGGCGCGGGGAAAAAATATCGGCGCCGGACAGCTTAGCTTGAACGCTTTGTGCCGGCGTTTTGATATTGATCTTTCGCTGCGGGAAAAGCACGGCGCCCTGCTTGATGCCGAGTTATTGGCCGAGGTCTATCTGGAGCTGATCGGCGGCCGCCAGCCGGGTCTGGTATTGGCGGCAGAGAGCCACGAGCCTGCGGCGGCCGGGGCGCAAGCAACAGAGCGGCAAAATCGTCCGCCGCGCAGCCATGCGCCAAGCGAGGAGGAAGCCGCCGCCCATCAGGCTTTTATCGATAAAATTGACGATCCGATCTGGAATAAATAGCGGCGCTTATTCCGTAGCGCCGTTGCCGCCGTCATCACCGCCATTATTACTACTGGCTGGGTTTTGGCCGTTCTGACCGCCTTGGGCGTTGTTGGCCGATTGCATATACAGCGCAACGAAATCGATCGGTTCCAGCAACAGGGGTGGGAAGCCGCCGTCACGGGTGGCATCCGCCACGATGCGCCGGGCAAAGGGGAATAACAGCCGCGGGCCTTCGATCAGGCAGGCTTCCTTCAGCTGTTGTTCGGGTACGTTGTGCATTGTGAAAACGCCGGCATAGAGGACTTCCACCACGAAGGCTTTCTTTTCCCCTTGCGTGGCATGGGCGGTAATGCGCAGCTCAACCTCGAATTGGTTTGGGGCCAGGCTGCGGGCGCCGACATCGACCGAGACCTCGATATTCGGCGCCCCGTCTTGATTGGCCAGACTGTGCGGCGCCTCCGGATTCTCGAACGACAGATCCTTGACGTACTGGGCATGGACCTGGATATGGGGCGCATCTTCCGGGGTGACGATTTGCCGTGGGCCTTCGGGTGCGCCGCCGGCGGGGTCGTTGGTGTCGGTCATCTAATATGTCTCACACTGAATTCGCCACGAAACTTGTTGCCGGCTTGGCTATCACGTCTATATGCGGGCAGCAAGGGCGCGTGGGCAATCTAGCGCGTTTCCGAGATATTATGGCTCATTTGACCCTCCGTCCAAGCCCCGTGGGTAGGCGCGGTTCGCAGGTCGA
>CAYWYB010000420.1:0-3839 GCA_964462145.1 uncultured Rhodospirillaceae bacterium
AAGTCTCGGGATTTTAAGTCCCGTGCGTCTGCCAATTCCGCCAAGGGGGCACGATAGGGCACGCTCTGTATTGGCGCGCACCATGCCGTGATGCGCTGCGCGGGGCAAGCGGGATTTGCCGCCGCGCGCCTTCTTCGGCTGCTTATTTCAGGGCCGCCGTGTGGCTGATGCCCAGCTGGACGTATTCCTCCACCATCATGACATGCATGGCCAGCTCCTCCGGGCGCAAATCACGCATATATTTGGCTGGGCTACCGCCCCACAGCTGACCCGTGGGAATGCGCTTGCCCGGCGTCAGGGTGGCGCCGGCGGCCAGCATGGCCTCGGACTCAATCACCGCATGATCCAGCACGATCGAACCCATGCCGACAAAGGCGCGGTCTTCCAAGCGGCAGCCGTGCAACAGGCACATATGGCCGACCAGCACGTTTTCGCCGATCCAGGTATCGCTGAGGCCTTTCGAGGTGTGGATGGTGGAGCCGTCCTGGACATTCGTGCGGGCACCGATATGGATCGGTTCCTCGTCACCGCGGACAACGCAATTGTACCAGACCGAGGCATGCGCGCCGAGGCTGACCGTGCCGATAACGTGGGCCCCGGGCGCCACGAAGGCCGTCGGGTCGATCTCGGGCGTGACGCCCTCAAAAGTCATGATATGACCTTTGCTCATAGTGTCATACTCCAAATTCAACGCTTGAAATTCTATTGCGGCCCCGAAACAATCAGGGAAATAGGGCTTCCTGCTCCAGGCCCGTGGTCTCAGGCAGGCCATACATCAGGTTCATGTTCTGCACCGCTTGGCCCGACGATCCCTTGACCAGATTGTCGATCACCGAAACCACGATGGCCCGGCCCGGCAGACGGTCGGCGAAGACCCCGATCAGACAATGGTTGGAACCGCGCACATGCCGTGTGGCGGGCGCCATGCCGTTGCCCACCACTCGCACGAAGGGTTCGTCTTGATAGCGTTCGATAAGGCAATCGCGCAGATCATCCACCGTTGCCTCGCCGGCCAGCCGGACATAGCTGGTGGCCAGAATACCCCGGTTCATGGGCGCCAGATGCGGCGTGAAGTTAACCATTAAGTCTTCGCCATACGCCTTTGATAATTCTTGCTCAATCTCCGGTCCATGGCGATGAGAAGCGATGCCGTAGGCGTGCATGCCCCCGGATACTTCCGAAAACAGGTTGGCCGCCTTGGCGGCCCGTCCGGCACCGGTAATACCGGATTTGGCATCGATGATAATGTCCTCGGGCGAAATTAGTTTTGCCGCGAGCAGCGGCGCCAGGGGCAGGATCGCCACCGTGGGGTAACAGCCGGGACAGGCCACCAGGCGGGCATCGGGCAATTTGTCCCTGGCGAATTCCGTCAGGCCGTAGACGGCTTCGGGCTGCAGGTGCGGCGCGTAATGTTCATGGCCGTACCATTCGGCATAGGTATCGGTGCTGTCCAAACGGAAATCCGCCGACATATCGATCACCCGAGGCTGGCCCTGAATGGCGGCGGCGGCATCGCCCCGCCCCTCGCGCATGACTTCATCAATGACGCTGTGCTGGGTATCATGCAGTAGACCCGCGATGATTTCCTGGGTGGTCCCGTGCGGCATGCCGCAGAAGACCACGTCAACCTCGACGCCAGCCCATTCCACTTCCTCGACCTTGACCAGGCCCGGCAGATCCAGGCCGCCCAGGTGCGGATAGACCTGTTCATAGCGTTCGCCGGCATGGCTGTCGGCGGTCATGATGACGATCTCGGCATTGGGATGGCGCGCCAACAGGCGCACGGCTTCGGCCCCGGTGTAGCCCGAAGCCCCTAGGATGCCAATTCTGATCTTCTTCGCCAAAGCCGCCGTCATTGTCCGTCTCCATGTTTAGAGCGCCTGTATATATAGTATTTGGCGGGCCTGTACGAAAAATGCGCAAGAAAAGCCAAAAAAATTTCAGCCTGCGGGAACCTCAATTTACAGATGCCAGTTCACCCAGGCCCCGCGCCGACCTTTGCGTTGGCTGCGCAGGATCAAATCTTCGATGTCGTAGCCGTTCACCGAGAGCCATTGCAGGGAGGGGCCTGGCCATGCGACCGCCGGTAGATCGACCCGGCCCTGGCGGTCAAGGCGCACGCCCTCGAGCCGCAAGCGCCGCTTCTGCTCCGGATCGGGGCCGCCGTCGCGGCGAACGGCGATCTTGCCCTGACTGTTGATCACCCGGTGCCAGGGCACATCGGAGCCCGCCGGCAGCATGGCCATGGCGCGCCCCACCCGCCGTGCCGAATTGGCCCCGGCGATCAGGGCGATCTGGCCATAGGTCGCCACCTGGCCAACCGGAATCTGCCGCGTCACCTGATGGATCCGCTCTTCAAGCTCCCGTGACGCCATTTTTCCCGTGGCCGGTTCCGACATAGCCGTATGGGCTCCAAAGTTGCTTTTGTGCCGGGCTCATGAAAACAAGAGAGGTTTGCCGGCGTCCCGCTACAAGATCAGTGGATCATGTTGCGACAGACCCAGGGCAGGGTCGGGCACACCAGCACCAATATCGACAAACTGATGGATTTGATGTTCAGAATCGGTGGTATCTTGGGTTGCCGTGTGCCGAAGCAGAAGCTTATCCACGGGGGCCATTGTGGAAAATTCCTGCATGGGCTCCCCTTCCTTGGCCGGCGCCACGGGCAGGCCGACCAGCTCAATGGACATGGTGTTGGCGGCGTCCATTTGGCGGCGCAGGACAATGCGCGATGCACAGGGATGCGTCATGAGTATCAGGTGCCGGCGCTCTCTTAGCTCCATGAATTCAGGTGCGGTGATATCCCTGACATTGCGCCCCTTTAGTTCCCTGTCATTCATCTGCACGATGCCGGTGCCAACAAGTCGAAAGGTAATTTGGCCGATCGCGGCGACATCCAGGACGGTAAGATAAGGCAGAACTTCGGGAATTTCCTCGATCTTCACATTGCGCCGGTTCGGTACAAGTTCATCGCCCCGCCATCGCTTCCAGGCCTCCACCAACTGGCGTGACAATGGTGATTGAATATGATCGTCAAGACTTTCCATGTCGCCGAACTCTCTTGAAAAACGACAGCTGGTCGATAATCGCATTCGTCACAAGCGACATCAATCACTGAAAAGTTGTCCAGGTCAATTGACCTGCGCCCCTGATTGTTCCCGTCTAAATCGCCAGCCAGCTAAAACAACGGAATAGTGTATCGACGAACAGAGATAATACTGCTGAATGGCCCGCGGAAGGTCGGTTCCGGGAGAAATGTGCCGAGACAACCAACCCGGCAGGGAAAATATTGCCTAGATCGTTATGGGCATAGCCGCCGACACATCCAATTTGCCTCATCTCAACAAGGCATCAGAAACCTTAAAATATCAACAATTTCAATTACTTGAATGAGAATAATGCCCCGCACGCAAAAAGCGGATAATCCTGGCATCATTCTTGCTTTTTTAGCAGGCAAGTAAACAAAAACATTAACCCAAATACGGCAATCATGTCCCTATCCGTAAACACAAACGCCGGCGCCATGGTGGCACTGCAGAACCTTGGCGCCACCAACGAGAAGATCGAGCAAACGCAATTGAGGATTACCACCGGCCTCAAGGTCAATGGCCCAAAGGACGATGCTTCCACCTACGCGATCGCGCAAAACATGCGCGGCGAAGTGGTACAGACTTGCTGCCGAACAGGGACTTGCCGGTGCCCAGAACAATCTGGGTGATATGTACCGAAAAGGACAAGGTGTTTCACAAAACTTTAAGACTGCGGTGAAGTGGTGGAGACTTGCTGCCGAACAGGGGGATGCCTTTGCCCAGTACAATCTGGGTCTGATGTACGACAAC
>CAYWYB010000421.1:0-3794 GCA_964462145.1 uncultured Rhodospirillaceae bacterium
GATTTAGAAATTCCAGGGTTTGCTGCCAATGGGCCGCCAGGTCATCAGGCACCAGATCTTCCAGCGCCGACAGGGGCACCTCCTCGGTCTGCAAGCGGTCCAGCAGGTCCGCCAATTCGCGGGCCAGGGGGGCTGCCTGGGCCGGGTCGATGCCGCGATGGCGGGCGATCAGGTGCAACAGCAACAGCTGGCGGCGCAGAGATGTGATCGCCGGCGGCAGCTCCAACAGCTCGCCGCCCTGCAATGTCTCGAAGGATGGGTCCAGCAGCAGCTCGTCCTCGTCCACATCGCCGATGGCCTGCATCCACGGCAACAGCATGGCCCGGCCACCGGTCTGGCGCAGAAAAGCATCGCGCACGGCCCGCATGCCGCGCCGGGTCGGCAGCAGCAGGGTGACCCGGTTCATGGCCAGCGGATCACCGCCATAACGCGCCAGCAGGCCCTCGACCAGGCGGTCGGAAAAGCTCTCGCCGGCGGCAATGTTGAAAACCTTGGGCCCGCCGTCCATCGCCTAGGCCTCCAGGGCGCGTTCGGCGGCGGCCAGCCCCTCGGGGCGGTTTAACTCCATCCACTGGCCTTCGTGGCGCAAACCGTACAAACGGCCCTGATCGGCCGCCAGATCATAGATCAGATTAAGCGAAAATGGCTCCCTGGGGCAGTTCAGGAACAAATCCGGCGACAGGATCTGGATGCCGGCATGGATAAACGGCGCCACCTCGATTTCCGGCCGGCGGTTCAGTTGGCCGTCGGGCAGCATGCAGAAATCTCCGACCCCGCCATAGCCGACGGCGCCAACCGTTGGCTGCATCAATAGCAAGGCGGATATTTCCTCGGGCTGAAAACGGGCTGCCAGGGCCGCCAGCGTATTGCTCATGCCGTCCAGCCACATGACATCGCCGTTGATGACAAAGAATGGTTCCTCTCCAAGCAGCGGCAGCGCCTTGGCCACGCCGCCGCCGGTATTCAGCAGGGCATCGCGCTCGTCCGAGAATTCGATCACCAGATCCGTCCGGCTGTTCAGATGTTGGCGCAGAAGCTCGGCGCCATGATGCAAATTGACCACGGCGCGCCCGACGTCCGCATCGACCAAGCGGTCCAACACCCGGTCGATGATGGCGCGGCCGGCGACTTCAAGCAGCGGTTTTGGCCGCGACTCGGTCAAGGCACCCATGCGGCTGCCCAGGCCGGCGGCCAGGATCATTGCGGTATTCGGCATTTCCACGATCTATGCGGTCCAAACATGCACAAGAGAATCAGCACTACGATAGTGCGGCCCGGCGCCTCGCGCCAGCAGACCGTGCAGGCGGCGTATTCGCCTATGAAGATGCGGCTCTGACCTGCCGTTGATAGAGTTGAAAGGCTTTGATGTTGCTGGAAACCAGCAGCACCCAGCCCGCCAGGCCATAGACCGCTGCCAGGCTGATGCTGATTGGCCAGGACGGCGGCAGGGTGGTGCCCAGAAACAGCAGGGTCAGGGGCACGACCACGGTTACAGAGGTGGTCAGTAGATAGATGATCCCCAGCATGATCCGCGCCTTGCCACGCCCCACGTAGGCGTAATACCAGACCAGAATCAGTAGCACCGAAAAGAACATGCCGATGACATAGGCATAGTTGATGTTGCCATGCTGCAGGCCTGTCGGTATGCCCTCCGTAATCAGACGGCGCATGTTGACCACGGGTATGGCAAGAACCAGGGACAGTACGGCCAGCATGACTCGGCGACCCCAGATCTGGGCGCGGGTCATGGTTTGGCAAATGAACTGTTCTCGTCTGCGGTCTTGGTCGTGCTCCGGCATATTTGGCCTTCAACTTTCACTGCTGCGAAGATAGATGGTATTTCGGCGTACCATCGGCAATGCTAAAGTAGCAAAGTTCCGTTAATAAATGAGTGATCGCCGTCACCAGCGGGCCGCGTCATATAGCAGCAGGCCGCCGCAGGGAGATTTCCAAATTGAGCACACAAAATGACAGCCGGGAGCGCACAATCCTGGTGACCGGCGCGGCCAGCGGCATTGGCGCGGCGCTATGCCGGCGCCTGGCCGGGCCGGGCACCACGCTGTTCATCCATACCCGTGCCAACCGGGGCGGCGCCGAAGAGACCGCCGGGGCAGTCGAGGCCAAGGGCGGACAAAGCCGCGTTTTGCTGGGTGATCTGGCGGATACGGACGTTGCCGCCGAGCTGATCGCCGCGGTGGCCCGTGAAGGCGGTTTGGACGGCCTGGTCGCCAATGCCGGTTTCGCCGACAAAACGCCTTTGGCAACCCTGGAAGATGCTGCCTTGGCGCACAGCCTGGCGGCCATAACCGGCGCCTTTCACCGCCTTAGCCGGGCCGCCATGCCTTTGTTGCAGGCGGCACCGGCGGGCCGGGTGGTGGCGGTTTCGTCCTTCGTGGCGCATCGCTTTCAGCTCGATGGCGTGTCCATGCCAGCAAGCGCCGCGGCCAAGGCGGGCTTGGAGGCCCTGGCCCGCGCCCTGGCCGTGGACCTGGCGCCCCATGGCGTGACGGTGAATTGCGTCGCGCCCGGCTATGTCCAGAAACAGGCGGGCGCACATGCCGCCCTGAGCGAAGAAAGCTGGCGCCGGGCGGCCGAACGCATTCCTCTGGGTCGCCTGGGCCAGCCTGATGAAATTGCCGCCTTGATCGAATTCCTGCTGTCCCCCGATGCCGCCTATATCACCGGGCAAACAATCCATGTCGATGGCGGCATGGGCCTTTAGAGCGTATCCCTGATACGCTCTCGTCTTAAGAGAGAGCAATTGAACCGATCATTGGGCTCGCTGGCGCGATCCCATCTGATCGAAAATTGCTCTAGAGTTCGTTAACTCAGCAATGCGGGCAGCGCATATCTGGCCTCTAAAAATTGCAATTGTCCCAGCCGCCGGGTGAGCCTATCTCCCCTCCATTGTAATCGGCACCGCGATGGTCGCGCAGCCGCTTCCATCCACTAGATCGCTAGGACAAGACCATGAAACTGGTAAAGCAAGTTGCCATGATGATTTCGCGGCTGGGTCAGGACACCAACCAGGCCACGTGCCCCCTGTATGCAACCGAGCACCCGGTGGCCAAGGGCGTCAGCCTTTCCGCCCAGATGCTGGAAGCCCGCGTCGGCCGCTAGAGCGTGTCGCGGCCCGGCGGCTCTCACCTCCGCTCAAGGTCTCGTGATCGCAAGTGATTGGCCTTGTCCCAAGGGACAAGCCAAATTCTATCTGCGTAGTCATGAAAAAACCGACCTTAGAGATCTGATGTGGAGGCCACTGAAATGTCCAACCCGACCGCTAAAGTAAAGATCGTTCTCGGCTCCGTCGCCATTGCGGCGATGACCGCCACCGCGACCCTGCCAAGCGCCTTGGCGTCTTGCGCACCCAAGACGGCGTGCAATCCCTGTGCGGCGAAAAAAGGCTGTGGTGCCTGTAATCCCTGTGCGGCCAAGAAAAAAGGCTGTGGCGCCTGTAATCCCTGCGCCGCGAAAAAGGCTTGCAGCCCCTGCAATCCTTGCGCCGCTAAGAAGAACTAGCGCTGTTCTAAAACTCTTCCCTGAACCCCGCCGCGTGAGCGATCACGCGGCGGGTTTTCAGTTAACGGTCCGCGATGCAGCCTTTATTGGGCAGCTGACGCTCCCTGCTGCTTCAGCTGCATTTCGGTTTCGTCCAGAGCCCTGGTGAAGCGGTCGAACATTTCGTCGATCTCGCTCGGAGAAATGATCAGCGGCGGGCAGAATCCCAGAATATCGCCGGGCATGGCGCGGGTGATCAGGCCATGTTCCTGCGCCGCGTTCTGGATCAGGGCGCC
>CAYWYB010000422.1:0-3596 GCA_964462145.1 uncultured Rhodospirillaceae bacterium
GCACAGGTCATGCAGGCAGGCTTGGCGGCCCTTTTGGGGCTGGCGCTGTTTATTGGCGTGGCCCTGTCGCACCCCGCCGCGATCCACAATGCGGCCCATGATTCCCGCCATGGCATAGCGGCGCCCTGTCACTAAACTATTGATGCCATTTTAGGCGGCCACGCCCGGGGGAATTGATGGCATTTTTCAAATCTATTCTGATCAGCGCCCTGATTGCCGGCATCGTGGCCGGCGCGGGGCTGACAGGTCTGCAAACACTGAAGGTCTATCCCTTGATCTTCGCGGCCGAGGCCTTTGAAGACGAAGGCCAGCCGCAAGCAGCCCATGCTCACCAACATCAGGAAAGCAATACAGGCAATTCGGCGGAATCCGGCCATCACCATGACGAAGCGGCATGGATGCCCGCCGATGGCGCGGAACGGCTGTTCTTTTCGTTATTGTCCAATGTCCTGATGGGTGTTGCCCTGGGATTGATCCTGGCCGCGGTTTTCGCGCTGCGCCGGGTGATCAGCTGGCGGCAAGGGGTGATCTGGGGCCTGGGCGGCTTTATCGCTCTCAATCTGGCGCCCGCCATGGGCGTGCCACCGGAACTGCCGGGCATGCCGGCTGGGGATTTGCTGGCGCGGCAAACCTGGTGGCTGTCCACCGCGCTGTTGACGGCGGGCGGCATCGCCCTGATCTTTCTCTCAAACGGCTTGATCTGGCGCGCCGGGGGCATTGCCATGATCGCCCTGCCGCATATTTTCGGCGCACCGCATCCCCTTAGCATGGAAAGCGCCGTACCGGCGGTCCTGGCGGCGGACTTTGCCACCGCCAGTCTAGCCACGAATTTAGTTTTCTGGGCCATCCTTGGCCTGCTGACGGCGGAAGCCATGGCCCGCATGCCCCGAAACGAACAGTCCGAAGCGCTTTAGATTATTTTCGATTTCATCGAGTTGCCGGACCGCATTTGAAAATGCGCTAGACTCTTAATCTGATTTTTCCGCCACCCCGGCGTCGGCGAAGCTTGCCATGCCCGCGTGCGTAGCAAGTGCCGCCCGCAGCAGCGGGATCGCCGCCGCCGCGCCCGAGGCCTCGCCCAGGCGCATGCCCAGATCCAACAGCGGCGATAAGCCCATACGTTGCAGCAGGCGCACATGCCCCGGTTCCGCCGAGACGTGAGCGGCCCAGCAATGCTCCAGAAAGCCCGGTGCCGCCGCCTGCAAGGGTGCCAGGGCGGCGGAGGCCACATAGCCGTCAATCAACAGCGGGATACGGGCCCGCCGCGCCGCCAGGGCGGCGCCCGCCATAGCCGCCAATTCGCGCCCGCCCAGACAACGGGCGATTTCCAGGGGATCATTCAGAATATCGCCATGCCGGGATCTGCCGGCGGCCACGGCCTGGGCCTTGCGCGCCAGGCCCGCGTCGTCGACGCCAGTACCGCGCCCGGTCCAATCCTTTGCTGCGCCGCCATACAGCGCATGCGCAATGGTGGCTGACACGGTTGTATTGCCAATGCCCATTTCGCCGATACAGACCAGATCCGCATCATCGTCCACCTGGGCCATGCCGCGCCGCATGGCGTCGAGAAATTCTTCCCAACTCATGGCGGGACCTTGGGTGAAATCCGCGGTCGGTTTGTCCAAATCAAGATCCAGGACTTTCAACTCCGCCCCCGCCATCGCGCACAATTGGTTGATGGCGGCGCCGCCGCCAGCGAAATTAGCCACCATCTGCGCCGTGACCTCCGCCGGAAAGGCGGAGACGCCCTGTGCCACAACGCCATGATTGCCGGCAAAGACCAGAACCTGGACTTTATCCAGCCTTGGCACCTCGCGGCCCTGCCAGGCGGCCAGCCAGAGGACCAGATCCTCCAGCTTGCCCAGCGCGCCCTGGGGTTTGGTCAACATGTCGTTGCGCGCCTTGGCATCCGCCTGTGCCTGGTCATCGGCGGTAGGCAGATCGTGCAACAGACGGCGTAGCTCTTCTTGGCTTTGTGGCATGGCGTTTACTGGTTGTCCTGTGTTGGGGACCGGCTGTCCCGGTCGATTAAATGTATGAAGCTGCCCATGACCTTGCCGGAATGAAGGCCAACCTTGGTGTCGTGCTGGCCCAGGGCGTCACAAGCGCTGAATAGATGTTCGCCCTGCTCCTCGGCGATGGTGGCATAGTGAAATTCATGGCCCCTATATGCGGCGTCTTTCGCGCCCAGGGGCCCGGCATGAAGCAGCCGCGCCTGCCGATAACCCAGATGCAGCTTCCGCGTGGAGAACGAGGTTTCCAGGCCCAGCAGCCCGGCCATGGCATGGTGCCCACCGTCCTGGTCGACGACGCCTTGGCCCAGCACCATATAACCGCCGCACTCCCCCAGAATGACGGCACCGCGCGCCGCTGCACCCCGCAGACCAGCTAGAAAAGATTGGTTCGCGGCCAGGGCGCCTGCATGCAGTTCGGGATAACCGCCCGGTAGATAGACCGCATCCGCGTCCGACCTGGGCGGCTCGTCCGCCAGAGGCGAGAAGATGCTGATCTCCGCTCCCGCCCGGCGCCAATCATCCAGCACATGGGGATAGCAAAACTCGAAGGCGATATCCCTGGCCACCGCGATATGCTGGCCCAAGGGCGGAACTGGGGGCGGAATTGAGGGCGGCATGGCGCCGGCCGGTTCGGCGGCCGTGAAGGCTGGCGCGGCGGCTATCTCATGCAAACCCGCCAGGTCCACGTCACGGGCAAGATTATCCGCCGCGCGCTCCAGTAAGGCATCCAGGTCGGCCCGCTCGGCGGCCTGCACCAGACCGAGGTGCCGGGCGTGGAGGACAAGGGTCGGATCGGCGGCAAGCACACCAAACACCCGGATGTTCACATCGGCGCAGGCATCAAACAGCATCTTACGGTGACGCGGGCTGCCTACCTGGGTGAAGATCACACCGGCCACGTTCACGTCCGTGCGGTAATTGGCAAAGCCTTGCGCCAGCGCCGCGACCGAGGCACCCTGGCCTTTGGTATTGATCACCAGGATCACCGGCAGCCCATAGGCCGCCGCCAGGTCGGCGGTGGAGCCATCGCCGCTGACGGCGCCATCGAACAGGCCCATCACGCCTTCTATGAGAAAACGGTTGCCGCTTCGCGCTTGCAGCAACTGGTTCAACCGTTCCGGTGCCATGGCCCAAGGATCAAGATTGCCGCAGGTTGAGCCCGCGGCGGCCGAGAGGAAACCGGGATCAATATAGTCGGGGCCGACCTTGTAAGGCGTGACGCCACCCACATCCCTGCTCAACAGGCGCAGCAGGGCTGCCGAGACAAGGGTCTTGCCGGAATTCGAGCATGGCGCGGCGAGCACCCATCCACGTGCCGTACTGTCCGAATGCGCCCACTTGTTCACGTCGTTGTTTCTTTTCCTGGCTTGCGGCTTAGCTTAATTCATGCCTATTGCAGGGCAGGCAAGTGATCAAGAGGTTTTCGACGGAATGCCGGCGAAGAGAACGGAAAAGGGCGCATTGCGGCGCGGCTGGACCACGGGCGCCTGCGCCACGGCTGCGGCCAAGGCGGCCTATGGCGCGCTTTTGCATGGTGAATTTCCCGACCCCGTGGAAATTACCCTGCCAGGCGGCCGCACG
>CAYWYB010000423.1:0-3593 GCA_964462145.1 uncultured Rhodospirillaceae bacterium
GATGGTCAGGGTCAGCGAAGTGGCGAAAAAACAGGCCGCCAGGACGGCTGTCGAGCGGGTCAGCAAATTGGCCGCCTCGCGCCCGGTCATCAGACCGCCGCCGCCGCCGCCACCGCCGCCTCCGCCACCGCCGCCCATGCCCAGCGCGCCGCCTTCGCTGCGCTGCAACAAAACCGTGATGACAATGGCGATCGCCAGCATCAAGTGAACAACCAACAACACTTCTTGCATAATTCGCACCTAGTTGAAGGATTGCGCCACGGTCAACGATCAAACCGGGCAACAAGCCGCGCACCGCCAAAGTCCCATACAAATATCTATATAGGTACGCGGACACGCATAACGAAGGGGGGCTTTTACACCATAGTTGCCGCACTGCCAACCGTTCGCTCTTCCGCGAGCGATGAATTCGAGTGCCGGCTAATGTAACGCTATTTTCTGATCCAGGGCTTCTCTCACCCGTTTGGCCAAGGCGCCAACCTGGTAAGGCTTATTGATCAGGGCCACATCCTGATCAAGTTGTCCCCGCCGGCTGAGAGCATCCCGTGTATAGCCAGAGGAAAATAACACGCGCGATCCGGGATATTGCTTGCTAAAGGCATTGGCCACATCACGCCCGCTCATGCCGCGCGGTAGAACAACATCGGTCAGCAGCATATCGATGTTGCCCGATGCCGACATGACCTCCAGCGCCGCCGGCCCATCCTCGGCCTGAAGCACGGCATAACCCAGGCGTTCGAGCGCTTTGACAATAAAATTCAAGACATCCGGGTTGTCTTCAACCACAAGGATCGATTCCGTGCCGCGCTGCGACTCCTGTTGGGGCACCGCCGCCTCTGTGTCGGCTTGCTCCATGTTGTCGGCTCTGGGCAAGTAGATCTTAACCGTGGTGCCGTGACCTTCCTCGCTATAAAGGGATAAATGGCCACCTGATTGTTTGGCGAAACCAAACACCATGCTCAGGCCCAGGCCGCTGCCCATGCCCACGTCCTTGGTCGTATAAAAGGGTTCCAGAACCCGTTCCCGCACCTTGGCGGGCATTCCCGTGCCGTTGTCGCTCACAGCGATCATCACATATTCGCCCGGCGCCAGATCTTCAAAAAGTGACGTATCGGCCTCTTCAAGGACTTGGTTCGCCGTCTCAATGGTCAATTCGCCGCCGCCGGGCATGGCATCACGGGCGTTGATGGCGAGGTTCAAAAGCGCATTTTCCAGCTGTCCCGTATCGACCATGACCGGCCATAGATCGGCCGCCAAATTCATTTCGATGGCGATGTCCTCGCCGATGGTACGGGTGGCAAGCCGGCTGAACCGGGGCAGAATTTCGTTGATATGGGATATCTTGGCATCGAGTGTCTGTTTCCGGGAAAAGGCCAGCAGGTGATGGGTCAACTCCGCGCCCCGTAGGGCGGCCGCGAGGGCAATTTCCACACTCTCCCTTGCCTGCTTACCATCCAGGGCACCATCCGTAATCATATCGAGATTGCCGATGATGGCAGCCAGAATATTGTTGAAATCATGCGCCACGCCGCCTGTTAACTGGCCCACGGCCTCCAGCTTCTGACTCTGCCTCAACTGTTCTTCAGCGGCTTTCTCGGCGGAAATATCCGCAACGAAAGTGCCGATGCCGGTCATCTCGCCCTGCTGGTCGAAGACTGGAAATTTGGTCACGCGCACGAAATCGACCTGCCGGCCCGGCAGATTGGCCGCATGCTCCTCCACCAGGGCCTCGCCGCTTGCCACGACCCTGCGATCGGCTTCCTGTTGCGAGGCCGCGATCTCGGCGGGCAGAATCTCCGTCGTTGTCCTGCCCACGACATCCGCAATGGTGGTTTTGAAAAATTCTTCAAACGTTCGGTTGATCAACTCAAAACGGCCGTCGAGATCCTTAAGGCCGACCGCCACCGGCGTATTGTCCAGTACCGAGCGGAAGAGCTGCTCGCTGGTACGCAATGCTTCTTCGGCATGTTTTCGTTCGGTGATGTCGAAATGCCAAATCACCGTGCAGTCCTGTCCATCGAACAGGATAGGCCGAGAATTCATCGATATCCAAAGATCCGTTCCATCGGAGCGAAGGCGCTGGGATTCGAAATCATTCAGCTCTCCGCCTGCCTGCATGGTTCTATTGGCCTGCTGCAAGGCCTCCTGATCAAGCCAGCTATCGGAAATATCGGTGTCGATAAGCTCTTCCGGCGAGGTAAGGCCGACCATTTCGGCAAGTGC
Source organism: uncultured Rhodospirillaceae bacterium (assembly GCA_964462145.1). Taxonomy (GTDB): domain Bacteria; phylum Pseudomonadota; class Alphaproteobacteria. The sequence goes on from CAYWYB010000423.1 coordinate 2,224, forward strand.
TTGATTGGCAAAAAGACGTTTCGCGATGATTTGGTCGCCAACCGGTTCGTGTTTGACCACCGCCACGCCCATGGGGCCGTTTTCAAGCAGCATGCGGATCTGCTCTTCACTATTATGCAGCGCGACTTCCGTTTGCATCAGGCCGGTCACGTCGGCGGTGGACCCTCTGTAGCCCAGGAATTCACCGTCCGTGCCATAAATGGGCACGCCGCTTGTGCGTATCCATCGGATTGCACCGTCATCGCCGGTGCGGGCGAATGTTAAATCACGAAACGGCCGCCGGGCAGCAACGGCGTCATCAAAAGGCTGCCAATCCTTCGGGTTGTAAAATTCCGCCACCACTTCGTCGTGCTCCCGGCCTTTGTACCATTCCGGATCGCGGCCAATGGTCATGCTGACGGCTTCGGTGATGAATCTATAGCGGCGATTTTCATCCATCTCCCAGAACCAATCGGAGGCCGCGCTGGCGAAGTCGCGAAAGCGCTGTTCGCTTTCCTGCAACGCCCTGGTGCGTTCCTGGATCCGCTGTTCCAGGTCATCCCGGGCCTGGCGCAGCGCCTTGGCGTTGGCCTTGAAAACCTCGAGTGCGCGGGCCATTTCGCCAATCTCATTGTCTCGATCAACACCATGTATCGGCTGATCCAGGTCGCCCGCGGCCAAATTCGTCATGGTGGCTGTCATACCTGCGATGGGAACGACGATCTGCGAACGAAAAAGCCAGACTGTGGCGATAACCAGGAATAGGACGATCAGCACGGTGACCCAGGCGGTGACAGTGGAAACCGTGGCAACGATCGCCAGCGCGTTCTGCATATTGTCAGCTTCCATGCCGCTTTGGGAGGCGATTTGCCGTGCCAATTGGTCCAGGCCGCGCAATGCCGGCGTATCATCAAAACCAACCGCGGCATCAATCTGCCTGGGCAATTGACCTGCCGCGGCCAGCTGCGTGACTGTTTCTAGCGCCTCGGCATAGCTGTCGATAACCTCCGTTATCTTCGCGACCGCCTGTTGCTCAACGGCATTCAAAGGGCGCTGGTCAAAAAGCGTCAGGGCGTCGCGGGCCGTGGCCAGGTGCGTTTGGATGGCTGTCAACTTGCCTTGATCCTGGCGCAAGATATAGTTCTTGAACTCGTGGATCATGCCGCCGTAACCGAGTGATTTTCGTAGCATCGCCAAATTTCGCGGCTTGCTTATGATGCCATCATCGGGGCCGCTGTTGGCGTAGGCACCTCGTTCCAATACATTCAGGCCGGCAAGCGCGGCGCTGTCATCGATCTTGACCAGTTGATCAACTTCCCTGGGCGTCTTTCCCTGATCAACTAGCCCGAATTATTCATGAGAGGGCGCAAGATTGCTGGCGAGCGTAGATT
>CAYWYB010000424.1:0-3577 GCA_964462145.1 uncultured Rhodospirillaceae bacterium
CGGGTGGCATTACATGTTGGGCTCTTGCCGGTAGGGCGTCAGAAAAGGGCTTGGGCTTCGCATGTGTTCCATCGTCGAATTGGTTGCAAGCGTGATCATGTTGTATTTTTGGATGATCCTGGTGCAGGTCATAATGTCCTGTCTGGTGGTCTTCAACGTCATCAATACACAAAACCGCTTCGTCTATACGGTGGGTGAATTCCTGCACAAGATTACCGAGCCGGCCCTAGGGCCCATACGCCGCATCCTGCCCAACCTTGGCGGCATTGACCTCTCGCCGGTGGTTCTGATTCTGCTGTTGATCTTCGTGCAGAATTTCATCCGCGAAATCAGCGGCTGCGGCCCCGGCTTCTAACGATCCCCTAACCAAGACCATCCCATGCAGCGATCGACGCCGCCGCGCGCCTCGACCCGCTGGTGGGTGCTGGCCGGCCTGGTGCTGGCGCGAATCGCATTTGGCTTCCAATTTCAAACCCCGGCGGCGGTAGCGCCCGGGCTGATCGGCGATCTGACATTGGATGCCGTGGGCCTGGGCACCATGATTGGCATGTTCATGGTGCCCGGTATCTTTCTGGCCCTGCCCGGCGGATTGCTGGGACAGCGTCTGGGCGAATTCTCGGTTTTGCTTTTCAGCCTTGGCGCGATGACCGTGGGCGCCACCATTTGCGCCCTGGCGGCCGATCCCCATACTCTGTGGCTGGGACGCTTTCTGGCCGGCATTGGCAGCGTTCTGATAAACGTTCTGATGTCTAAAATCGTTATCGACTGGTTCATCGACAAGGAACTGGCCACGGCCATGTCCCTGTATCTGGCCGGCTATCCCGCCGGCATTGCCCTGGCCCTGGTCAGCCTTGGCCCCTTCGCCGCCACTGGCGCCTGGCCAATGGCATTTTGGCTCAGCGTTGCCTTGTCCACGTTCGCCCTATTGGTTTTCGCCTTCAGCTATCGTGCCGCCGATACTGGCCCGGCCGGGGCGGAGACCAAGATCCGGCCCAGCCGGGATGAATATTTCATGGTCGCCATGGCCGGCCTGATCTGGGGCATCTACAACATGGCCTTCCTGATCATGTTGAGTTTCGTGCCCTTGTATCTGGTCGGCGAAGGCCTGTCGCCAACCTGGGCAACCTCCCTATTGGGGATCGGCACCTGGATCTCGATCCTGGCGATGCCCCTGGGCGGCTACATCGCCGACCGCTGGAACCGGCCCAACCTGCTTATCGTCTCAGGCATGGCGGTCTGGGGCGCGGCGATTTTGTTGACCCTGCCGTTATCGCAATCACCTTGGTTGCTGGCGGTTCTGTTCGCGGTCACCTCCATCGCCGGCTCCCTGCCGATCGGCAGCATCGTCGCCCTGGTCGCCGAAGTAATCCGGCCTGAACTGCGCGGCCTGGGCATGGGCATTTTCTATACCTGGTTCTATGCCGCCGCCGCCATGGGCCCGATCCTGGGCGGCAAGGTGCTGGACTATACCGGCGTCGCGGAAATGCCGATCATAATGGTCAGTGGACTGACCTTCCTCAGCCTCGGGGTTCTGGCCCTTTTCCGCCTGCTGCAAGCCCGCGGCCTGCCCCGTGCCGTGGCGCCAGTCTGACAGGGTTTTAGCCGCCCGGCGCCCCTTGGGTATTCACATACAGCGCATAAAGCGACTGGCTGGCGGCCATGAACAGACGGTTGCGTTTGAGGCCGCCGAAACAGACATTCGCGCAGCGTTCAGGTAGGGCAATGCGGCCGATCTTGGCGCCGTCGGGGGCAAAAATCAGCACGCCGTCCAGCTCCTCGGAGCCCATGCCCCAGCCGCACCATAGATTGCCGTCCACGTCGCTGCGCATACCGTCGGGCGTGCCTCCCGGTCCGGCATCTATATGCACCCGCTTGTTGGAGATTTCGCGGCCATCGGCGGAGACGTCATAAGCCAGGATCTTGCGCTTCGGTACGCCACGGGATTCCACCACGTACAGGATGCTTTCATCCGGTGAGAAACAAAGGCCATTCGGGCCCAATACATCGTCGGCAACCACGGTAATGCCACCGTCGCCGCCATCAATGCGGTAGACCGCCTGGGGCACCTCCGGCTCGGCCTTGTGGCCCTCGTAGTTGCCCAAAATGCCGAACGGCGGGTCCGTGAACCAGATGGAGCCGTCGGACTTAACCACCACGTCGTTGGGGGAGTTCAACGGCTTGCCCTGCCATTGATCCATCAGCACCGTGATTGTGCCATCGTATTCCGTGCGGGTAACGCGCCGGCCCCCATGTTCGCAGGTAATCAGGCGGCCCTGACGGTCACGGGTGTTGCCGTTGCCGAAATCGGTGGGCTTGCGGTAGTTGGAAACCTTGCCGGTTTCCTCCTCCCACTTCAGGATCCGGTTGTTGGGAATATCGCTCCACAACAAATAACGGCCATCACCGAACCAGACCGGCCCCTCGGCCCAGCGGCAACCGGTATACAGCCGCTCCACGGCGGCGCTGAAGATGGCATATTGCGCGAAGCGCTCGTCCAGAATTTCGACCGCCGGATCAGGATAGCGGGGATGCTCGCGCCAACCGGCGCTTAACGGGTATCTGGGCATGTTCTTATTGTCTCCCTAAGTTACCACACGGCCATCCACGGCTGTCGGGCCATCGCCCGCCAATGTGGTGCGCACCATCAGGCGCCGCTCGTTGGCCTCGTCATAAGGCCGTCCGCGATGCAACACGGCGCGGTTATCCCACATCACCACATCATCTGGGCGCCAGACATGGCGGTAGGTGAAGGCCTCCTGGGTGGCGATCTCGGTCAGTTCATCGATCAGAGCCACGGCTTCGTCATCCGCCATGCCGACAATGGCACCGATATGGCTGCCCAAAACCAGCGCCTTGCGGCCATTGACCGGATTACGGCGGACCAGGGCCTGGGGGACGGGGGGCAGGGCTGTTTCCTGCTCCGCGCTGACCGCGCTGGGGTCGACCTTGCGCCGGGAGGTGGCTATGGAATGGATTGCCACCAGACCGTCAAGGCGCTGTTGCATATTTGCGCTTAAGCTTTCATAGGCGGCGCGGCCGCTGGCATATTCCGTATCCCCGCCCTGTTTGACGATTTGCCGGGCTGACAGGATCGAGCCCTTGGCCGGCGCCGCCTTGAAGGTGCTGTCGCTATGCCACATAAGATTGGCGGCGCCGAACAAGGCCAGATGGCTGCCGGGTTCTTTCAAGCTGCCATCCGCCAGCATGTTGGAAACCCGCACGATTTTGGAGCCGGAGCCGACCAGCCCTGGCAAGGTTTCCTCCAACGGTCCGAAATATTCCGAGAATGTAATCTGCTGTTCGTCCGTCAACGGCTGATCATGGAAAACCAGCACGGAATAATCTTCAAAAGCGGCGGAAATTTCCCCCTGGATTTCCGCCGACAATGGTTCGCGGGCATCGAAGCCGCTGACCGTGGCGCCAAAAACCTCTGTCAGCGGTTCTATCCGCAAGGCCATGTCAGTCCCCTTCAAACGACATCAGGGTGCGGACCTGAATGCCCATCTCTTCCAAACGGGCGCGGCCGCCCAGATCCGGCAGGTCAACAATGAATGAGGCGCCGACCACTTCGCCGCCG
>CAYWYB010000425.1:0-3536 GCA_964462145.1 uncultured Rhodospirillaceae bacterium
CGGGTCGCGATGCCGTGGCGGTTGCGTGACATGTTCCTCGACCCCTTATGATAATGCTGGTTACTAGCCTCGTCCTCGATATGGTGCGACGCCCTGGTCCGGTATCCAGACGCCCGCTGGCGGTTCTCCCGTGGCGTAAAAGACATCGATGGGGATGCCGCCACGGGGATACCAATAACCGCCGATACGCAGCCATTTCGGCGCCAGCAGTTCGATCAGCCGTTTGGCGATGCCGACCGTGCAGCCCTCGTGAAAGGCAGCGTGATTGCGGTGTGCGGCGAGATATAGCTTCAGGGACTTGCTCTCGACGATCCACTCACCCGGCAGATAGTCGATCACCAGATGGGCGAAATCCGGCTGTCCGGTCACCGGGCACAGGGAGGTGAATTCCGGGCAGGCGAAACGGATCAGGTAATCATCCCCAACATGCGGGTTCGCCACGCGTTCCAGGACCGCCGCTTCCGGCGTCTTGGGCGCCTCGACCGCACGGCCCAGTTGGCTTAGTTCGTTGCTTTCCATCTCGCTCATGCCGCCAATCCGTCAAATCGTCCGTCAAGGTGTCTGTGAAACGTTGTCCCGATGGCAAGTAATATCAAGGACCTTCGGTATTAGCCAGCGCACTGCCGGGACGGCGCAAGGTTATCAATGTTACTTCCGGCGGACAGTTGAAACGGATCGGAATACCGCTGACCCCAGCGCCGTTGGAAGTGTAGCCGAGCATGTCACCGTGGAGCCATTGGCCATGGCTATAGGCACGGCAGCGCCGTAAGTGGCTGATCAGGGGGCGGGACCGAGGCAGCCGTATTTGGCCGCCGTGAGTATGGCCGCAGAGATATAGGTCAATACCGGCGGCGGCGGCCAGATCGGCGGCCTCGGCCGAATGCACGGCGACGATACGGCAACCCGAGAACGGCTCGTTCAGCGCGGACAGTGCCGCCTCCGAGTAGAATCTATGCACATCGTCCAAACCAGTTAAATGCAAGACGTCTTCGCCGCGCTTGATACTAAGCGTCTGGTTGAGCAAAACCCGCACGCCCATCTCCTCCAGGATTGGTACGGCGGAGGCCGGATCGTGGTTTCCGAGAATGGCGATGCGCCCATCGGGCGGATCGCTGGCGGCCAGGATCGGGCGGAGTAGGTCCAGGCCCAACTCTGGCGAATCCTCGAAACGGTCCCGGTAATCGCCACCCAACAGCATTAGATCCGCTGAAACACCGTTTACTAATGCCGCGGTCCGTTCGGCTAACCCTGGTAACAGATCCAAATGTGGATCACTGATATGCAGAATGCGATAGCCGTCGAACGCCGGTGGCAGACTTGCCAGTTCGACGGAAAGGGGTTTTAGCTTGATATTGAGCGCATTGCTCATCCCGCGATCATGCAAGCCCAATAGACGCAACAGATGCCCGAAGGGCCGGAATGCCGGATCTAATCTGGACCACATTCGTTGCCGTATGAGGCCGTCGGGTGTTGCCTCAAAACGGCCTTGTTCGAGAGTCTGGCGTTGGTCTTGCCAAGCTTGATGGGGATTATTCTTCATCACACGCGTCCAATTACGCCGCCATAGTGGCGTTTTCGAGGCGTGAAGGAAAGGGCTAGTTCGGCAGTTTCGCCTCGGTGATGATGGCGCCTTGCAGTTTGGCGCCGTCGATCGCGGAATTGGACAGATCGGCGCCACGCAGGTTGGCGCCGTTGAAATTGCAGCCCGACAGATTGGCGCCGCGCAACAGGGTGGCGGCCAGATTGGCGCGGGCGAGATTGGTGTCCGTCAGGTTCGCCGGCCAGGAGCGGCCGGTGGAATTGCCCTCCCGGTCCTTGATGTCGGCGGCCGAGATATCGGCTTCGGACAGGCTGGCTTCGGTCAGATCGGCGCCGGATAGATTGGCGCCGGTCATCTCGGCCCGGTCCATTTTGCTCTTATACAGATTGGCGCCGGACAGATCAGCCATGTTCAGGGACGACCCCATGAACCGCGCGCCGGTCATCGAGGCCCCGACCAGCGAAGCGCCGGACAAATTGATGCCCGAGAAATCAACGTTGTCCAATTCGGCGCCATCAAGCACCGCCCGTTTGCCCTTGGCGCCAAAGCTGGCCATCCATTCCTCGTGGGCCCGGATGGTGTCGCGCAGGTCGTCGGGCAGGCTGTCGACGGAAATGACGATTTCGGCGCCCGTCAGATCGGCGCCGGACAGATCCACGCCGTCCATGGAGGTGTTGTTCAGCTTCACCCCGCGCATATTCGTATTCTCGACCTTGACGCCCTTCAGATTGACGGACCCCAGATTGGCGCCTTCCAGATTGGCGCCGGAAAGGTCGGCGCCAGCCAGATCCGCGCCGTCCAACAGGGTGCCGCTAAGATCGGCATCGGTCAATACCGCATCCGTCAGAATGGCGCCGGACAGATCGGTCTGGGTCAGGACGGAACTGGCCAGTTTGGCGCCGGACAGATTGGCGCCTTTCAGGGAGCCGCGCTCCATCTCCAGGCTGCTCAATTCGGCGTTGGCGACGGAGGTGCCGCCCTCTTCATTGGCCGTCATCAAGGTGCCGTCGCGCAGGTCGGCGCCGTACAGATTGGCATCGGTCAGATCGGCGCCGCGCAGTTGCGTGCCGCGCAGGTCGCTGTTGGACAGATCAGCGCCGGTCAGGTCACTATTGCGCAGGTCGGCGGCGAACAGATCGGCCTTGTGAAAATTGACCCTGGACAACGTCGCTTCGGCCAACTGGGCACCGGTCAGCTTGGCCTGCGTCAGATTGGCGCCGCCAAAATCAATGCCTTCCAGCTCCTGCAGGGAAAAATTCGCTCTAGCGCCGCCGGGATTACCATCAAGCCAACGTTTGTGCCGCGCCAGAGTGAGTTGAATTTCTTGCGTTATCATTACTGATCCGAACGATTGAGCCGAGCGCAATATGCCCATGGGCATAATGCGCCGATGAAGTAAAGATTGCCTTAAGAACAGCTCGGAACAGTTGCCGAGAACATGGGTGTATTTTTTTGACCGTCGCGGACCATCGGCGTGTTAATTCATTGAAAATAAACGAGTTTGGACTCGTCCGCTTTTAGCCCCGCCGTTGATCAGGTGCCGTTGCGGTCCGACCCGGTTGGCCTTGCCTGTTTCCAGCCCATGAGGCGGAAAAATGTCGGCGCCAGGGTGACGATCAGGATAATCCGCACCAGGTGCATGGTGGCGACAAAGGCGGTGTCCACATCCAGGGCCAGGGCGATCAGGCTCATTTCTGCCAGACCGCCGGGCGATAGGGCCAATAGCAGGGCATACATGGGCAGGCCAAGAATGGGCGCGGCGACATAGGCAAAGGCCGTGGCCAGGGCCAGCATGGCAAGGGCCGAAACAACACCCAGAATGATCGGCCGGGCGGTCTTGCGCAGATCGAGGCCGACGAACCTAGCGCCGATGGCGGCGCCGATTATGACCTGCGCCACGGCGATGATTTCCGCCGGCGGGCGGCCTTCGACGAAACCCGCCAGATAGGCGGCGGCGGAGACCACCATGGGGATAAATATCTGACTGCCGGGCAGG
>CAYWYB010000426.1:0-3514 GCA_964462145.1 uncultured Rhodospirillaceae bacterium
ATCACCATCAAGGCCCAGACCGTCCGCCTGCAATACAAAGCCAAGGATGGCGAGACTTATACCCTGAACCTGATCGATACGCCGGGTCATGTGGATTTCGCCTACGAGGTAAACCGATCCCTGGCCGCATGCGAGGGCTCATTGCTGGTGGTCGATGCCAGCCAGGGCGTCGAGGCGCAAACCCTGGCCAATGTCTATCAAGCGATCGAAAACGATCATGAAATCGTCCCGGTCCTGAACAAAATCGATCTGCCGGCAGCGGAACCCGAACGGGTGCAGGCCCAGATCGAGGATGTCATCGGCATCGATGCCTCCGACGCTATTTTCACCTCGGCCAAATCAGGCATTGGCATCGAAGAGACGTTGGAGGCCCTGGTGGAACGCCTGCCGGCCCCCACGGGCGATGCGGAGGCGCCTTTGCAGGCCCTGTTAGTGGACAGTTGGTATGATGCCTATCTGGGCGTGATCGTGTTGGTCCGCGTCATGCAGGGGCGCCTGGAAAAAGGTATGCGGGCCCGCCTGATGGCCACGGACAGCCGACATTTAATTGAACAGGTCGGTGTCTTCAAACCAAAACTGACCAAGGTGGACAGCCTTGGCCCGGGCGAGCTGGGTTATTTCACCGCCTCCATCAAGGATGTCTCGGAAACCCGCGTCGGCGACACCTTGACCGATGACCGCAACCCTACCGACCAGGCCTTGCCGGGCTTCAAGCCGTCCATTCCCGTGGTGTTTTGCGGCCTTTTCCCCATTGATGCGGCGGATTTCGAAGACCTGCGCGAAAGCCTGGCGCGGCTGAAACTGAACGACGCCTCGTTTGAATTCGAGACCGAAAGTTCCCCCGCCCTTGGCTTTGGCTTTCGCTGCGGTTTCCTGGGCCTTTTGCATATGGAAATCGTGCAGCAGCGGTTGGAGCGGGAATTCAATCTCGACCTGATCACCACCGCGCCCAGCGTGATTTATCATGTTTACATGACCGACGGCACCATGGCGGAGATCCACAACCCCGTGGACATGCCCGATCCCGTGCATATCGATCATATCGAGGAACCCTGGATCAAGGCCACGATCCTGGTGCCCGACGACTATCTGGGTCAGGTCTTGAAACTGTGCGAGGAGCGGCGCGGCAGCCAGATCAATCTGACCTATGCCGGCAACCGGGCCATGGTGCAATACGAACTACCCTTGAACGAAGTGGTGTTCGATTTCTACGACCGCCTGAAATCGGTTTCCCGTGGCTATGCCAGCTTCGACTATGAATTGATCGACTACCGGGCCGAGCGGCTGGTCAAGATGTCGATCCTGGTCAACCACGAGCCCGTGGATGCTCTGGCCATGATTGTTCACGGTGGGCGCGCCGAACAGCGGGGCCGGGCGCTGTGCGAACGTCTGAAGGACCTTATTCCACGGCAACTGTTCGCCATCGCCATCCAGGCCGCCATTGGTGGCCGGGTGATCGCCAGGGAAACGGTCCGTGCCATGCGCAAGGACGTGCTGGCCAAATGCTATGGCGGCGATGTCAGCCGCAAGCGCAAGCTGCTGGACAAGCAGAAAAAGGGCAAGAAACGCATGCGCACCTTCGGCAAGGTGGAAATCCCTCAGGAAGCCTTCATCGCAGCCTTGAAAACCGGCGAATAATTCCGAACGGCCGGCAACTTTGGGGTGATTTATGAGAACGAGCCGCGGCTTCGGCGGCGGCGGCGCCCGAGTAGTAGAAAAATCACCGCTGGAATGAGCAAGACCAGCCAGGTTGGCCATTGCAACACGGCAATAACGCCGGGATCCCAGATCGCGGGCAGAAGATAGCGTTGCACCAACGCCTGCATCAGGTTCAGGCTGCCGCGGTCCAGGTCATACCAGAACTGTTCCAGCGCCATGGGCTGCCAGGCACCCGCCTGAAGCGAGGCCACGGCCTCGGCGCCCGCCGCCATCAAAGCCAGCGCCAGCAGCAGCCAGCCGAAGATGCGGCATATGATTTTTATCTTCCCCATCGCCCTGCGAATATCATTTCAGCAAATGCAATCGCATTCTGGCGGTAATCACTGGAAAAACAACGATTAATGTCAATTTGTTCCCTATCGCCATATTGCTCCCTGGGCCATTCATCACTATGTTCAGCCCGCGATAGCGCATATGGAGGGGTGGCCGAGTGGTTGAAGGCGCACGCCTGGAAAGTGTGTATACGGGAGACCGTATCGTGGGTTCGAATCCCACTCCCTCCGCCACCCTCGCGTCCGGGACGATCCGGCAATATCCAAAACATTCCTAAAAACTGCAATAAAGTCAGGATAGTTAGCCTGGACACGTCCAATGTTGTCCAGTACAATCCAAAAATTCTTCGTGGGTTAAAACGTGGGTTGGCTTCATGGCGAGAAAAACTGAGCGTCTTTCTGACCTGAATGTACGGCGAAAGTCGAAAGCCGGCGCCTATGCCGACGGTCGCGGCCTTTATCTCCAAGTAAGCCCATCAGAAACAAAATCGTGGCTATTCCGATTCATGCTCTCCGGGCGCGAGAGGTGGATGGGACTAGGGCCTTACCCAAGGGCACGCTGGACCGCCTCGTTGGCGTCACAGCCGACGAACTTGGCGATATGGAGGTCGCCATCGATCTCCTAAAACGGGATAACCTGCCGGACCAGGCGGCTTCGTTGGAAGGTGTATTGACCAAGTTGCGGGCCGTCATGAGCCCGGCAACGGCAAACAGGGTCGAGACAGACCTGGATGCACTCCTCGAAGCCGAAGGCTTGGCCATGCGACCAGGGCCCAAACCACGCTCCAGAGCCATGGTGCTCGAAGACCTGCGTGATGCTGTCAAAGCATGCCAGAAAGTTGAAATTCAGTATCGCAACCGAACCACTCGGCGCATCAACAAGCGCATCGTGCACCCCTACGGATTTCTCTATGGCCACCGTCATTACCTGGTCGCATATAACCAGGTGAAAGGCGCACAAGGCTATCGCCTGTTCAGCCTCCCCAATATCGAACGGGTCGTACCCAAGGGCGAGTATTTCGAACGCGATGAAGACTTTTCCCTGGAGGCATTTTCTCAGCAATCCTTCGGCGTCTTTCAGGAGGCGCCGTTTCCAGTTGCCTGGCGGTTTTCGCCAAGGGCGGCGGCCGACGCCGAGGACTTTCTGTTCCATCCAGAACAGGAAATTGAGAAGCAAAATGACGGTTCACTCATCGTCCGCTTTATTGCCGGCGGCGCCTTGGAAATGTGCTGGCACCTTTACGCCTGGGGTGATGATGTCGAGGTCCTCGAGCCGGAACGTCTACGCAAAATGGTGAGCGACCACCGGCAATCCTGGCCGGGACTGCCGTAGGAGCACATTGGAAACACTATGGCCTACATCGTTCCTTCGGACATTTCCCAGCTAGCGCTTTCGGGTGGCCGCGGTTTAGAACTCGATACCTTGGCCCACCTCAAAAAAGCGCTTCCGGCCGATTATACTGTTTTTCATGGCGTTCATTGGTCTCGGGAGTACGCCGGCCGCGCATCATTCGGTGAAATCG
>CAYWYB010000427.1:0-3508 GCA_964462145.1 uncultured Rhodospirillaceae bacterium
CAGAAATAAACCAGCGCCGTCCGTGCCAGAATGTCCTCGTCCAAAGCGGCGAAGTCGGGCAGAAAGCCATTTTCCGCCAGTGCAGAGACAAATATCGGTTCGGCCCCCGCCGCGATCGCCGCGCCCGCATAGCATTGATAGAACGGATTGGGCATCAGCACGGCGGGCTGCTGGCCGGCCTTGCGCGGCGGCACAGCCATGAAGGCCGTACGAAACAGCGCCTCCCGCGTGCCGGCGCAGGGGGCGACATGGCGCTCGGGCTCGATCATGCCATCGGGCAGATCATAGCGGCGGCTCAGCCATTCGGCGACGGCCTGGCAAAAATCCGGGGTGCCGGCTACAGGCGGGTATTTACCGTAGAGGTGGCGGTTGGCATGTAATATCTCGCCCACGAAATCTGGATAGGGGTGCTGCGGCTCTCCCAGGCTCAGGGCCACCGGGTCTAAATTCTTGGGCGCCGGCAGGGGATCCAGCAAGCCGCGCAGGCGCTCGAACGGGTAATCGGGCAAGGCGTCCAGGCGCGGATTCATAATCCGGCGATGGTGATTGTTGGTCTGGGTTGTCACGGTCCGCGCGCCTGCCTTCAAATGTTATCCACAGGTGCTGTGGATATGCTGTTAGCGATTCGCAAGGTGATTCGCGAATCGAGAACATAATATAAACGAATAATAGATAATGTAGCTAGCTTTCATTGTGTATACAAGGACTTGCGTCGATAACTTCTCATTTGATCACAACTGTTGGCGGGCTACGAATCGGCTTTCGCCTTTTGTTCCCGTTGGCCGGTAGTTTAAAAGCAAAAGTAAGGGCCCGGAGGTTGCGGCCTCCGGGCCCATGGTCCGTGGTCTATATGCTATCGTGGTTTCTGTCTAGGCGATGCTTTCACCATGCAGGCTGGTATCCAGACCCTCGCGTTCCTCGTCTTCCGCGACGCGCAGGCCCATGACCGCACCGACCAGCTTGACCAGAATAAAGGTAACGACGGCGCTGTAGGCGATGGTCACGCCGACACCGTAAAGCTGCAGGCCGACCTGGCCGGCATTGCCCTCGATCAGGCCCGGCGTGCCGCTGACCGCCTCGGCGGCGAAGACACCGGTCAGAATGGCGCCGATGATGCCGCCGACGCCATGTACGCCAAAGACGTCCAAGGCATCGTCATAGCCCAGTTTCCGTTTCAGCCACATCACGGCGAAGAAGCAGCCCAGTCCCGCCAGCAGACCCAGGATCAAGGCGCCGCTGGGTAGGACAAAGCCTGCCGCCGGCGTAATGGCGACCAGGCCCGCGATGGCGCCCGAGGCGATGCCCAGGACCGAGGGTTTGCCCCGGGTCAGCCATTCCGCGAACATCCAGGACAGGGCGGCGGCGGCGGCGGCGATTTGGGTGACCGCCATGGCCATGCCGGCCCTGTTGTCGGCGGCCAATTCCGAGCCGGCGTTGAAGCCGAACCAGCCAACCCACAGCAACGAGGCGCCGATGATCGTCAGTACCAGGTTATGGGGAGCCAGATTTTCACGCCCGTATCCGACCCGCTTGCCCAGCACCAGGCACAGCACCAGGGCCGCGACGCCGCTATTGATGTGAACCACGGTGCCGCCGGCGAAATCCAAGACCCCGGCGCCGCCCAGGAAGCCGCCGCCGCCCCAGACCCAATGACAGACCGGTGCATAGACCACGATCAGCCAGAGGGCGAGGAAGACCATCAACGAAGAGAATTTAATCCGCTCGGCCACCGCGCCCGTGATCAGGGCCGGCGTAATGATGGCGAAAGTCATCTGAAACATCATGAAGACGGATTCGGGAATTGTGCCGCTCATGGAATCGACGCCAATTCCCATCAGGAACAGCTGGCCCAGATCGCCAACAAAGGGGCCTTCGCCGGAAAACGCCAGGCTATAGCCGATCACCATCCAAATGACGGTGGCCATGCAACAAACCGCGAAACTTTGCATCAAGGTCGCCAATACGTTCTTTTTGCGCACCATGCCGCCGTAAAACAGGGCGACGCCGGGCACGGTCATTAGCAGCACCAACAGCGACGAGGTTAGCATCCACGCGGTATCGCCTGAATTCAGCTCGTCCGCCGCCAGGGCCGGTTCCGAAAAACCGAGCAGAGTAGCGGCAACGAGGCCCGCGGCACCCGCGTGCCGGAGTGATTTAGACATGAAAATTCTCCTGATTGGATCGTTATTTACAAAATTAGAGGGCATCGGAGCCGCTCTCGCCGGTGCGGATACGGACCGCCGTGCCCAGATCCCAGACGAACAATTTGCCGTCGCCGATCTGTCCTGTTTGCGCCGTGGCGGCGATGGTTTCCATCACCCGGTCGACCATCTCGTCCGAAACCGCCAATTCCAGTTTCAGCTTGGGTAGATAGTTCACTTCATATTCGGCGCCCCGGTATATTTCCGTATGGCCCTTCTGCCGTCCAAAGCCCCGGACCTCGGTCACCGTCACACCCTGAACCCCCAGTTCGGTCAGGGAATCGCGAACTTCGTCCAATTTGAACGGTTTGATTACCGCCATCACCATCTTCATCGGGTACGCTCCTGTTGAATTTCTAAGCCTAGCGAGGCAATAGCTTGCCTTGACACCTGACTCCTATCCAAGAACCGTGCCGGTTTTCGGGCGAGTCTCATAAGATGCTGAAAATAAAGGGAAAGAAAATTTCTACTGGGTGTGCCGCCATATATTCCACCGTTCTGATCGCTGCGAAATGTTCAAAAAATAGGCAAAAACGGAAATGTGCTAATTAATTAGGCGAAAAATTCTGGGCTCTTGAGAAGGAATATTAAGTTGCTTATTATAAAAATATTGACCGCAATGGTTGTGTATCGCAAACTGCGGCGATGGATGAACAGGTAATGGCTCATGGCGAGCTAACGGCGGCGGCGCGGTTAGATTGGTTGCGCCTGATCCGTAGCGAGAACGTGGGCCCGGTGATTTTTCGCCAATTGCTGACGCGCTATGGTTCGGCCGGTGCGGCGGCGGCCGGCGTATCAAAATTTGCACCGTAACGGCGGCGGAAGATGAACTGGCCGCCGCCGAGGCCGCCGGGGCCAGGCCCTTGGCTAGTTGCGAGGCCGCCTATCCACCACGACTTGCCGCCCTGGCCGATCCGCCGCCCTTAATTTATGTACTGGGCGATGTGGCGCGGCTGGCCGCGCCGGCGGTGGCCGTCGTTGGCGCCCGCAATGCCTCGGCCTCGGCTATCCGTTATACCCAGCGCCTGGCGCGCGATCTGGGCGGCGGCGGTCTGCTGGTCGCTTCCGGCCTGGCCCGGGGCATAGATACCGCGGCCCACGCCGGGGCGCTGGAGGCAAGCTCGAATGGAGGCACCGTGGCGGTGCTGGCGGGCGGTGTTGATGTGGTCTATCCGGCTGAAAACCAGGCATTGTATGAGGATATTATCGCCCAGGGCGCGGTCATATCGGAAATGCCGCCGGGCACCCGGCCCCAGGCCCGTCATTTTCCCAGGCGAAACCGTTTGGTCTCGGGCCTTGCCCTGGGC
>CAYWYB010000428.1:0-3498 GCA_964462145.1 uncultured Rhodospirillaceae bacterium
ATCGATATCAAAGGCCACCTCGATTTGCGGCACGCCACGGGGTGCCGCGGGCAGGCCAACCAGATCGAACTGACCCAGCAGCTTGTTATCGGCGGCCATTTCACGCTCACCCTGGAAAACCCGGATGGTCACGGCGGACTGGCCGTCTTCGGCGGTCGAGAAGGTTTGCGCCTTCTTGGTGGGGATGGTGGTGTTGCGCTCGATCAGCTTGGAGAACACACCGCCCAGGGTCTCGATACCCAGGGACAGCGGCGTAACGTCCAGCAACAGCACGTCCTTGACGTCGCCTTGCAGCACGCCGGCCTGAATGGCGGCACCCAGGGCCACGACCTCGTCGGGATTGACGCCCTTGTGGGGATCGCGGCCAAAGAAGGTTTTGACGGACTCGATCACCTTGGGCATCCGCGTCATACCGCCGACCAGCACCACTTCGTCGATTTCGCCGGCGCTCATGGCGGCGTCTTTCAAGGCGGCCTTCAGCGGCGGTACGGTGCGTTGGATCAGATCATCGACCAGGGCTTCCAATTTGGCCCGGGTCAGCTTCATGGTCAGATGCTTCGGTCCGCTGGCGTCAGCGGTAATGAACGGCAGGTTGACCTCTGTCTGCACGGCCGAGGACAGCTCGATCTTGGATTTCTCCGCCGCTTCCTTCAGGCGCTGCAGGGCCAGCTTGTCCTGGCGCAGGTCGATGCCGTTTTCCTTTTTGAATTCGTCGGCCAGGTAATCCATGATCACCAGATCAAAGTCCTCGCCGCCAAGGAACGTATCGCCGTTGGTGGATTTCACCTCGAACACGCCGTCGCCGATCTCCAGGATCGAAATATCGAAGGTGCCGCCGCCAAGGTCATAAACCGCGATGGTCTTGCCGTCGCTCTGTTTGTCCAGGCCATAGGCCAGCGCGGCCGCCGTCGGCTCGTTGATGATGCGCAGCACTTCCAGGCCGGCGATCTTGCCCGCGTCCTTGGTCGCCTGGCGCTGTGAATCATTGAAATACGCCGGCACCGTGATGACGGCCTGATCAACCGTCTCGCCCAGATAGGCTTCCGCGGTTTCCTTCATCTTTTGCAGCACGAAGGCGCTGATCTGGCTGGGTGCGTAATTCTCGCCCTTGACCGATACCCAGGCGTCGCCGTTGTCAGCCTTGGTGATCTCGAAGGGTACGTTGTTGCGCATTTCGGTAACGGCCTTGCCGTCGAAATTACGCTTAATCAGGCGTTTGATGGCAAACAGGGTGCCGTCAGGGTTGGTCACCGCCTGGCGCTTGGCCGGCTGGCCGACCAGCATTTCGCCCTCGTCGCCTTCCGTGAAAGCGACCATCGACGGCGTCGTCCGCGTGCCTTCCGCGTTCTCGACAACCTTGCTGTCACCCCCCTCCATCAATGCGATGCAAGAGTTGGTGGTACCAAGGTCAATACCAATTACTTTACCCATTTTGAGCAATCCTCCGTTGGCAGATCAATGGGCGGCCCCTTAAGCACCGCCATGATCCCCGGTTGTCAATGATTCCGGCGCGATGACGAATTGATTCGCGTCTGGCAGGTATATAGGTCCGACATAACCGGCGCGCAAGCATGGAAAGGCAGGAAAAACGAACTGAAACTGTCATTTTTTCAACATTTTTGCTACGAACGCCAATATCTGCCCTGTTTCAGTCCGATATATAGGTTCATATGGCGACGTCATGATCGTTTCCGCCTCATACCGCACGGATATTCCGGCCTTCTACAGTGCCTGGTTCGCGCAACGGCTGGCGGTAGGCCAGACAATGGTGGCCAATCCCTATGGCGGTAAACCATATCGGGTCGCACTCAGCGGCGATGACGTCGACGGCTTTGTCTTTTGGAGCCGGAACATGCAGCCTTTCCGGGACAATCTGGCGAATTTAACGGCGCCTTTCATGGTGCAATACACCGTCACCGGCTATCCCCGCGCCCTGGAGCCATCGGTGCTGACGGCGGAACAGACGGTTGAAAGCATCAAGGCCCTGGCGCGGCAATATGGCGGCAGGGCCGTGGTCTGGCGCTATGATCCCATCGTTTTCACGGATCTGACCGACGCCGCCTTTCACCGGCGCAATTTCGCTGCCCTGGCCGGTGCCTTGAAGGGCGCGGTGGACGAAGTCTGCGTCTCCTTCGCGCAGATCTACCGTAAAAGCCGCCGCAACCTGGCTCTGGCGGCGAAACAGCACGGTTTCACCTGGCGCGACCCGGAATGGGCGGAAAAACAGGCCCTGTTGGCCGAATTACAGGCCATCGCCACGGATCACCGGATGCGTCTGACCGTCTGCAGCCAGCCCGAGGCGGGAGGCACCGGCGCCCACTGTATTGATGCCGTCCGCCTCTCGGATTTGGCCGGCCACGACATCAAGGCCCGGCAAAAGGGCAACCGCGAGGGCTGTCTGTGCGCCGAAAGCCGCGACATCGGCGCCTACGACACCTGCCCCCACGGCTGCGCCTATTGTTATGCCGTTAGGGACCGGGACAAGGCTTTGGCCAATTATCGCGGGCATGATGTAGGGGGCGAGCGGCTGGCCCTTAGCTAAACTGGACGCCGTGCGATCAGGCGGACGACGGCGGCTTCCTTGCCGGGATGGCGGCCGCCGCGGCGGATGATGGTTTTTTCCTCCAACACCACGATTTCGGCCCCTTCGACGGCCCCTTCAACGGCCTGGCGCACCGAGGCGGCGGAATAGAGGTGGTCCGGATCGTCCGGGCCGCCGAATTCCGAACTGGCCTGCGCCTTGGCGTGGGCTTCGAAGATCAGCATGCCGCCGGGCTTTAGGGCGGCAAGCATGGCGGCGAACAGGATGCGCTGCTGGGCGCTGCCCGGTTGGATAAAAAATGCCGCCACCAGATCAAAGCTGGCAACGGGCCAGTCCCAGGCGAACAGATCCGCCTGTTCCGTTTCTATGCTCAGGCCGCGTTCGGCGGCCAGGGCCCGGGCCTTGGCCAGGGCATTGGCGGAGAAATCGACCGAGAGAACGTCCAGGCCCTGCCCGGCCAGCCAGACGCCGTTGCGGCCCTCGCCATCCGCCACGGCCAGGGCGCGGCCATGTTTGGGGAGTTGGGGGATCAGGCGGTGGGTTTCCTGGGCCAGAAAATCATTCGGTTCTGTACCGAAAAGATATTCCTCGCCCGCGTAACGCTCTTCCCAGGACTGCTGCTTGCTGCGCTTCCCACTCATAATGGGTCAGCGTTTGCTTTCGATGGCGTCCCAGATGGAGCCGGCCAGGTTGGTGCCGTCAAAACGGCCGCATTCCTGGATGCCGGTGGGCGAGGTGACGTTGATTTCCGTCATATAATCGCCGATCACGTCGATACCGACGAAAATCATCCCCTGCTCCTTCAAAACCGGGCCGATGGCGGCGCAGATTTCCAGATCGCGCGGTGTCAATTCCGTCTTCAGGGGCGTGCCGCCAACATGCATGTTGGAGCGCGCCTCGCCCTCCGCCGGCACCCGGTTGATACCGCCCACCGCTTCGCCGTCGACCAGAATGAC
>CAYWYB010000429.1:0-3484 GCA_964462145.1 uncultured Rhodospirillaceae bacterium
TGGCCGCCATCACCTTGCGCTCCACATAGGTGAGCATCGCCATGGTGATCAGCAGCGGCACCACGATGGCCAGGATTTGCGCCAGGATAATAATGCCCGGCAGCAGATATATGGACCAGAATTCAGCCATCGGTACCCGTCGCCTCTCCCGTGCCAGAATAAAGCCGGCTGCATTCCGCCATCACGGCAGAGGCCCGGCAGATCGCGTTGGCCATGTAATAATCGTTGATCGGACTTTCGAATGCGGCCGCGCCCAACTCTCCGGCCACGCCAAAGCTGCCCATTTCACCCGGCGCCGCTTCGTCAATTATGCCCAGACCCGGCACGGCTTCAGCCATATGCGCCCTCAATTGCGCCAAGCTATCGTAGGGCAGCGGCTGCTCCATCACCGCCGAGAAGGCCCGCAATATGGTCCAGTCTTCCCGCGCATCGCCCGGTGGATAGGCGGCCCGGCGGCCATGCTGCACACGGCCCTCGGTATTGACCCAGGTCGCGTCTTTTTCAGTGTAGGCCGCGCCCGGCAGAATGACGTCTGCCCGGTGGGCGCCTGCATCGCCATGGTGGCCCTGATAGACCACGAAGGCATTGCCCAAGGCGGTCATGTCGATTTCGTCGGCGCCCAACAGCCAGAGCAGATCAATCTCGCCCTTGCCCGCGCCATCGACGATGCCCGCCACATCACGGCCACCTTCGCTGGGCAGGAAGCCCAGATCCATGCCGCCAACGCGCGATGCCGCCCGGTGCAGCACGTTAAAGCCGTTCCATTCGGCACCAATCATTCCGTTCTGCTCGGCAACCTTACGGGCCAGATCCAGCACCGCCGCGCCATCGTCACGGGCCAGGGCGCCGCTGCCAACAATGATCATCGGCCGCTCGGCATCCGCCAACACCTTGGCAAAAGCGTGGCTCCCATTGGCTACCTCGGCCAGGGTAGCGGGACCGGCGCCCAGATAGTCATACTTATATGTCAGATCCGTGCCGGGGCCATCCACGCCGCCGATCACGCCAACCGGGAAGCCGCCCGCCAACCAGCGTTTGCGGATACGGGCGTTGACCAGGGTCGCTTCCGTGCGCGGATTACAACCTACCAACAGCAGCGCGTCCGCGTCCTCGATCCCGGCGATGGAGCTGTTGAAAAGATAGCCGCCGCGATGCCGCCCCTCGATCTTGGCGCCGTCCTGGCGGCAATCCAGATTGGCCGAGCCCAGGGCGGTGAACAATTCCTTCAGGGCCAGCATGGCCTCTACATCCGCCATGTCGCCGGCGATGGCCGCCATACGCCCGCCCGCGTCTTCACCCATACCGTCAAGCTTGGCCTTGATGGCGGCGAAGGCAGTTTCCCAACTGGCCGGCGTCAACTTGCCGTCAACGCGTACATAAGGCTGATCCAGGCGCTGCAAGGCCAGGCCGTCGGAGGCATAGCGGGAACGATCCGACAGCCATTCCTCGTTAACGTCTTCGTGCAGGCGGGGCAGGATGCGCATGATTTCGGCGCCCCGGCAATCAATGCGGATATTGCTGCCGACCGCATCGTGCACATCGACGCTTTCGGTCTTGCGCAATTCCCAGGGCCGGGAGCTATAGGCATAGGCCTGATGGGTCAGGGCCCCGACCGGACAGACATCGGCCAGATTGCCCGACAGCTCGGACGTCAAGGCCTCTTCCACATAGGTGCTGATCTCGGTCTCTTCGCCCCGGAAGGTCGCGCCCAGTTCCTCGACACCGGCGATTTCGGTGGCGAAACGGACACAGCGGGTACAGGTAATGCACCGGGTCATCGTGGTCGCGATCAGCGGCCCAAGGTATTTGTCCTTCACCGCGCGTTTGTGTTCGCTAAAGCGGCTGTCGCCCTTGCCATAGGCCACGGCCTGATCCTGCAAGTCGCATTCCCCGCCCTGATCGCAAATCGGGCAATCCAAGGGATGATTGATCAGCAGGAATTCCATGGCGCCCTTGCGGGCCTTTTCCGCCACCGGTGAATTGGTATGGATCACCATGCCCTCGCCCACCGGCATGGCACACGAGGCGATGGGTTTGGGCGCCTTCTCCATCTCGACCAGGCACATGCGGCAGTTGCCGGCAATGGACAGGCGGTCGTGATAGCAGAAACGCGGAATTTCAATTCCCAGTTCCTCGGCCGCTTGCAGCACCGTGGTGTTGGCTTCGACCGTGATTTCCTGGCCGTCGATGGTCAGCGTGGGCATGTTCTAAACGTCCTTACTGTCGCTTCCGCTAGGCCGCAGCCGGCTGTTTGTTCTTACGTTGCATGATGCGTTCCTCGACCATGGGCCGGAAGTGGCGCATCAGGCCCTGAATGGGCCAGGCCGCCGCATCGCCCAGGGCGCAAATGGTATGACCCTCGATCTGGGTGCTGACTTCCAACAACATGTCAATCTCGGCCACATCCGCCTCGCCCGTGGCCAGGCGTTCCATGATCCGCCACATCCAGCCCGTGCCCTCGCGGCACGGCGTGCATTGGCCGCAGGATTCATGGGCATAAAATTTGGACAAACGGGCAATAGCACGGACCAGATCGGTGGACTTGTCCATCACGATCACCGCCGCCGTGCCCAGACCTGATTTCTCGGCACTAAGTGAATCAAAATCCATCAACACCGTGTCGCAAATGGATTTTGGCAGCATCCGTACCGAGGAACCTCCCGGTATGATCGCCAGCAGATTGTCCCAGCCGCCGCGTACGCCGCCGGCATGCTTCTCGATCAGCTCTTTCAGTGGAATGGACATTTCCTCTTCCACGTTGCAGGGCCGTTCCACATGGCCGGAGATGGAAAAGACCTTGGTGCCGGTGTTGTTCTCCCGCCCCAGGCCGGCGAACCAGTTGGCCCCGCGCCGCATGATGGTCGGCGAAACGGCGATGGATTCCACATTGTTGACGGTCGTTGGCCGGCCCCAGACGCCGACGCCCGCCGGGAACGGCGGCTTCAGACGCGGCTGGCCCTTTTTCCCTTCCAGGCTTTCGATCAGGGCGGTTTCCTCGCCGCAGATATATGCGCCCGCGCCACGGTGCACGAAGACATCAAAGCTATAACCGGAGCCACAGGCATCGGGGCCGATCAGACCGGCGTCATAGGCTTCCTGAACGGCCGCCTCGAGATTGTTGGCCTCGAGAAAGAATTCACCGCGAATATAAATGTAGGCAGCCGAGGCGCGCATGGCGAAACCGGCAACCAGGCAGCCTTCGACCAATTTATGGGGGTCGTGGCGCATCAATTCCCGGTCCTTGCAGGTGCCCGGCTCGCCCTCGTCGGCATTGACCACCAGATAGGTCGGCTTGCCATCGGATTCCTTGGGCATGAAGGACCATTTCAGACCAGTGGGAAACCCAGCCCCCCCTCTGCCCCGCAGACCCGACGCCTTGATCTCGTCAACGATGGCATCGGGGCCCTTGTCCAGAATGGCCTTGGTGTTGTCCCAATCGCCGCGCTTGCGCGCGCCCTCGAGACGCCAATCCTGAAAGCCATAG
>CAYWYB010000430.1:0-3468 GCA_964462145.1 uncultured Rhodospirillaceae bacterium
CTTCATCGGCCCCCTTCACATGTACCTTCTCGGCTTCATAGCGGGCCCGCATTTTTTCTTCCGTAGCCGCGGCATTGATCCGCCTGGTCAGATACGTCTGCTCCAAAATGCGGCTGCGCGCCTGGGCCATCTGTTTGATTACCGCCGGGTCATCACCCAGCTTTTCCGCCTCTGCCGCCAACAACACCAGGCGCCGTTCCACCAATTGCTGCACCAGGGGCTTGTAAACCTTTTCCAGCGCCAGGCCGCGATATTGCTGGGGCAGGTTCTGATGCGCGATGCGAACGTCGCGGAACAGGATATTGCTGCCCTTGACCACGGCCACAACGCGGCCATCGGCAATGGCGCCGACGGCCTTTTTGGCCTCCGCCGGTTTCGAACTCTGGGCCTGGGCCGGCGAATAATGCAGCATAGCCGTAACAGCCAGACAGGCGCCGAACAGCGCGATAAAGGTTTTGCTCATGATAAGGAGGCTTTCTCTTGCGGTTTTTCTCAACTTAAACGCACGGTTAAATGCTCTGTGCGCTAAATGCGGGGCCAATATCGATTATTGGGCCCTTGCACACAAGGTGTTAAGACAATTTCTCACAAACTGTTGTTATAAGGGCCATGGCGCCGGCCGCGCCAGGTAGCGCTTCCGTACCCTTGTTTCGCCGCCACATTCGTTGACAGGGGGGCGAGTGGCCCTTATGTCTCACTGGTTGCGCCATGGCTAGCACTATATTGGGGGCGGCGGGCGGCAACCCACTGCGAAATGTTGTTGAAGTTAATGGTGTTTTTTAGGGATTTTTGATGGCCATTCTTGCCAGTATTGCCAAGCGCCTGTTCGGCTCGTCCAATGACCGCGTCCTCAAGCAGTTTGAGCAGCCGGTCCGTGTGATTAATGAGCTGGAAGCCAGCTTCGAAGCTCTGTCCGATGACGAATTGCGCGGCAAGACCGATGAATTCCGTGAACGCATCGCCGCCGGTGAAAGCCTGAACAAGCTGTTGCCGGAAGCCTTCGCCACCGTGCGCGAGGCGGCCAAGCGTACCTTGGGCCAACGCCACTTCGACGTGCAGTTGATGGGCGGCATGGTCCTGCACCAAGGCATGATCGCGGAAATGCGGACCGGCGAGGGCAAGACCCTGGTCGCCACCCTGCCGGTCTACCTCAACGCCCTGGAAGGCAAGGGCGCCCACGTGGTCACCGTCAACGACTATCTGGCGCAACGGGATGCCAACTGGATGGGTGTGGTCTATGAAAAGCTGGGCCTGACCACCGGCTGTATCGTCCACGGCCTGGATGATGACGAGCGCCGTGAAGCCTATGCCTGTGATGTCACCTATGGCACCAACAACGAATTCGGCTTCGACTATCTACGCGACAATATGAAGTTCGAGCGCCCGGCCATGGTGCAGCGGCCGTTCAATTTCGCCATTGTCGATGAGGTGGACTCGATCCTGGTGGACGAGGCGCGGACGCCGTTGATTATTTCCGGCCCGGCGGAAGATTCCTCCGAACTGTATCAGACCATTGATGCCCTGATGCCCAGGTTGGAAGAAAGCGACTACGAAAAGGATGAAAAGGCCCGTACCGTCAACTTTACCGAGGACGGCGCCGAAACCATCGAAGGCCTGTTGCGCGAGGTCGATCTGTTAAAGGGGGAAACCCTTTACGACATGGAAAACGTCACCGTCGTGCATCACATCAACCAGGCCCTGCGCGCCCACCAGATGTTCCAGCGCGACGTGGACTACATGGTCAAGGACGGCAAGATCGTCATCATCGACGAATTTACCGGCCGCGCCATGGAAGGCCGGCGCTATTCCGAAGGCCTGCATCAGGCTTTGGAGGCCAAGGAAGCGGTCGAGGTACAGCCCGAAAACCAGACCCTGGCCTCGATCACCTTTCAGAACTATTTCCGCCTCTATCCCACCCTGGCCGGCATGACCGGCACGGCGATGACGGAAGCGGGCGAATTCCTCGAGATTTACAAGCTGGCCGTGGTCGATGTCCCGACCCATCTGGACATGGTCCGCGATGATATGGATGACGAGGTCTACCGCACGGAAGAGGAAAAATTCGCCGCCATTATCGAACTGATCGGCGAATGCCAGAAGACCGGACAGCCGGCCTTGATCGGCACCGTTTCGATCGAGAAATCGGAACTGCTGTCCGATCTGTTGAACAAGAAAAAGATCAAGCACAACGTCCTGAACGCCCGCCATCATGAGCAGGAGGCCCATATTATCGGCCAGGCCGGCCGCACGGGCGCGATAACCATTGCCACCAACATGGCGGGCCGGGGTACTGATATCCAGTTGGGCGGCAATCTGGAAATGCGCCTGGCACAGGAAGCCACGGACGCGAAAGGCAACGTGGACTCGGGCAAGGCGGCAAAGATCGAGGCCGAGATCGAGGCGGAAAAGGCCAAGGTGCTGGCCGCCGGCGGTCTGTTCATCATGGGTACGGAACGCCATGAAAGCCGCCGCATCGACAACCAACTGCGCGGCCGCGCGGGCCGGCAGGGCGATCCCGGGGCCTCGAAATTCTTCCTCTCACTGGAAGATGATCTGATGCGCATTTTCGGCTCGGAGCGGATGGACGGCATGCTGCGCAAACTGGGTCTGGAGGAAGGCGAGGCGATCATCCACCCCTGGGTCAACAAGGCGTTGGAGAAAGCCCAGGAAAAGGTCGAGGCGCGCAACTTTGATCTGCGTAAGAACCTGCTGAAATACGACGACGTCATGAACGACCAGCGCAAGGTGATCTACGAACAGCGCCTGGAATTGATGGATGCCGAGGACGTGGCGGAAACCGTCGCGGATATGCGCCGGGAAGTGGTCGAGGATCTGGTGGCCCACCATATCCCGGAAAAGGCCTATGCCGAGCAATGGGATGCCGAAGGCCTGGCGGCGGAAACCAAGGAGGTCTTTGGCCTGGATCTGCCGATCGCGGAATGGTGCGCCGAGGAAGGCATCGCGGACGAGGAAATCCGCAAGCGCATCAGCGGCGCGGCGGACCGGCGGATGGCGGAAAAAGTCGCCAACTATGGCGCCGATGTGATGCGCATGGTGGAAAAGGGCCTGCTGCTGCAATTGCTGGACCAGACCTGGAAGGAACATCTGCTGACCCTGGATCATCTGCGCGGCGGCATCGTGCTGCGCGCCTACGGCCAGCGCGATCCGTTGAACGAATACAAGACGGAAGCCTTCACATTGTTTGAAACCATGCTGGACGAATTACGCCAGACCACGACCAAGGTGCTGGCCCATATCGAACTGCAAATGGACCAGGGCGACACCTACATTACGGCCCAGCATCCGGATCCGATGATGATGGAGGAAGAGCATCTCGATCCCGTTAGCGGCATGAACGAGATGGCCGAGGAAGAGATGGCCATGGCGGGCGGTGGTGGCCTGAACGGCGCCCGCGCACCGCAACCGGCCCGCAGCCGGCAGGCCGCTCAAAACCTGGACCCCGAAGAC
>CAYWYB010000431.1:0-3450 GCA_964462145.1 uncultured Rhodospirillaceae bacterium
GCGCGGCGATGGTCGTCGCGCGCGATGGCTTTGCCCTCTGGGGCCGCGCAAGCACCGCGGCATACAAAACCGGTATCTTCGTCCGCTCCGGTATGCCAATCCCCGACCGATCAATCGCCGCATTGGGCCCCGCGGCGCAATACGCCGAAGATGACCAGGCAATCGCCTTGCCCGCGGGCGTATGGACATTCAGCCGGGGATCCGAACCCGTTCGCGAACTGACGATCTTCTCGGAACGCCTCGGCATGTCCGTTTCTCTGCTGCAGTTCGAGAAGGGCCTACCCGCAGCAGATATCGATGACGAGGAATCGTGGGATGCCTATGACCATTTTTCAGGTGTTAATCGCTGATGCAGCTCCCTGACAATCGTCTTGGGTGGCGCCTCAAGCGACAGAAGCGCTGATCTCTTCAACTACAGCAATCGTCTCCAACCTGAATCGGTGGGCACGGAACCGTGGCATATGAGCAGAACACGCAGCAGTCTCCCGGCTTTGGCTTGAGCACCGCTCCACAGCCTTTGCAGTCATAGAACCATTGACAGGCGTCGGTGGGCATTGTCTCGGTTTCTGAATGCCCGCATTCAGGACAGGTGATCGTGGTTTCTAAAATTACGCCGGTCGTTTGCGCCGCCATAAGGCATACCCCGTAAGTGAAACGAAAAAGATGAGCGCCGGAAAAAGCACGTAGTCGAGCCATGCCAGCCACGCTGACAAGCCGATTGCGCCAAGTCCAATGACAAGAACCGGTGTAAAACAACAGATCGCCGTAATGACTGACCCAACGACGCCGGTTCTGAGGATGGTAGTGTCTCTCATGCTCACGCCTCAACCGCTCACCCTGGCCGGATACCCTGCGTTGGTCGAGGCGGTCGCGATGGCCTTGGTCGTTGTGACGGACGGATTGAAAACGACGGTTGCTGACTTGGCGTCGAAGTCAATCTCGACGGACTGAACCCCTTTGACGCCTCGTATGGCTGACTTCACGGTGATCGGGCAGAGAGCGCAAGTCATGTTATCGACGACAAAGATTACGGTACGGACGGCGACTTCCGATGTCGCGGTCTGCGCAAGTGTCGGGGCAGGTATGGTCGAGATCACGCCGACCATCCCCAGCACGAACATGGCGGCGACTGCAAAAACGGCCTGTTTCATTTAACCACCTCCAACAAGCGGCGCTAGTAGAACAAAGGTGCCCACCAGTTGATGGTGAATGCCAGCATCACCAAAGCGGCCGCGCACCACAGCACCGTCTTGGTGATAATCGAAGAGGTTGGGCGGGAGCAGTATGAACCCTCGGCGCAGACCGCCTTCGGTTTGAAGTAGATTTGCCGGAACCCGAGCCCGATAAATAGGAGCGTGATGGCAACAAAGAGCGGCTGGTAAGGCGACAATGCGGCCAAATTGCTGATCCAGGCACCCGATATTCCGAGCGACAGCAGGGCAAACGGCCCCAGACAACAGCTTGATGCGAGGATCGCACCAGCCAAACCGCCCGCGGCGAACCAGCCCTTTTTCCGATCAGCTGTGCCGCCTTTCATAGGCGCCACATCACGTCTCATCAAAACCATCTCTCTTCGCTCTCGATTTCGCGATGAAACATTTGTAAGGTCTGTAGTCACTACAGACTCAAGAGGTATTTCGACGGTGAGCGATCACGAATCTGAGAAGGGTTTGCAACGGGCCGAGCTCGCGCGCCTGACCGGCTGCAATCTCGAAACAATTCGTTACTACGAGAAAATTGGTATGATTCCGGATCCGCCACGGACCGCTGCTGGCTATCGGATCTACTCTAAAGGTCACGTTTCGCGTTTGCAGTTCATTCTTCGTGCTCGTGAGCTCGGTTTCACCATCGAAGAGATTCGCGGACTTCTCGACTTGGTCGACGGCGGCAATCAGACCTGCGCCGAGGTCAAGGAACGAACCGAACGACATCTAGGAGATGTGCGCACCAAGATCGCCGATCTGAAGCGTATCGAGAATGTTCTCGCGTCGACAGCTGCACGGTGCACGGGCGACGACGCACCGGAGTGCCCAGTGCTAGAGGCGTTATCATCGTGATTGTTTTCCGGACCTACGCTTGTAGCTGTAGTCGCCCACGCTCTTTCCGCCGCTTCGAGAGTTCACGATAAAGCGCCTCGGGGCTTGTCCCGATTTCGGCAGCGATGGTCTTCCACTCGCCTTTAACGGGTAGGCATCCTTCGGTCGATGCGATCCAGGCGTCTAGGCGTTCCGCGACGGTTCGCAGAGATAGGATTTCAGCTCGTAGCCGGGTCGACTGTACTTCGCGCGCGAGAAACGCTGACCAAGCTTCGGCAAAAGAGGCATCCCGCGCTATTTCGTCGCGAATTGTCAACTTGCGAACCAAATGCGTCCGGGCTGATTTCACCGCAACCGCGTCGCAGTGATAGAACTCCGAAAACAACGATGCCTCTGCGAGGATCGCCCCCGCCCCCGCACGCTGAAGGGTTAGGGCAAAACCATCGACCTGGTGGCGGACAAGATGAACTTCGCCCTCCTCGATCAGATGCAGCGACAGCACATCGTCGCCTTTACGGAACAGGAACTCCCCGGAGCCGAAACGGTTTGTCGAGTGAGCGAGTTTTCGAAGTCGATCAGTCAAAGATAGGCACATGATATCTATCATGTGCTATGACGAGGCGATCTGCAATAAAGGGAATTATCGATCCGACGAGAAAGGTCCCTGCTATGATATATCTGAGCCCCACAGTAGCCGTTCTTGTACTGGTGCTCGGCTTGCCGGGCAGTGCGATCAGCCAGACATCCCATAGCCATCAAGGAGTAATGGCTCATTCGCCAGGGATGGATCATGCTAAAGCAATTCGCGCTACCGACTCCTTGCCGGCCGAACCGGGCCAAAGCGCTTTCGCCGCGATCGCGGAAATCGTCGAGATCATTCGCAAGGATCCTGAGACCGACTGGGCGAGCGTCGATATCGCGGCGCTGCGGCAGCATTTGATAGACATGGACAACGTCACGCTGCGCGCCACGGTAGATGGCCAGCCGGTTGACGGTGGAGCACGTTACAACGTATTTGCAGACGACCCAGCAGTGACCGCCTCAATCCGTCGCATGGTTGTCGCCCATGCCGCTACAATGTCAGGAGTCGACGGGATGCAAATGCGCGCCGAAGAGATCACCGCCGGCGCACGCTTGACGGTAACCGGAGCAAATGCAGATATGATCCGCGGTCTCGGATTCATCGGGTTGATGACCACAGGTATGCACCATCAATCGCACCACTTGGCGCTCGCTCGCGGTAACGATCCGCACCAGCATTGAACGGTTATCAATTCCCTTGAGAGCGCGCAGATTTGCGCTCTCTCTTGCTTCCACAGTGCTTCCACGAGTGCGATGGCGTGATTATCGCCGGAATCAAAAAGCCCGTAACCATTTGAAGTTACGGGCTTATTTGGTTGCGGGGGCAGGATTT
>CAYWYB010000432.1:0-3423 GCA_964462145.1 uncultured Rhodospirillaceae bacterium
CTCCAGCAAATACATTCTGCGCCGTCGGCGCTCGAAATAGAGAGGCGGCATAGAAATGACCCGTTCTGTCTGGAAAGGCCCCTTCGTGGATGGCTACCTGCTCAAGAAAGCGGAAGCCTCGGCGGCCTCGGGGCGCAAGGAAGTGATCAAGATCTGGTCCCGGCGCTCGACCATTCTGCCGCAGTTCGTCGGCCTGACCTTCGGCGTCCACAACGGCCACAAACATATTCCCGTATTGGTGAACGAGGACATGGTGGGGCACAAGTTCGGCGAATTCTCGCCAACCCGTACCTACTATGGCCATGCCGCCGATAAGAAAGCGCGGCGGGGTTAAGAACATGGGCAAGCAGGCAAGAGACCGGCGTTTGGCCGACCACGAAGCGGGCGCACAGGGCCGGAATTTACGGACCTCGCCACAGAAATTGAACCTGGTGGCGCAATCCATCCGGGGCAAGGACGTGGAAGCGGCCCTGGCGGAATTGACCTTTTCCAAGCGGCGTATCGCCGGGCTGGTGAAGAAGGTTCTGCAATCGGCAATCGCCAACGCGGAGAACAACCACGATCTCGATGTGGACTCCCTGTATGTGGCCGAGGCCAGCGTTGGCAAGAACATGGTGATGAAACGGATGCGCCCCCGGGCCCGTGGCCGCATGGCCCGCATTCTGAAGCCATTCAGTGAGATACGCATCGTGGTACGCGAACGCGAGGAGGCCAACTAATGGGTCAAAAAGTAAATCCAATCGGCCTGCGGGTCGGCATTAACCGGACCTGGGACTCCCGCTGGTATGCCAGCAAGCGTGAATACGGTCCGCTGTTGCACGAAGACATCAAGATCCGCCGTTTTCTGCAGAAGCGTCTGCAGCAGGCCGGCGTCTCGCGCATTGTCATCGAACGGCCGGCCAAGAAGGCCCGCGTAACCATTTCGACCGCCCGTCCCGGCCTGGTCATCGGCAAGAAGGGCGCTGACATCGAAAAGCTGCGCCAGGCTCTGTCGCAGATGACCGGCAGCGATGTGCACTTGAATATTGTCGAGATCCGCAAGCCGGAAATCGACGCCAAGCTGGTGGCGGAAAATATCTGCAACCAGTTGGAACGCCGGATCGCGTTCCGTCGGGCCATGAAGCGGGCCGTGCAGTCGGCCATGCGCCTGGGCGCCCTGGGTATCCGCATCAACTGCGGCGGCCGTTTGGGTGGGGCGGAAATCGCCCGCACCGAATGGTATCGCGAAGGCCGGGTGCCGCTGCATACGCTGCGCGCCGACATTGATTACGGCACCGCCACGGCGTTTACCGCCTATGGCACCTGCGGCGTCAAGGTATGGGTCTTCAAGGGCGAGATCATGGAACACGATCCCATGGCTCAGGAAAACAAGAACCAGGATTCGCAGACGCCTCGCTCGTAAGAGCCGTTTGCTGGTAGGAAATAGGACATAGGTTGATCACGTCATGTTGCAACCAAAGAGAACAAAATTCCGCAAGGCCCATAAAGGCCGCATCCATGGCAAGGCCAAGGGCGGAAATAAACTGGATTTCGGCGCTTATGGCCTGAAAGCCCAAGGTCCGGCGCGGATTACCGCGCGCCAGATCGAGGCTGCGCGCCGTGCCATGACACGCCATATGAAGCGTGCCGGCAAATTGTGGATCCGCGTATTTCCCGATGTGCCCGTGTCGAAAAAACCGACCGAGGTGCGCATGGGTAAAGGTAAGGGTTCGCCGGAATACTGGATCTGCCGGATCAAGCCGGGCCGGGTGATGTTCGAACTCGACGGCGTACCTGTCGATGTGGCCAAGGAAGCCTGCCGGTTGGCGGCCGCCAAGCTGCCGCTGCCGACTAAGTTCGTCGCCCGTATCGGGGAGGGCCACTGATGAAAGCCGAGGAACTACGCGGCAAGACCAAGGATCAATTGGGCGACCAACTGATCGATCTGCGCAAGGAGCAGTTCAATCTGCGTTTTCAGCGGGCCTCCGGCCAGTTGGAGAACACCGCGCGGGTAAAGCAAATCCGTCGTGACATCGCCCGCATCAAAACGGTCTTGAACCGGATGCAAAGTGAAACCCAGGCTGACGCTCAGGCGCAGGCCTAGGGTCGAGGAGAACAGGATGCCAAAACGTATCATGCAGGGCGTCGTGGTCAGCGACAAGGGCGACAAGACCATTGTGGTCCGGGTCGAACGCCGCTTCACGCACGCGATGTATAAAAAGGTTATCCGCCGGTCGAAACGCTTTCATGCGCACGACCCGGAGAACAAATTCAAGATTGGCGATCAAGTGCGGATTGAAGAATGCGCACCAATTTCCAAGCAAAAGCGATGGATCGTCCTCGCCGAGGAAGCGACCAGCTAGGACGGACTAAGGTAAGCAGCCATGATCCAATCAGAAACCATGCTCGAAGTCGCCGATAATTCCGGCGCCAGGCGGGTACAATGCATCAAGGTACTTGGCGGTTCCAAGCGCAAGTACGCTTCCGTCGGAGACATTATTGTTGTCTCCATCAAGGAGGCTATTCCGCGCGGCCGGGTGAAAAAAGGCGATATTCACCGTGCCGTCGTGGTGCGTACGGCCAAGGATATCCATCGCACGGATGGTTCCGCGATCCGGTTTGACCGCAACGCCGCCGTCTTGATCAATCCCCAGAACGAGCCCATCGGGACCCGTATTTTCGGCCCGGTGACGCGCGAATTACGGGTTAAGAATCACATGAAAATCATCTCTCTGGCGCCTGAGGTCATCTGATGGCGAAGAAATTCAAATTGAAAAAGGGCGACGACGTGGTCGTTGTCTCTGGCCGGGATAAGGGCAAGACAGGCTCTATCCTGAACGTTGACCGTCAGGAAGACCGTGTTCTGGTGGATGGTGTCAACATGGTCAAACGCCATACGCGGCCTAGCCAAACCCAGCCGGGCGGCATCATTGAAAAAGAGGCGCCGATCCATATTTCCAACGTTGCCCTCGCCGATCCCAAGGACGGCAGCGCGACACGGGTTGGCTACCGCACCTTGGAAGACGGCCGTAAGGTTCGGTTCGCCAAACGCTCGGGGGAAGTGGTCGATGTCTGATAATCCTCGTTTGAAACAGCTGTATATCGACGAACTGCATTCCAAGCTGAAGTCGGATTTCGGCTTTACCAACGATCTGCAAGTGCCGCGCCTGGATAAGATCGTCATCAACATGGGCGTTGGTGACGGCACCGATGACCGCAAGAAGGTTGATGCCGCCTATTCCGATCTGATCAAGATCGCGGGGCAAAAGCCGGTTATTACCAATGCCAAGCGGTCCGTTGCGGTGTTCAAGCTGCGCGAGGGCATGCAGATCGGTTGCAAGGTGACCTTGCGCCGTGACCGGATGTTCGAGTTTCTTGATCGTCTGATTACTGTTGCCTTGCCGCGCGTCCGGGATTTTCGCGGCGTTTCGCCGAAGAGTTTCG
>CAYWYB010000433.1:0-3422 GCA_964462145.1 uncultured Rhodospirillaceae bacterium
AGGTGCGCCCCTACACCACCAACCGGAGCCACGTCCTGCGCAAATTGATTTAAGCCGTATCCTTGAACAGCTCCCGTCCGATCAGCATACGGCGGATTTCCGAGGTGCCCGCGCCAATCTCGTACAGCTTGGCATCGCGCAGCAAACGGCCCGTGGGATATTCGTTGATATAGCCGTTACCGCCCAGAGCCTGTACCGCTTCCAATGCCATCCAGGTCGCCTTCTCCGCCGCGTACAGAATGGCGCCGGCGGCGTCGGCCCGCGTGGTATCGCCCCGGTCGCAGGCCTTGGCCACGGTGTAAACGTAGGACTTGGCCGCGTTCATGGTGGTGTACATATCGGCGACCTTGCCCTGCATCAGCTGGAACTCACCGATCGGCTGGCCGAATTGTTCACGCTCGTGAATGTAGGGCATGACCACATCCATGCAGGCCTGCATGATGCCGAGCGGCCCGGCGGAGAGCACCAGCCGTTCATAGTCCAGGCCGCTCATCAAGATCCGCACGCCCTCGCCCACCGCACCCAGCACGTTCTCTTCCGGCACGGCGCAATCCTCGAACACCAGCTCGCAGGTATCCGAGCCGCGCATGCCGAGCTTGTCCAGCTTTTGCGCCGTCGAAAACCCAGCAAAACCTTTTTCAATCAGAAAGGCGGTAATGCCCCGCGGCCCGGCCTCCGGATCGGTCTTGGCATAGACCACCAGGGTGTCGGCCTCCGGCCCATTGGTGATCCACATTTTGGAACCGTTCAGGATGTATTGATCGCCGCGCTTATCCGCCCGCAGGCGCATGGAGACCACGTCGGAACCAGCACCTGGCTCGCTCATGGCCAGGGCGCCCACATGCTCGCCGCTGATCAGTTTCGGCAGATAGCGGTTTTTCTGTTCCGGGCTGCCTTGGCGGCGGATCTGGTTGACGCACAGGTTGGAGTGCGCGCCGTAACTAAGCCCAACCGAGGCCGAGGCACGGGAGATCTCTTCCATGGCCACGCAATGTTCCAGATAGCCCAGGCCGGCGCCGCCGAAATCTTCTTCCACGGTGACGCCCAGAACGCCAAGATCGCCCAGTTGCGGCCAGAGATTCCGGGGAAATACGTTGGAGGCATCGATCTCGGCCGCGCGCGGGGTGATCTGGTCGGCGGCAAAGCCGGCCACGCTGTCGCGAATCATATCGGCGGTTTCACCCAGGCCGAAATCAAAGGCAGGCAATGCGTTGGGGATCATGGCGGCGTCCTCTGTCTGGTCTCGATCAAGGGGCCCTTGATATCGCCAGACTTGGCAAAAATCTATAGCTTGATCTTGCTACAACTTGATTTTGGTCCAGCCACGGCGTTGCCACAGAACCACGAATATCCCCGCCTGCAGGATGCGATAGGCCGACTGCGTCGCCCATACAGCGAACAGGCCAAGACCAAGATAAGGTCCGGCCAGCCAGGCCAGGGGCAGGCCCAACAGCCATTGCGTGCCCACCGCCACCGCCATCACCTGCCGCACGGCGCCGGCACCAAGCAGCGCATGCAACAAAACCAGCCCAACGCCATCAATGGCGATCGCCGTGCCCATCAAGCGCATGGCGTTCCGCGCCACGTCAATCACCTCCTGGTCACGGGTAAAGCCCATGACGATCAGATCAGGTATCAGCAGCGCCGGCAGACCCAGCAGAGCCAGAATTAAAGCGGTTACCTTGACCACATCCCAGGCCCAGCGAGAGGCCTCGTCCGGATCATTGCGGCCCAAGGCTTCGCCGACCAGGGTCAAGGCAGCCAGGCCAAGGCCGACCGCCGGCAATATGGCGACCAAAACCAGATTGATCAGGATATTGATGGCGGCGACCTCCACCGTGCCCATCAGGCCAACGATCCAGAATATCGCGGTAAAGCCGGCGGCAAACAAGAATTCCTGGATCGCCGCGGGTACCGACAACTGAAGCATGGTGAGCATAGTTTCGCGGCGCGGAATTCGGCTGAGGAAACCGTTTTGCCGCGCCTCTTTCCAGCCGAGAGCAAAATAGACCGCCGTGCCCAGGTACAACGAAATGGTGGTGCCCAGTCCCGAACCCTCGGTACCCAATTCGGGAAAGCCAAATTTGCCGAAGATCAGAACATAGCTGATGATGACGTTCGCCACTTGAATGACAAGAAGGGTATGCAGATAGCGCCGGCTCTGCGAGACACCGGTCCAGTAACCACGGAACGCGAAATTCATCCCAACGGCGACAACACCCAGCAAACGCGCGTCGAAATAGGGCAAGCCCGCGTCGATAACGCCTTGGTCGCTATTGATGTACGGCAACAGCGTCGACGAATAAATCAGCAGAATGATGCTTATGGGCAAGCCGATAACCAGGGCCAGGAGCAAGCCGCCGGTCAAAGGCACCGCAGCTTCATTGCCCCGGCCCTCGCCAACGCGCCTGGCCGCCATGGCCTGCACGCCCGACGACAGACCCATAACCACGGCCGTCGCCATGAAGACGGCAAAGCTGGCAGTGCCAACACCGGCCAGGGCTTCCTTGCCCAGAACACCGACCATGGCGGTATCAACCAGGTTCAGGACAACCTGCGAGACCATGCCGCCCACGATAGGCAGGGCCAGATGGCCAATCCGCTCTAGACGCTGGCGTTGCATGGGTTT
Source organism: uncultured Rhodospirillaceae bacterium (assembly GCA_964462145.1). GTDB lineage: Bacteria > Pseudomonadota > Alphaproteobacteria. Next base: position 2,630 of record CAYWYB010000433.1, read on the forward strand.
GTTAAGTCGGGACGCGCGCCACTTATAGCCGAGGCAGACTTTCCTCCGCCGCCAGCATGGCGACCGCCGCCTCGAATGCCGCCACGGTCTGATCCATATCGTCCGCGCCATGGGTGGCCGAGATAACACCGGCACCGGCACCGTTGATATCGACACCGCCAATCAGCAATGCCAGGCGCAGTTTGTTCATCAGGCCCGGCGGCTTGGTCTTCAGGTCCTGATAAGGCACCGACAATGGATCGAAGTTGACGGGATCAATGGCCAGCCCGGTGGCGTTCAAGAAGACGAAGAAATTCGCCTGCTGGCCATAGGCGGCCCAGGCCACGCCGGCGCGCTTGAAGCTTTCATTCAGCTTTACCCGCAACTCCCGCCCAAACGCGTCCGCCTTTGCGCAGGCATCGCTGTTGGCAATGATTTCCAGGGTCTTGGTGCCTGCAGCCGCCGAAAGAGGGTTGCCATTGAAGGTGCCGGGATGGTGGATTTTTTCGAAATCCTTGTCCGCCGCAGCCTTGAAATCCAGGTGCGCCAGAATATCGGCCCGGCCAACCACCGCACCGCCCGGCAGGCCGCCGGCCAGGATCTTGGCCAGGGTCGTCAAATCGGGTTTCACATCCAACAGGCCCTGAGCCCCGCCCGGATGCACACGGAAACCGGTTACCACCTCGTCCATGATCAATAGCACGCCATGCTGTTCCGTCAGTTCACGCAATTGCGCAACGAAGCCGGGCGGCAGCGGGATCATGCCGCCGCTGCCCCCCGTGGGCTCCAATATCAGGGCGGCGATGTCGCTGTC
>CAYWYB010000434.1:0-3406 GCA_964462145.1 uncultured Rhodospirillaceae bacterium
GCCCTGGCTGGGCCATAAAAGCCATGCGGTAACCATGGCCATCGGCGTCTGTCTCGATTGTGAGCCGCCGAAAACGTAAACGTAAGTACCTCAGGAAGGGGATCGCAATGACATTGCGTGTATTGGACCCGAGTAGCGAGATGGCGGCGGAGCTGGGCAATCCAGCGCCGCGCCTGGCCTCGTTGCAGGGCAAGACCGTTGGTTTTATCTCCAACGGCAAGGAAGGCACTGTTGGGTATTTTTCGCACTTGGATCAGATGCTGCGGGATGAATTCGGCGTTGCCGATGTCATCGTGCGGGTGAAATCGAACTACAGCGCGCCCGCCGATCCGGCCATCGTGGCGGAAATTCCGCAATGGGATGCGGTCATCTCGGGCCTTGGCGATTGAGGCAGTTGCTCGTCGTGCAGTTTGCATGACGCGGTAGCAGCAGAGCGCCTTGGGGTTCCGGCAATTGGTGTGATGACGACGCAGTTCGTCAGTGCGGCGGAATTAATGTGCCGCGTGCTGGGCATGCCGGATTATTCCTTCGGCGTGATCGACCATCCCGTCAGCAGCGCCGATGATGCGGGTCTGGCGGCCATGGCGCGGAGCACCATCGATCAGGCTAAGACATTGCTTTTGCAGGCTTCATAGCGAAATCAGCGACACCTTTCCTTGACGTTCACGTTCTGAACGCGCTAATGTTCACCGCATGAACGCCGATTCGATTGGCGACAGGTCAATCGAGGTGTGGGGACGCGGGATGAGCAGCGAACAGACTTTGGATGAGGGTGAGATGTCCGCCGATGGCGTCGACAATGAAACCCGTATTACCATGGAAATGCTGCACGCTGTTGATGGCGAGGAGAGCCTGTCTCAGCGTGGCCTGGCGGCGCGGCTGAACATTGCCCTGGGGTTGACCAATGCCTACCTGAAGCGCTGTGTGCGCATGGGGCTGGTCAAGGTGCGGCGGACGCCGCCGAATCGCTATGCCTATTACCTCACCCCCAAGGGCTTTGGCGAGAAATCGCGGCTGACGGCGAACTATCTTTTCCGCTCGTTCGATTTCTACCGCAAGGCCCGGAATCAGTGCGATCAATTGCTCGGGGAAGCAGCTGACGCAGGCCGGCACAGGGTTGTTCTTGTGGGCGCGGGAGAATTGGCCGAAATCGCACTTTTATGCGCCTTACAGCATGATGTTGAGGTGGTTGGCGTGGCTGACGAGGACGGTACCGCAAACCGTTTTCGCCATGTCGATCTGGTCCGCGATCCGGCCTCCTTGCCGGCCTTTGATCTGATCGTGATTTGCGATGTAAAGGACCCCCAGGGCAGCTTTGAAAAACTGGCTGGTCAATTCGGTCCGGACGCGATAAGAGCACCGGCATTGCTGAAAATTTCCTCACCCCTGCTTCGCGACGGCCCGCTGGGCGAAGCAGCGGATAAAGACCCATCGGAGACTCCATCATGACCCCGCCCTCAACTCAGTGGTATGCGGTATATACGCACGCCCGGATGGAGCGGTGGGCGCGCACAAATCTGTGGGAGCGCGGCTTCGAGGTCTATTTGCCGGAGTACCGCAAGGAACGGCGCCACGCGCGCAAGACCGACTGGGTCAATGCGCCGTTGTTTCCCCGCTATCTGTTTGTCGCCGCGGACCCGAATTCTCCGGGCCGCCGTTCCATCAATTCGGCGCCGGGCGTGGTCAGTCTGGTCAGCTTTGGCGAGCGGCCGGGCCTGATAGCGGACTCGGTTATCCGGGAAATACGCGGCCGCGAGGACGAAGCCGGCCATGTGCAATTGGTCGATCCAAACAGACTGGCGCCCGGAGACCTGGTGCGCCTGGAAAGCGGCGCCATGGCGGATCAAGTGGGCCTGTTCGAGCGCCGCGGCGATGCCGAGCGGGTAGTGATCCTGCTCAATCTGCTGGGCCGGGAAGTCAGGGTCAAGGTACCGTCGAACACCATTGCCCGGGTGCTGTAAGGCGCGCTATAGACGGGGCCATTACTTGTCTGGCCGCCAATAAATAGAGGGCACGGTATGACACGCGACGCAGCCATAGCCAAAGCAGCGGACCACTTCGATAGCGGCGCATTCTTCGAGGATCTTTCCCGCCGGGTTGCCATCCGTTCCAGCGCCCAGGTCCGCGATCTGCGCCCTGAACTGGAGCGCTATCTGTCCGAGGAGATGGCTCCCACCCTGGAAGCGCTTGGTTTCACGGTAACGATCCATGCCAACCCCGACCCGCGCGGCGGCCCGTTCCTGGTGGCGGAACGTCTGGAAAACCCGAACCTGCCCACTTTGTTGAGCTATGGCCACGGCGACGTGGTGCGCGGCTTTGAAGGGGATTGGCGCGAGGACCGGGACCCCTGGACCATGGTCAAGGATGGGCAACGCTGGTACGGCCGGGGCACGGCGGACAACAAGGGTCAGCATTCGATTAATCTGGCCGCCCTGGCGTCGGTTCTGGAAGTGCGGGGCAGCTTGGGTTTTAATTGTAAAATCCTGCTGGAGATGTCCGAGGAAGTCGGCTCGGTCGGTCTTGGCGCCTTCGCCGCCGCTCATTTGCAGGAATTGCGGGCGGATTTGCTGATCGCCTCTGATGGCCCACGTCTGGCTCCGGATCAGCCGACCCTGTTCATGGGCAGCCGGGGCGCCCTGAATTTTGAAATGACGGTTGATCTGCGCGAGGGCGCCCATCATTCGGGCAACTGGGGCGGTTTGATTTCCAATGCCGGCACCCGCATAGCCAATGCGCTGGCGGTGCTGGTCGGGCCGAAAGGCGAAATTCTGGTGCCGGAACTGCGGCCCGAGGAAATTCCGCCATCGGTACGCAAGGTGCTGTCCAGGATCAAGGTCGGCGGCGGCGACGAGGGTCCGGCGGTGGAAGAAGACTGGGGCCAGCCCGGTCTGACGCCGACGGAACGGGTGTTCGCCTGGAATGCCTTTGAAGTTCTGGCCATGAAGGTCGCGAACCCGGACCGGGTTGCCAACGCCATTCCCCCCGACGCCACGGCCTGGTGTCAGATCCGGTTTACCGTTGACCGCGATCCCGCCACCTTTCTGCCGGCGATCCGGGCCCATTTGGATGCCCATGGCTTTCACGATGTCGCCGTGGGGCAGAAAAACGAAGGTTTCGTCATGCGCGCCTCCCGCCTGTTGCCTGATCATCCTTGGGTGCAATGGGCCAGCGCCTCGTTGCGCGAAACCACGGGCATGGAACCGGCGATTTTACCAAACCTTGGCGGCTCGTTGCCCAACGATGTTTTTGCCGAAACACTTGGCTTGCCTACCATCTGGGTGCCCCATTCCTATGCTGCCTGCTCCCAGCACGCGCCCAATGAACACGCGGTAGAGCCCGTCATGCGTGAGGGCCTGCAGATCATGGCCGGCCGGTTCGGGGAGTTGGGCGAGGGCGAGGTGCCTGA
>CAYWYB010000435.1:0-3393 GCA_964462145.1 uncultured Rhodospirillaceae bacterium
CGGCGGCGGCGTGCATTTCGCCGAGGCCTGGCCGCAACTGGAAAGCCTGGCGGAAATGCTGGCCATTCCCGTCTGCACCTCGCTCAGCGGCAAAAGCGCCTTCCCCGAGGATCACCCGCTATCCCTGGGCGCCGGCGGTCTGGCTTCGCCCAAGGCCGTGCACCAGTTCCTGTATGCCTCGGACGTCATTCTGGGCGTTGGTTGCAGCTTTACCGAAACCTCCTTCGGTATCGCCATGCCCAAGGGCAAGCATATTATTCAGGCAACCCTTGATCCATTGGACCTGAACAAGGATGTGGAGGTGCAGCAAAGCCTGTTGGGTGATGCTGCCCTGACACTGGATGCATTGATCGCGGCCGCCGAGGGCTTGATTGACGGGCCGAGGGACAGTGCGCCGGTGGCGGCGGACATTGCCGCCGTGCACGAGGCATGGCTGGCCGAATGGAAGCCGAAATTGACCTCCGATCAGAACCCCATGACGCCTTACAGGGTGCTGTGGGATCTGCAGAATACGGTGGACAAGGACAACACCATCATTACCCACGATGCCGGCTCGCCGCGGGATCAGCTTTCGCCGTTCTGGCGCGCCACCAAACCGCTCAGCTATATCGGCTGGGGCAAGACCACCCAGTTGGGCTATGGCCTGGGCCTGGCCATGGGGGCCAAGCTGGCCCGGCCGGAAGCGCTTTGCATCAACGTTTGGGGTGATGCGGCGATTGGTTTCACGGGCATGGATTTCGAAACGGCGGTGCGGGAGCGCATTCCCATTCTGTCGATCCTGTTGAATAACTTTTCCATGGCGATCGAGTTGAAAATCATGGAAGTCTCGACGGAGAAATACCGCTCCACCGATATTTCCGGCGACTACGCGGCCATGGCCCAGGCCTTTGGCGGCTATGGCGAGCGGGTGACAGATCCGGCGGAGATTATTCCCGCCATTCAGCGCGGCATCGCCCAGACTGAAGCAGGCGTGCCGGCCTTGTTGGAATTCATCACCGACAAGGAAACCGAGATCTCGCGGTTTTAGAATAGAGGAACAGTATCATGACAGACGCCCGGCCCATGACCGTCTCGGCCATTCAGATTACCTCGGATGACGCTGCCAAGGATGCCACGGTTGAAAAGATGCTCGGCTTTCTCGATGTAGCCGGGCGGCGTGGCTCGGAACTGGTGGTATTGCCGGAAGTCTGGACCGGCCTGGGCTTTTCCACCGATGATGCCTATTTGGATATTGCCGAGCCGATCCCCGGACCGACCACGGACCTGTTGGCGGAAAAAGCCAAGCAGTACGGCATGTACATCGTGGGATCCATGTATGAACGCCAGGGGAACCAGCATTACAATTCCTCGCCGCTGATTTCGCCAGAGGGCGAGGTCATGGGTAAATATTGGAAAACCCATCTATTCGATGCGCCCGACCGCCCCGATATTAAAAGCGGTATTCGGGAATCTGACCATGTGGAGGCAGGGACCGAGTTGCCGGTTTTTCAGACAGATCCGGCCAAGGTTGGCGTCTCGGTCTGTTCCGATCTGCGTTTCCCCGAGGTCTATCGGGAATTGGCCCTGAAAGGCGCCGAGGTAATCGTCTGCGCATCCGCTTTTCTTAGCCCGCGCTATGATCATTGGGAGTTTTTCCTGCGCGCCCGCGCCACGGAAAACCAATGCTGGGTGGTGGCCTCGGGCCAGTACGGTGTGGAGCCGCAATCCGGCATTGCCTTTGTTGGCCGTTCCATGGTGATCGATCCCTGGGGCACGGTGGTCGCCACCGCTTCCGATGAAGAAGGCGTGATTACGACCGAGATCGATCTGAACTTCGCCGACGAGGTCAAGCGCCGCTATCCCCTGATGGATCAGCGCCGGCCCGATATGTACAGCCATATCGGCAAACCCAAGGATCAGGTGCCGCTCTATAAATAACCCCAACATTAGCCATGGCCGTTTCGCCGGAATACCGGGCCTATATCGAGGATCTTGTCGCGCCTTTGGGGCATGTCAGCACCCGGCGCATGTTTGGCGGTCTTGGCGTGTTTTACCGAGGCCTGATGTTTGCCCTGATCGCCAGGGACGTGCTTCATTTCAAGGTCGATGACGAAAACCGGCCCGACTATGAAGCCGCCGGGATGCAGGTCTTCAGCTACATGCGCCAGGGCAAGAAGCGCGGCCTGAACAGCTATTGGACCGTGCCGGTGGATGTGCTGGATAATGAGGATGAATTCCTGACCTGGGCCCGGGCGGCGGCGGATGCGGCCTTGCGCGCCGATGCCGCAAAGGGCGGCAAGAAGACCCAGCCTATTTGACCCGCCCACTTGACCAAAAGTGCGCGGCGGGAAACACTGTGTCCCATGGGAATAGCAAAACAGTCCTTGGACGATTTTCTGGAACAGGCGCGGGAAGGCCTGCTCACGGATTGCACCGCCTGCGGCAAATGTGTCGAGGTTTGTCCGGTCACGCCCTTCACCTCCGTCAAGGCCGGCGACGAACCGGGTGTCATCAATGGCGTCCTGGGGTTGTTGCGCGATGGCACGCCCCTGACGGGCGCGGCGCAGGAATGGAGTAGTCAATGCAATGGCTGCGGCTTGTGCATTCCGGCCTGCCCGGAAGGCGTCAATCCCCGCCGTATGCTGATGCTGGCCAATACGGTGGAGGCGGAACAGGACAGCCCGACGCCGCAGCTGTTCCGCAAGATGTCCCGTGCCATTCGCATCATGGCTGCCATGCAGCTGGCGCCGCCGGAGTTTGACAAGCTGCTGCGCACGCCGCGGGCGCGACCGGCGGACGTGGTTTTCTATACCGGCTGTAACCCGATACGTACGCCGCACCTGCTGTTCAACGCAATGACCATTTTGGATTCTCTGGAAGTCGATTATGAAGTGGTCGGCGGGCCAGGGGCTTGTTGCGGCATTATTCAATCGAAATGGGAAGGCGATCAGGCCTCGGGTGAGCGCGTGGTGGACGGCACGATTAGCCGTTTCGCCGGCTTCCGGCCCAAGGAGGTGTTGAGTTGGTGCCCCTCCTGTGTGCTGCATCTGGGCGAGACGATCTCGGGCTTTCGCCAGGCCAGTTTTGAATTTGATCATGTGACGAATTTTCTCGTCGACCGCGCCGAGGGACTAGCTGGCAAATTCATCCAGCCGGTCAACAAACGCGTCCTCCTCCATACCCACGACGGCATGGACAAGATCGGCCGGAACGTCGCCGAAATGCTGGCGGCGGTTCCTGGCTTGACCTTGGTCGGTATTGCGGCGGAGCCGGGCTACACATGCGGCGGCTCGGGCGCGGACCGTTCGCCGGGCCTGAAGGCTGAGGCGCGCAAGGCGACCCTGGCCCGGGCCGAGGCCGACGATGTTGATATCCTGGTTTCGCTTTTTCATGGCTGCCATGGCCAGCTTTCGG
>CAYWYB010000436.1:0-3378 GCA_964462145.1 uncultured Rhodospirillaceae bacterium
ATCGCGCCGATCGTCGCCAGGCCGCCGCCGAGGGGACCCGGCGCCGCATTATTGAGGCGACGGTGGCCCTGCATGCCGAACGGGGCGCCATGGCCACCACCTATGCCATGATCGCCAAGCGCGCCGATGTGGCGATCCCCACGGTCTATAACCACTTTCCCGAACAGGGCGCTTTGTTCGCGGCCTGCACCGGGCATGCGGCCCTGAACGCGCCGGATTTGGACGAGGATATCTATCAAGGCGCGGCGGATGTGCTGACGCGGCTGGGTCGGCTGGTACGCGCGCTGGACGGCTATTACCAATATTACCGCCCTTGGCTGCGCCGGGGCATTCACGAGGCGGCGTTGCTGCCTGATCTGGCGGCGGCGTTGCAGGCCAATTTCGCCGATATTCCCGCCTTGATCGAACTGGCTCTGCGCCCAGGCTTCGAGACGCCGCCGCCGAAGGTGCTGGTGGCTTTGTGCGAAACCTTATTAGATTTTTCCGCCTGGCAACGGCTGGCGGACGATCCGGACATGCCGGCGGGAGAAAGAGACCAAGTGCTTGTCGATGCACTGGCCGCGTTGGTCGGGCGGCACGGCGGCAATGTCAGGCAAACATGAAGCAAACAAACTTAAATGGGGGTAACAGATGATCACCAATCAAGATGCCGGCACCTCAATGGACGAAATCGCCCAGAGGATCTACCGTATCAGCACGCCGGTCGCGGAGATCCCCGGCGGTTTTACCTTCAACCAATATCTTATCGTCGATGACGCACCGTTGCTGTTTCACACCGGCCCACGAGCAATGTTTCCCCTGGTCCGGGAAGCCATCGAAACGGTGCTGCCGGTAGCGAAACTGCGCTACCTCTCGTTCTCTCATTTCGAGGCGGATGAATGCGGCGCCCTGAACGAGTTCCTGGCCGCCGCGCCAGAGGCGGTGCCTCTGTGTGGCCAGGTCGGCGCCATGGTCTCCATCGGTGATTTCGCCGACCGCCCGCCGCAAGCCATGGCGGATGACGAGCGCCTTTCTCTTGGCAAGCATACGGTGCGCTGGTTCGATACGCCCCATCTGCCTCATGGCTGGGACTGTGGTTTCCTGATGGAGGAGACGACGGCAACCCTGTTCTGCGGTGACCTCTTCACCCAAGGCGGCGCAGAGCATCCCGCCCTGACCGAGGCTGATATTCTCGAGCCCAGTGAGGCCTTTCGCGGCAATATGGATTACTTCTCCAACGCCAAGAACGCGCCGGCCATGATCGAGCGTTTGGCGGCGGCCAATCCGACCACGCTCGCCTGCATGCATGGTGCCGCCTGGCAGGGGAACGGCGGCAATCTACTGCGTGCCCTCGGCGCCCGCCTTGACGCCGGCTGAGGGCAATTGCCGCCAGGTCTTTCTCTTTCCCATGGCGGCGATGGCGGTAATCCACTAACGTTGTCCACGGGTGCTGGCTTGATCTCGACGGCTGGTATCCCTGGTTGGATGATAATTGGGGGTGGATGAAATGCAGTTTGGTTGGCTTACCTTGGCGCTGTCACCTTCGGCGGATGAAGACGCCGCCCGTATCGAGCAACAGATCGAACAGGTCTGCTATGCCGAGGAACTTGGCTTTTCCGATGTCTGGTTGACCGAGCATTATTTCACTGGTGAAAGCGTCTATAACGATGCGGTGCTGTTCGCCGCGGCCCTGGCCATGCGTACGGAGCGTATCCGCCTTGGCTTCGCCGTGGTGCAGATGCCGTTTCATCACCCCGTACGTCTGGCAACCCAATTGGCCCTGTTGGACAATCTGTCCAAGGGCCGGGTCGATGTGGGGGTGGGCAAGGGCACGGTCTATAACGAATATGAATTCGTCGGCCACGGCCTGCGCAGCGATGACAGCCGGGAGCGCATGGAAGAGGCGGTCGATATTCTGCAACAGGCCTGGTCTGCCGCCTGGAGCGAAACGCCGCTGCGCTATGACGGCAAGTTCCAGCAATTCGAAATCCCGGCTTTGCGCCCCCGCCCCGTGCAGCGGCCAGGCCCGCCATTGTGGCGTAGCGTTATTTCCCCAGCCTCCTTCACCGAATGCGGCCGTCTGGGCATTCCCATTCTGACCGCCCGCCTGGGTGTGGAAAAGATCAAGGAGCGCTGGGCCACTTATGCCGCTGGTTTGGAAGAGGGCGGTCATGACGAGGCGGCCTGCAAGCGCCTGATGGCGCAGATCGCCCTGTGGCGTAACGCCTATGTGGCCGAGAGCGATGCTAGGGCGGAGGACGAATTATCCCAGCTGATCCTGGATACCCGCCATCACATGATCCATGTGCGCGAGACCCATAATCCCAAGGATTTCGTCATTGACCCCATGATGCTGAACCCCTGGACGGATCCCGCCATCAGCGATACGGAGGCGTTGCCCTATGTTCTGGAGACCGGTTGTCTGTTCGGCTCCCCCGCGCGGGTCCGTGACCAGGTGGCGGAGCTGCGCGATGTCGGCGTGCAGCACCTGCTTTGCCAAACCGGCTTCGGCGATATGAGCCAGGAACAGAACCTCACCTCCATGCGCCGCTTCGGCGAAGGCGTCATGCCGGCCTTTAGCGACTAAGCGCGCCTATCTATCGTCAGCCTATCTACCGCCGGTCACCGCCAGCGTGTGGCCGGTAATATAGGTCGCTTCGTCACTAAGCAGAAAAAGTATGGCATCGGCGATCTCTTCCGGTCGGCCCAGGCGGCCCATGGGCGTCAGGGTCATCGGGCCAAGTGTCATGCTGTCCTGCAAATTGCGCAGCAGGGGGCCGACCCGTTCGGTATCGATGGGTCCCGGCGCCACGGCGTTGACCCGAATATTATATTCGGCAAGCTCTATGGCGACATCGCGGATGAAGCCATGCACCCCGGCCTTGGAAACGGAATAGGCCGCACCGCCGGTGCTCAACGCGGTCCAGGGCGTGCCTTCCCGCGAACCCGAGGATAGGCAAACGATGCCGCCGCTTTTCCGCGCCATCATGTGAGGTGCGGCGTATCGGGTACAGAGGAAGGTGCCGCGCAGATTAAGGCGCAGGGTGTAATCCCAATCCTCGATCGACATCTCCCAAATCCTGGCATTGCGCGAGCCGCCCATGTTGTTGACCAGGCCATCGATCTGGCCGTGTTGCGAGATCGCCGTTTCGATCAGGCTCTCCGCCGCTTCCGGCTCGGTCAGATCACCGACCACCGTATGCACGGGGCGGTCGAGGGCGGTAATTTCGGCGGCGGTACCGGCCAGCGCCTCGCCGTCAATATCGCCGATGACCAGGCTGGCGCCCTCCTGGGCCAGACGTATGGCCGCCGCTTGGCCCAGTCCGTTCGCCGCGCCGGTGACGGCAACAACGCGATCCTGCATGCGTTTCATTTTTCTAACTCCTTATGCTCTCTACC
>CAYWYB010000437.1:0-3342 GCA_964462145.1 uncultured Rhodospirillaceae bacterium
GCCGCCGGCAGGCCATAGCCCATGGTGCCCAGGCCGCCGGAGGTCATCCAGCGGTTCGGCTCCTCGAACTTATAGAACTGCGCCGCCCACATCTGATGCTGGCCCACCTCGGTGGTGATATAGGTGTCACGCTCCTTAGTCAGCTCGTACAGGCGCTGGATGGCATGCTGGGGCATGATCACGTCCTTGCCTTGATCAAAGGCCAGACAGTCGCGGGAACGCCATTTCTGGATCGTCGTCCACCATTCCTCTCGTGCCGCCGCATCCGGCTGATAACCGGCCTGTTTCCAGGCCGCCAGCATCTGTTCGATCACCTGGCCCACGTCGCCGATGATGCCCAGATCAACCGAGATGTTCTTGTTGATCGAAGAGGGATCCACATCCACGTGGATTTTTTTCGAGCCCGGCGAGAACGCGTCCAGACGGCCTGTGATCCGGTCATCAAAGCGCGCGCCCAGGCAGATCATCACGTCGCAGTCATGCATGGCATTGTTGGCCTCGTAAGTGCCATGCATGCCCAGCATACCGAGAAACTGATCGTCCGAGGCGGGAAAGGCGCCCAGGCCCATCAGGGTGGAGGTAATGGGATAACCGGTCAGCTTGACCAGCTCGCGCAGCTTTTCGCAGGCCTCGGGCCCGGAATTGATCAGGCCGCCGCCGGTATAGAAAATCGGCCGTTTGGCCCCCGCTATCCATTTCACCGCTTCGGCGACCTGGGCCGCATTGCCGGCGGAGGCTGGGCGATAGGTCTTATGATGCAGGTTTTCCAGATCGGGCTTTTCGTAGACACCCTGGTTGACGCAGATGTCCTTGGGCAGGTCGATGACCACGGGGCCGGGGCGCCCTTGGGTGGCGACATAAAACGCCTCGTGCACAATGCGGCCCATCTCGTCCGTGTCCTTGACCAGATAGTTATGCTTGGTGCAGGGCCGGGTGATACCGATGGTGTCGGCCTCCTGAAAGGCATCGTTGCCGATCAGATGCGAGGCGACCTGGCCGGTCAGGCAAACGATGGGAATGGAATCCATCATCGCGTCGGTCAGGCCGGTCACCGCGTTGGTCGCGCCGGGGCCGGAGGTAACTAGGACCACGCCCGGCTTGCCGGTGGAGCGCGCGTAACCTTCGGCGGCATGCACCGCGCCGCCCTCCTGGCGCACCAAAATGTGGCGAATGTTGTTCTGCGCGAACAGGGCATCGTAAATCGGCAGTACAGCGCCGCCGGGATAGCCAAAAATTACTTCCACGCCCTGATCGGTGAGTGCACGGATCAATATTTCCGCGCCGCTCAGGGTTTCGCTATCACTCAATTGCCCCAAATTCTGCTCAGTACCCGACATGATCTGCTCCTAACGCGGGGTGTCGATGAATGCAATAAAGCCCCTCGACAGAGAGGCTTACAGGCCTTTTGCCGTGCTCGACATCCATTTGGCGGAGCGGCACGGGCGGGCGCAACATAGTGCTTCATCGGGGGGCGGTCAATAGATTTTATGTTATAAATGGAATGATAATTTCAGATAATCTTTCCGAATCTTGCGCATCAAGCCCCTTCCACGCACACATCTTGTTCCGAAACCATGTCATCTGCCGTTTCGCATAGCGCCGGGTCGCCTGTTGCGCCGCCGCCAACGCCTGATCGCGGCTGATCTTGCCTTTCGTCAGGCGGATCAGATCGGGCACGCCCAGGGCCTTCATGGCGGGCAGGCTCGGGTCCAAGGTCATTTCCGCCAGCCTGGCCACTTCTTCCAGGGCGCCCTGCTCCAGCATGGCGGCCAGACGTTCGTCGCAGCGGCGGTACAGCTCGGCCCGGGGCCAGTTCAGGACAAAGCCTTGCCACGGTGGGGGCAGCGTTGGCGTGGAGCTGGGCCGTTGCTGCCAGTCCGCCAGGGAGACGCCGGTGTCCAGGATGACTTCATAAGCGCGCACCAGGCGCTGGGAATCGGTCGCTTTCAGGCGTTCGGCCATGACTGGGTCCCGTTCGCCAAGGGCGGCATGCAGACCGGCGGCACCCAGTTCCTCCAGCTTGCCCCGCGCCTCGGCGCGGGCCCGATCCGAGATCTCGGGGATCTCCGCCATGCCCTGAACCAGCGCCTGAAAATACAGCCCCGTACCGCCGACGATGATCGGCACCTGGCCGGCGGCACGGGCGGCGGCGGCCTCGGCCAGGGCCAGTTCCAGCCAGCGCCCGACAGAGAACGGCGCGGCGGCGGAGGTAATGCCATACAATCGGTGCGGCGCGGCGGCTTCCTCTTCGGCATCGGGACGCGCCGTCAGGACCCGCAGTTCAGCATAAACCTGCATGCTGTCGGCATTGATGATGACGCCATTCAGGGCCTGGGCGAGGTCGATGGCCAAACGGGACTTGCCGCTGGCCGTCGGTCCGGCTATCAGGATGGCATTATCCATTAGGGATTATCTTTCGCAGCTCGTCATGTCTCAGGTTCTGACCCTTATAGCGAAGCCATTGACGGACGACCATGTCCGTCTGGTTCTGGCCACGCTGCCCGCCGGCGCCGAGGCCGATTGGCTGGCGTCTGGGCAGGCCTGTGATCTGCGCTTTGCCGGGTCCATTGAGGGCGTGGAAGAGACGGCACGGCAAGCGCTGGCAGGCGCCGAGGTGGATTTGTTCTGCCAGACGGACGAGCCGTCGCGGCGCCGGCAATTGCTGGTGGCGGATATGGACTCGACCATTATCAGCGGCGAATGCATCGACGAGATGGCCGATGTCATTGGACAGAAAGCGCAAGTAGCGGCCATAACCGAGCGCGCCATGTCGGGCGAGATCAGTTTCGATCAGGCCTTGCGCGAACGGGCGAAAATGTTGACCGGCCTGGCCGAGGTGGATCTGCAGGCGGTCTATGAGCAGCGCATCCATTTGAACCCGGGCGCTCGGGAGCTGGTCGCCACCATGCGGGCCCACGGCGCCCTGACGGCGCTTGTCTCGGGCGGCTTCACCTTTTTCACTTCGCGCGTGGCCGGCGCCGCCGGATTTGATCACCACCAAGCCAACGCGCTGCATTTTGTTAATGGACGCCTGGACGGCAGCGTGGTGGAGCCGATCCTGGGGCCGGAGGAAAAGTTAGCGGCCCTGCGCGCATTCGCGGCACGCCATGGCCTAGACTTGGAGCAAACCCTGGCCGTCGGCGACGGGGCCAACGATCTGGCAATGGTCGAGGCCGCCGGTCTGGGCGTTGCCTATCATGCCAAGCCGTTCCTGGCGCGGGCGGCCAAGGCGCGGATCGAATATGGCGACCTGACAGCCCTGCTATATCTGCAGGGCTATCGGGCCAGCCAGTTTCAAAGCTGATCAATTCGGAGATGGTGGGATAGACCATTTTCGGTATT
>CAYWYB010000438.1:0-3309 GCA_964462145.1 uncultured Rhodospirillaceae bacterium
TAATGAGATTAATTAAATCCTTTAACTTATTTCTCTATCTTATTGTTAAATAATGAGATTAATTAAATCCTTTAACTTATTATAAAATATGCAATTTTCGGGATGACGCATTGATGAATAGCGATCAATTGGATGTTATTGAGGCGCGCGCCGTTGGGGCCCGTCCCCAGGTCGCGGTCTGGCTTCTGGTGGTGGCGGCCATGGTCGTGGCCATGGTGATGCTGGGCGGTGCCACGCGGCTGACCCATTCCGGCCTGTCCATGGTGCAATGGCAACCGTTGATGGGGGTATTGCCGCCGTTGAGCGAAGAGGCCTGGCAGGAAACCTTCGATAAATACAAGCAATATCCGGAATATCAGAAAATAAACCAGGGCATGACCCTGCCGGAATTCAAGGGCATATTCTATTACGAATACAGTCACCGGGTTCTGGGCCGGGCTATCGGCCTGGCCTTTGCCCTGCCGTTTTTGTGGTTCCTGTTAACGGGACGGATCGAGCGGCGCCGGCGTAAGGCCCTGTTGGGCTTGTTCCTGCTTGGCGGGTTGCAGGGGTTGATCGGCTGGGGGATGGTGAAAAGCGGCCTGGTGGACCGTCCCGACGTCAGCCAGTACCGCCTGACCGTGCATTTGGGCGTGGCCTTTTTGATCCTGGGCGCACTGCTCTGGGTGGCGATGGATCTGCTTTCGAAGCCGGCGGTTGGCAGTGCCGCGGGCAAGGCAGCGGCGGCATTGCGGGGCTGGGTCTGGGCCGCCGTCCTGCTGGTGCTGTTGCAGGCCCTTTCGGGCGGTCTTGTGGCCGGTCTGGATGCCGGTTTCGTCTACAATACATTTCCCATGATGAACGAATATTGGCTGCCGCCGGAATTGGGCGAGCTTTCGCCATGGTGGCTGAATATGTTCGAGAACGTGGTCACGGTACAGTTCGACCACCGTATCGGGGCCTATTTGTGCACCCTGCTGTTGCTTTGGATTTGGTTCAAGGCACGGGCCCTGGAGTTGGCGCCCGCGGCCCGATCGGCGCTGCGGTTGAGCATGGCCGCATTGGTGCTGCAACTGGCCTTGGGCATCGGTACGCTGGTATTGCTGATCCCGGTATCGCTGGCCGTGTTGCATCAGGGCGGGGCTTTGCTGTTGTTCGCGGCTACGGTGCAGTTGGCGTTTCGCCTGCGTGCGGGCTGAGGGAAGGGGCGTGAAATGGAGGATGCGGCACTCTTATACGTAACCTGCGGCAGTGGCGAGGAGGCCAAGGCCATCGCGCGCACTTTGGTCAATGACCGCCTGGTCGCCTGTGCCAATATCCTCGGCCCGATGACGGCGGTCTACAGGTGGGAGGGCGCGGTGGCCGAGGACGAGGAAGTCGCCATGATCCTGAAAACCCGCCGCGATATGACCGTGCATGTGACCGAGCGGATCAAGGCGTTGCATTCCTACGATCTGCCGTGCGTCGTCAGCCTGCCGATCCAAGGCGGCAATCAGGATTTCCTCGCCTGGATTAGTGGCGAGGTCGACTAGGGGCAATGTCAGCGTCTGACCGGATTGATGCGCCAACGGCGACCGTGGCGCTGGGTTTTGCCAGCGTTGCGCATACCTATTCCCACATGTTCGTGCTGTTCTTCGCCACGGTCGTTCTGGTGCTGGAGCGGGTCTGGGGGATGCCCTATGCGGAACTGTTCGCGCTCTCCATTCCCGGCGCCGTGATGTATGGCCTGGCGGCACTGCCCGCCGGCTGGCTGGCGGACCGCTGGAGCGCGGCGGGTATGATCGCGGTCTTTTTTATCGGTACCGGCCTGGCCTCGATCCTGACCGGACTGGTCACCGGCCCATGGCAGCTGGCCATGGGTCTGACGGCCATCGGTACGTTCTCGGCAATCTACCATCCCGTTGGCGTGCCCTGGCTGATCAAGCATAGCCGCAGTCATGGCCGCGCCCTGGGTATCAACGGCGTCTTCGGCTCTGGCGGGACGGCGATTGCCGCCCTGGTGGCCGGAGGATTGGCTGAATTGTGGGGCTGGCGGGCCGCCTTCATCGCGCCTGGCGTAATCTGCGTGGCGACGGGCGTGGCTTTTATCCTGGCCATGCGTCTGGGCTTTATCGTCGAGGGTGAGGGCGAGGCGGCGCCCGCGCCCGCACCCGTCGCATCGGACCGCCGTCGTGCCTTTATCATGCTGGCCATTACCGTCGTCTGCAGCGGTTTGATTTATCAGATTACCGCCTATGCCCTGCCCAAGGTCTTTGAAGAACGGCTGTTTGACTTCGCCGGTCAATCGCTTCTGGGCATCGGCGGTTTTGTCAGCATTTGCTATCTGTTTTCGTCCCTGACACAGATCATCGGCGGAGAACTGGCGGACCGTTTCCCGCGCAAATTGGTGTATGCCGCCTTCCAATTGCTGCAAGTGCCGATCTATGGCATTGCCTTTGCCACTTTCGGGCCCTTGCTGATCCCCTTGGCGGCGCTGATGATCAGCCTGAATTTGATGGCGCAGCCGGCGGAGAATTCCCTGCTTGCCCGCTACACGCCGTTAAATTGGCGCGGCAAGGTATTTGGCGTGAAATTTCTGCTGACCCTTGGCGTATCCTCGGTCGGCTTGGCGCTGGTGCCCTTGATCCATGCCGCCACGGACAGTTTGGATGGGCTGTTTATTCTACTGGGTCTATCGGCACTGGTTAGTTTTATCGCCGCCGCCGCCCTGCCCAAGGAACGGGCGGTTTTGCGCACGGGGGCGGATACGTCAATTCCCAAAAAGGTCTAAACGAATTTTACCTTCAGCAACTCGTAAAACTTGCCGCCGGATGGTGTCGCCACTTCGACCTCGTCGCCGACCTGTTTGCCGATTAGGGCGCGCGCCAGGGGGGAGCGGACGGAGAGGCGCTTTTCCTTGATGTCGGCCTCGTCCTCGCCAACGATCTGGAATTTCATCTCGAAATCATCGTCCTCGTCCACCACGGTTACCGTGGCGCCGAATTTGACGGTCTTGCCGGTCAGCGCCGCCGTATCGATGATCTGGGCCCGGCTGATTTTGCTTTCCAGCTCGGCGATCCGGCTCTCGACAAAGGCCTGGCGTTCCTTGGCGGCGTGATACTCGGCATTTTCCGAAAGGTCGCCATGGGCGCGCGCTTCTTCCAGCGCCCGAATGATCGAGGGGCGCTCCACACCTTTCAGCCGCTTCATTTCCTCTTCCAAACGGATGAATCCCGTCTGGGTCATTGGCACCTTTTCCATAAGCCGGTCGTTAGCCTCGTTTTTCTGGAATAGAAACGATCGGCTCATTTGAACCGATCAGATAAGAAAGATTAAAAGTAAGATTGCAAT
>CAYWYB010000439.1:0-3304 GCA_964462145.1 uncultured Rhodospirillaceae bacterium
GATCGCGGGTTCGGTGCTCAGGCCGCGGCCTCCGGAAGAAAAAGGCCAGATCATTGCAAGGTTTGCCGCGGATGTGATGGATCTGTTGAAAGACCGCCGGATCGTTCCGCTGGTGGATGAGATTTTCCCCCTGGAGGAGGTGAGTCAGGCCCACCAGTTGATGGAAGCCTCGGGACATTTTGGGAAAATTGTCCTTCAGGTAGATCCTGCGGTTGCGGTTCATTAGTTCTGCCCCGGCGGATTCGCCGGCTGAGCGCCTTCCCCGGAGTTAAACATGTTTTTGTTTGAATACCAGGCTAAAACACTGATGCGGGAACAGGGGATTCCCGTATTGGAGGGAATCGTCGCCACATCCGAGCAGCGCGCGCTGGATGCCGCCCGGGAACTAGGGGAAGGCCCCTGGGTCATCAAGGCACAGATCCATGCAGGCGGCCGAGCAGAGGGGCACGTCGGCGGTTCTGAGGGTCTGCGGGGAATTGAGTTCTCCAGTACCGTTCTGGGGGTCGGCCAGACAGCAGCCAGGATGTTGGGCAAGAATCTCGTTACTCCGCAGACCACGCGCCAGGGCGAGACTATCAACGCGGTCTATATTGAGCCCGAGATCCGGTCTGAACTACAAGTCTTTCTTGCGATTCTCATCGACGGGGAACGGGGTGAGCCCATTTGTCTCGCGAGCGTCAAGGGAGGGAGCCAGGTTGAACGGGATATTTTTGATGATCCCAATAACCTGGTTCGCGTCCCCCTCGGCGCGGCCAGCCAGATTGCCCTGTCGGTCGGGCATGAGGTGGCATCCCGACTGGGGCTGCCGTCATCGTCGATCGGGGCTTTTGCTGAACTCGTCCAGCAACTGCACGGGCTATTTGTGGCTCGTGATCTTTCCCTGATCGAGATCAATCCTCTCGCCATCCGGAACAACGGCTCGTTGGTTGCACTGGACGCACGTGTCACTGTGGACGACAACGCCCTTTATCGCCAACCGGCAATGGCGGCCCTGGCATCACGGACCGATCGTTCAGAGGCTGAGGAGCGGGCAGCCAAAAACGGTTTCAACTTCATTCGCCTGGATGGCAATGTCGGCACATTATCCAGCGGAGCCGGACTGGCAATGGCCACGCTGGATGCGATCACTCACCTCGGGGGCAGGCCGGCAAACTTTCTCGACGTACCGCCCGTGCTTGAGGTCAGCAGGGTGAAGGAAGCCTTTCTTCTGGTCTTGTCAGACCCCGGAATCAAGTCATTGATCGTCAATGTGTTCGGAGCCGGGATCATGCGCTGCGATACGATTGCCGACGGTTTGTTGCTTGCGCATCTCGAACAACCAGTCAGCATTCCTCTCGTTATGAGGTTGGCAGGGACAAACGCTCCGCTCGCCTTGTCGCGACTTGAGCGGTCTGGGCTCGCTATCCAGTTCGCGCCGGACCTTGCCTCGGCCGCGCAAATGGTGATCGACGCTGCGCATTCGCCGCCGGCCCCGCGACGGGCAGATTCGATCGCGGGCCGGTTGGCTCAGTGGATCACACGGACAAAGGAGGGGTCCCGCTCGTGAGCATACTGGTCGATGGGTTGACCCGGGTGATTTGCCAGGGAATAACGGGACGACAGGGAACGTTCCACTGCGAACGGGCGTTGGCCAGCGGGACCCAGATTGTTGGCGGCGTGCGGCAAGGTAAGGGCGGTACCAGCCACCTTGGCGTTCCGGTGTTTGATACGGTGGCTGAGGCGATCAATGCGACGCAAGCCAACGCCAGCGTGATATTTGTGCCGCCGGCAAATGCCGCGGAAGCCATCATTGAGGCAGCCGATGCCGGAATCGGGCTGGTGGTTTGTGTAACCGAACGCATCCCCGTTCTGGATATGGTCCGGGTGCGGGCACATCTCAGGGATTCGAACACGGTGCTCGTCGGCCCGAATTCTCCCGGTCTTGCGGTTCCGGGCATTGGCACGCTCGGCATCATGCCGCAGGGCATCTTTCTGCCCGGCGCCATTGGTATTGTGTCTCGATCAAGCACGCTCACCTACGAAGCGGTTGACCAAACTACCCGAAACGGACTGGGGCAGTCCGCCTGTATCGGCATTGGGGCGGACCCGGTGGGCGGTATCTCGGTTTCACGGTGCCTCGAGCTGTTCATGAAAGATGATCAGACCCAAGGCGTCGTATTGATCGGCGAAGTGGGGGGCAGGGCGGAGGAAAATGCCGCAGAATTTTTATCAACACTCAGCAGTGTCAAACCTGTTGTCGCCTATATCGCAGGACAAACCGTTCCGGAAGGGCGCCGGATGGGGCATGCGGGCACGATCGTTCATTACGGTTTGGGTACCGCGCGGACAAAGATCGAGGCACTGCGGGACGCGGGTGTCAGAGTCGTCTCCTCGCCGGTTGAAATTGGCCGGGTCATGGCTGAATCGCTCGACCGTTAGGACGCTGAGCCCAGACTCTTTTTAAGGAATCCTGATGACAATTGCCGTTAAGCCGATCCGCTCGGTGTCGAGCCTCAAGGACCAGGTCTATTGGAGCCTGCGGGACGCCGTCGCGGAGATGGATATTTATTCAGGGGAGGAACCCCCTCGCCTTGACGAAAGACGATTGGCCGATAGCCTGGGCGTCAGCCGCACACCGGTTCGAGAGGCGATTTCCCGCCTGGAGCAGGCGGGCCTGGTCCGGAATATTCCCAGGCGAGGCACCTTCGTCGTCCGGAAAACAAAAGAAGAAATCCTTGAGATCATTTATGCCTGGGCCTCAATTGAGAGTATGGCGGCGAGGCTTGCGACCCTGCGTGCTTCCGATCAGGAAATCTCGGCTCTGCGGAAGATTTGGGACAAAGGAAGTCCTGATGCTGAGGGGGCGCCGATCGATGAATACTCCCGAACCAATATCCAGTTTCATCAGGCGATTGTTTCTCTCGCACACAGCCCGTTATTGAGCGATCTCGCAGACAGCCTTTTTATTCATATGCGGGCGATCCGGTCGAGAACCATTCAGGACGATGACCGTGCACAGCGTTCGATTATTGACCACGCCCGGATCATCGAGGCACTGGAGCAAAGACAGACAGAAACGGCAGAAAAACTCGTACGCGAGCATGCCCTGCAGCTAGCGGACCACGTGGCAAAAAACGTGCGCTATCTCGACTGACGGGCCGTACATTGAGCGACAAACTCTGTAGAGCCGAACAAATCTCAAATCCATCATTAAGTTCAACAATAAGTTAACCAGTTAAGAAAACGGGAGCCCCCTCATGAAAGCGCTTGAAGGTGTACGCATACTCGATATGACCCACGTCCAGTCCGGACCCACCTGTACCCA
>CAYWYB010000440.1:0-3291 GCA_964462145.1 uncultured Rhodospirillaceae bacterium
CGAAGGCGCCCGCGCCCAGGGCCAGCCAGCCAAAAAAGGCCACAACCAGAACATCAGCGCCACCGCCACCGCCACCGCCGCCTCCCCCGGCCATGATACCCAAGACGCACAAGACCGCGCCGGCCGGCACGGTAAGCACGAAACCCGCGGCCAAATCCACCGCAGCGCCCACCACAGCGCCCACTGCGGCGCCGGCTGCGGCACCAGCCGCGAAACCGGCCAAACCGCAGGTGAAAAAGCGGCGGCAACTGGCTTCCTTGGGTCCGTCGGATGACAAACTGTTGCAGGTTCGCTTCCGCGCCGGCAGTTCGGCGCTGACCCGTGGCGACGAGGATCTTTTGAAAACCATGGCTGACAAGGTGGCCGCGACCGAGGCGCGGCTGCAGTTGAAGGCCTATGCCGAGGGTTCGGGCAACGACACCTCCAAGGCGCGGCGGCTTTCCCTGTCGCGGGCCCTGGCGGTACGCTCGTTTTTGATCGAGAATGGTTTGCGCAGCACGCGCATTGATGTGCGCGCATTGGGCATTGCCCGGGACGGCGGCGCGCCGGACCGTGTGGATATTCTGCTGTTGGAAAGATAAAGCGTCGAGGACACCGCCGGCCATGGAATTTGCCGAATGAAGCAGTAACCATATGGGTCGGTGCGTGCGAGGGGGGTGAATGATACAGGTCGTTTTGCAGGCGCCGTGGCAGCGTGGAATGGCGGCCGGGCGATTAAGCGGGCAATCAAATAGGTTTGCGGCATGACCCGGCCTGACCGTTATCTCGTCCGTATGTTGATTTTCCTGGCCCTGGTGGCTGTCGCGGCGGTGTTGCTTTATCTGCCCCTGGTCCGGGCTTTTCAGGCAAATGTAGTGTTGAACGGCATGATCCTCGCCACCCTGGCCTTTGGCATCGCACATGCCTTTCGCCAGGTCCTGATGCTGCGGCCCGAGGTCGAATGGGTGGAAACCTTCCGCCGTTCCGAACCAGGCCTTTCCGTGCAGCGGGAGCCGAAACTGCTGGCGCCCATGGCGACCATGTTGGGCGAGCGCACGGGCGGCCGGATGTCGCTGTCGGCGCTTTCCATGCGCTCCATGCTGGATTCGATTTATTCCCGGCTCGATGAAAGCCGGGATATGTCCCGCTACCTGATTGGCTTGCTGATTTTTCTCGGCCTGCTGGGCACCTTCTGGGGGCTGTTGGAAACCGTTGCGGCGGTGGGCAAGACGATTGGTAGCCTGTCACTGGCGGCCGGGGATTTCGCCAGCATTTTTTCCGACCTGAAATCCGGTTTGCAATCGCCCCTGAATGGCATGGCTGTGGCCTTTTCATCATCCCTGTTTGGCCTGGCCGGCAGCCTGGTGCTGGGCTTTTTGGAGCTGCAGGCCAGCCAGTCGCAGAACCGTTTCTACAATGACCTCGAAGAATGGCTGTCCAGCTATACCCGCCTGTCCAGCGGTAGTGGCCTGGCCGAGGGCGACCAGTCGGTACCGGCCTATGTGCAGGCCCTGTTGGAACAGACCGCCGACAGCCTTGAAAATTTGCAACGCACCATTTCCCGTTCCGAGGAAGGGCGTAATTCGGCGCAGCATACCCTGATGGCCCTGGTCGATAAATTGTCGATCCTGACCGATCAGATGAAGGCGGAGCAGGGCCTGATGATCAAGCTGGCGGAAAGCCAGATGGAAATCCGTCCGGTACTGCAAAACCTGAGCAATCACCTGGAAGGCCAGGAAGCGGGCCTTGATGAAGCCTCGCGCTCGCACCTGCGCAATCTGGATGTTTACGTCATGCGACTGTTGGAGGAAATGAGCGAGGGCCGCAATCAAACCGTGGCGGAACTGCGCAGCGAGATCAAACTGTTGGCGCGGACCATCGCCGCCCTGGCGGACGAACGATGAAGTTAGATCACTTTCGGTATATTCCGCGGCGCACGGGCGCCTGAAATCAGGCATGGCCAGTCGACGCAACACCCGCGACAGTGCAGGCAATATCTGGCCCGGCTTTGTTGATGCGCTGGCGACATTGCTGTTGGTCATCATCTTTTTGCTGGTGGTATTCGTCCTGGCCCAGGTGCTGCTGACCCAAGCTATTTCAGGCAAGGACGAGGCGTTAGAGCGCCTGAACCGGCAGGTCAATGAATTAGCTGATTTGCTGGATCTGGAGCGCCAAGCGAATGTTGACCTGCGGCTCAATATCGCGCAGCTGTCGTCCTCGTTGCAGACCACGGTGGCGGACCGGGATCAATTGCAGGTGCAGTTGCGGCAAATGACGAACCGCGCCGAAGGGGCCGAGGATGCCCTGGCCGCGGCACAATCGCGGGAACGGGCCAACGCGGAAATAACCCAGCGCCACCTGCTGGAACTGGAGAGCCTGCGCCGGGATGTGGAGGCCCTGCGCAAACTGCGCGGCGAGTTGGAGGCCAAGGTCGGCGAGCTAGCACAAAACCTGCAGAAGCGGGAGACCGAGATCGGCGTCCTGCGCGACCGCGGCAAGGAGCTGCAAGCCGAGCTGGCCAGCGAACAGGAACGTACCCAGCTGGCGCAACGCGAGATCGAGGCGCGGGACATCCGTCTTTCCGAACTGCTCGACCTCTATACCCGCCTGGAAGACGACTACAAGGCCGAGCGGGCCTTGAGCGCGGATCAGAAGGCCCAGGTCGGTCTCTTGAACCAACAGATCATGGCCCTGCGCCGGGAAATCCAGCGCCTGAACGATGCCCTTGAAGCCTCGGAAGCCAAGGACCGGGAGGACGAGGCGACGATCACGGATCTGGGCAAACGGCTGAACCGGGCGCTGGCGTCCAAGGTGCAGGAACTGACCCGCTACCGCTCTGAGTTTTTTGGCCGCCTGCGTGACGTGCTAGGCAAGCGCCGGGGCATACAGGTGGTCGGCGACCGTTTCGTGTTCCAGTCCGAGGTGCTGTTCGGCTCCGGCTCGGACCGGCTGGAAGTGGCCGGACAGGGCCAGATTGCCCAGCTGGCGACGACCTTGGTGGAAATCTCGCGGCAGATCCCGGACGAAATCAACTGGGTGCTGCGCGTTGACGGCCATACGGATGCGATACCCATTTCCACGCCGCAATTCCCCTCGAACTGGGAATTATCCGCCGCCCGCGCCATCGCCGTGGTGAAGTTCCTGGTGGAACAGGGCGTGCCCGCGCATCGTTTGGCGGCCACCGGCTTTGGTGAATTCCAGCCCCTTGATCCAAGACCGGGCGAAATCGCCAACCGGCGCAACCGGCGCATCGAATTCCAGCTGACCCAGCGCTGATGAGGTCCAGGTCGAACGGATGGACTATTTTCTGTA
>CAYWYB010000441.1:0-3205 GCA_964462145.1 uncultured Rhodospirillaceae bacterium
GGTGCAAACTAGAGATAAGATTATAAGCAGACGGATAAGCATCGCCGCATTATCCCCAAACCGCCATTATTCGCCAATCATTTACTGTACTTTTATAATTAAAAAAATTATTTCAAATCTGGGCAGCATTAGTAGTTTGTTAACACTTTCCCACTAGATTGTATGGCGATGACATACACACCCTGTCATCCTCCGGATTGGATTATTCCAGTCTGTTGACGCCTCCCTGTTGACTCGGAGCCGCCCCAAAAAACGGGCGGCTCTTTTTTTTTGGCGCCATATATGGCTGTTTTCAGCTGATTTTTTGGGATAATCCCGCCACTCTCTCATAATTATCATATGGTTATGTTTTCCTGCTTGACCTGGGTCAGTTCGGGAACATAGAGTCCGGCCCCTACAGACGCGAGTCTGACAGGTTGAGGCAAAAAATAAAAAACGTCGGGGGATCGCCAATACGGCGGTCCCCCATTTTTTTCCATATTCGTAAATTTTAGCCTGGGCATGCCGGCCGCCGCCGTGGGCGCCGGGTCCGGGATGGGGCAGAGGAGGACGGCATGAAGGTAGGTTTTATCGGTTTGGGTATCATGGGTGCGCCCATGGCGGGGCACCTGCAAAAAGGCGGTCATGAACTCTTCCTCCATGACCTGGCCCCGGATTTGCCCGCCGGCCTGCTGCAAGACGGTGCGGCCGCCTGTGACAGCAACCGGGCCGTGGCGGAACAGGCGGACGTGATCATCCTGATGGTGCCCGATACCCCCGATACCGAGGCTGCGTTATTCGGTAATGATGGCGTTGCCGAAGGCCTCGGCGCCGGCAAGCTGGTTATCGATATGAGCTCCATTTCCCCCACCGCCACCACCGAATTCGCTGCCCGGATCAACGCGTTGGGCTGCCTTTATCTTGACGCGCCCGTGTCGGGCGGCGTCGCGGGGGCGGAAAACGCTACTCTGACCATCATGGTTGGCGGCCCGCAAGAGGCATTCGACCGCGCCAAACCTCTCTTTGAATTAATGGGCGGCACCGTGACCCTGATCGGCACCCGCAATGGTGATGGCCAGGTTTGCAAGGCTTCCAACCAGATCATCGTTGGCGTCACCGTACAGGCGGTGGCCGAGGCACTTGTCCTGGCGACCAAGGCCGGGGCTGACCCGGCAATCGTGCGCAAGGCCCTGATGGGTGGGGCGGCGGGCTCGATTATCCTCGAGAACCATGGCGCCCGCATGATCGAGGGTAATTTCGAACCGGGTTTCCGCGCCGAACTGCAGCAAAAGGATCTGAATGTGGTGCTATCGGCGGCGCGCGACCTTGGCGTTGTCCTACCCCTGGCCGCCACGGCGGAGAGTCTTTACAACGCACTGAATGCACGCGGGCAGTCGAAGGTGGACCACAGCGCCGTGGTCACCGTACTGGAAGACCTGGCCTCCTGCCAGGTTTCGCCGAAAGGCCGGCCGATATCATGAGCAGTGATAACAAGCGCAATACCATCACCGGCCGCAGCGCCTTTCTGGCTCTGCTGAAGGACGAAGGCGTCACCCGCCTGTTCGGCAATCCAGGCACCACGGAATTGCCGATCATGCATGCCATGACCGAGCAGACGGATATCAGCTATGTCCTGGGTCTGCAGGAATCCATCGTTGTCGCCATGGCGGATGGCTACGCCCGCGCCTCCGGCCAGATCGCGGCGGTGAACGTGCATGTGGCGCCTGGCCTGGGCAATGCCATGGGCGCGCTTTATACGGCCAATTTCTCCGGTTCTCCCCTGATCGTTACAGCCGGACAGCAGGAACAGGGCCATGGCCTGATGGAGCCGCTGTTATACGCCCCCCTGGTGCCGATCGCCGCGCCCATGGTGAAATGGGCGGTCGAGGTTACCCGCATCGAGGACCTGCCCAAAATCATGCGCCGGGCCGCCAAGGTGGCGATGACGCCGCCCACGGGGCCGGTGTTCATTTCCCTGCCCGGCGATATCCTGAACATGGAAGCGGCCATCGACATGGGGGAAAGCACCCGTGTCGATGCGGCCACCCGCCCTTCCGACAGCGCCCTGGAGCATTTGGCCGGGCGTCTGTTGTCGGCTCAACGGCCGGTCATCGTCGCCGGGCACGAGATCGTCGCCTCCGACGCTTTTGCCGAGGCCGCGCAATTGGCCGAAATGCTGGGCGCGCCGGTTTATCAGCAGACAGTTAACGATGGCGCCCACTTCCCCTCGGAGCATCCCGCCTTCATGGGCAGCCTGAACCGCAATCAGTCATACGTCCGCGACGTCCTTGCGCCTCACGATCTGGTAATCTGCCTCGGCTCCGATCTGCTGCGCATGTCGGTCTATAGCCCGGTTGACCCTCTGCCGGCGGATCTGGCGGTGGTGCAAATCGGTCAACGGGACTGGGAGATGGGCAAGAACCATCCGGTCGAGTTGGCCCTGCGCGCCGATGTCAAGGAAACCGTCGCGGCCCTGCTACCAGTTCTCGGCGCGCGCGGCGGCCAGGATCTCAAGGACCGGGCCAAGGCCTCCCTGGCAGATCTCGCTACCCGGAATTGGTCCGTGCAGCGCGAGGAAAAGCGGGCCAAGGCCATCGCAATGGCGGATGCCAGTCCGATCGAGCCGGAATGGCTGATGCTGCGCCTGTCGGAATTGTTGCCCGAAGACGCCATCGTCGTCGATGAAGGCATCGTCAGCAGCTATAGCCTGCTGCAATTCCTGGCCATACGCGACCGTTATGGCTATTTCGGCAATGCCTCGGGCGGCATTGGCTGGGGTGTCGCGGCGGCCCTGGGCGTCCAGGTTGCCCATCCTGAACGCCGGGTGGTGGCGGTCTTGGGTGATGGCAGCTCCATGTACTCCATTCAGGCCCTGTGGACGGCGGCGCATCTGAAACTACCGATCACCTTTATTATTGCCAACAATGGCGGCTATCGCATCATCAAGGAGCGTCTGCTGTCCTTCCATGGCAATGACGAATTCATCGCCATGGATTTCAAGGACCCGGCCATCGAATTTGCCGATCTGGCCCGCTCATTGGGCATGAAGGCGGAACGTATCGAGACCGGCGCCGCCTTCGAGACGGCCTTCCAGGCAGCCGATGACCGGGATGGTCCGGTGCTGCTGGAAGTGGTCGTGCAAGGCGGCAAGACCATGCAGGGCTAGAGCACTTCCGGGCTATTCTGACCCATTTGACCGGCTTCCCAGGTTCCGTGGGTAGACGCG
>CAYWYB010000442.1:0-3190 GCA_964462145.1 uncultured Rhodospirillaceae bacterium
CGAAACGCCCCCGCCGTGGATCACGTCACCGCCTCGGTCATTCAAGGCGCGTTGGAGAACATCGCGATCGAGATGGGCTACAAGCTGATGCGCATGTCCTATTCCTCAATCATTCGGGAATCAGAGGACTTCGGCGCGGGTCTGGTCGATGTGCAGGGCCGGGGTTTGGCGGAATCGGCGCAATCCACGCCGCTGCAATCGGGACCCATCCCCGGCTATGTCCAGGGCATGCAAAAGATCCTCGATGGGCGCGGCGAGGTTCTAAAACCCGGCGATGTGATCATGCACAACGATGCCTATTCCGGCGCCTCCCACGGCCCGGACGTGGGCTTCATCGTGCCGGTGTTTTATGACGGCGAGTTGATCGCCTTTTCGGCCACCACGGCGCATCATCTCGATATCGGCGCCTTGACGCCCGGCAGTTGCGGCATTGTCGATGCCATTGACGCCTATGCCGAGGGCCTGCAATTCAAGGCCATCCGCGTCTATGACCAGGGCGAAAAAGTCGAACCGGTCTGGCATATCCTGCGCGACAACATCCGGGTTTCCGATCTGGTGGTGGGCGATATGGAAGCGCAGATCGCCGCCGCCCGCATCGGCGCCGAACGCCTGGTGGAACTGATCGACCGCTATGGCAAGGCCATCTTTCAAAGCGCCTGCGAAAGCGTCATGGGCCATTCCGAACGCCTGATGCGCCAGGCCATTGCGGCGCTGCCGGACGGCACATACTCGGCCACGACTTACATTGATGGCTATCTCGATGACCCGGAACCCAGCCGCAAGGAATTGCCCCTTTGCGTTGCCATCACTGTCACGGGCGATGAGATGGTAGTCGATCTGACCGGCACGGCGCCGCAGATCCCGGACAAGCCCATCAACATGCCCTTGCAGGGGACGGTGGATATCGCCATCTGGCTGACCGTGCGTTCGGTACTCCTCGATACAGCCGTGCACGGCCATATCCCGGTCAATGACGGGCTGGTGCGCCCGATCAAAATTGTCGCGCCCGAGGGCTGCCTGGCCAATCCGGTGTTCCCGGCGCCTACCATTGCGCGTTTCTGCCCCGGCAACCAACTGGCCGATACAGTGATGAAGGCCCTGGCCGAAGTCGCGCCCAGCCAGGTTTCCGCCGGCATCGGCAATTTGCGCGTGATTGCATTTTCCGGTCTGCAAAACTCCGAACACTGGGTGCATATGGAAATCTTCGAAGGCAGCTATGGCGGCCGGGACGGCAGGGACGGCATGGACGCGGTGGATACCCTGTATGCCAACACCCGCAACAATCCCATCGAGGATATCGAATCCCATCTGCCCCTTCGCGTGGACCGCTACGAGTTGCGCGAGGATGTCTGCGGTGCCGGGCAATGGCGCGGCGGTCTCGGTTCGGTACGGGAATTTGTCTATCTCGACGACGGCGGCGCCTCGGTCGAGGGCGAGGGCCACAAATTCGCGCCCTGGGGCTTTCAGGGCGGCACCGACGGCGGCGCGGCGGGCCTGCGCCTGGACCGAAGCAACGGCCAGGGCGGCGAACTGCCTTCGAAAGTGCCGCACACGCCGGTTCAGGCCGGCGACCGCTTTGTTTGCGTCGGACCGGCGGGGGGCGGCTATGGCGATCCCATGCTGCGTGACCCGCAACAGGTACTGGCGGACGTCGCCGACGGCCTGATAAGCATCCACACGGCGGCCAATGACTACGGCGTGGTGATCACCAAGGAACTGAGCATTGACGCCAGCGCGACGGACCAGCGCCGGGGTTAAAAGCAGGTTTCGCGCATAGCATATTTGCTTGCCCGTGCCGCTATTTCATGCGACGGTTATCCAGGTTTATGACAAGTGAAGATCGGCTCGTCCGGGCCGTACCGCCAGGCCGGTCTCTCGTTTGCACAGGGGATGGGCCATGTTCGAAAAATTTCATTCATTTGGTTTTATTGCCGCCGCCGTGGTATCGGCGACCTTCACGCTGAATGCCCAGGCCGCACCGCAGGCCCTGGCGTTGTTATCAACCGAAGGTGCCGTGCAATTGGCCTGCAACGGCGCTGAATGCGGCGCCACCTTCTCCAGCTATTGTCTGCAGAACGAGCGCCCCTCGCCGCCCGGCGGGACAGCCTACAAACTGGCCGGCGACGATGGCTTTGAGATCACGGCCAAGAATCAGCATGGGCAACAGGTCGCGCTGACGGCACTTCCCGGGTTGAAACTGACCGCGGCGCGCACGCAAGTGGCGGTGCGTATTTCCATCGCCAAAAGCGAACTGAAAAAACTGGGCCTGGAGCAAATCAGCGTCAACATCGGCAGCGACGTAACCCTGCTGCCCATACCCCAGCCCGGTGACAAGACACCATTCACCGAGTCGGAAATCGCCCTGGTCAAGGACACTCTCCGCACGGCCGGCAGCCGGCTTGTCGACCTGGGCGCGGGCCGGACGGAGACCGTGCGCTGGCTTTCGAAACTGGCGAATTCCCTGCCTTATGGCGACCTCGACACCCCGTCGGCCGGCAAGGAATTGATGCGGCAGGCCAGCGCCAACCTGGCGGCGGCCAAAATGTCAAAAGAAGCGCGGGGCCTTGCCGAGGTCGAACTGCGCGGCTGCGGAAAGGATCTTGAATTACAGATCTATCCCAGCCTGCGGCGCTGCCTGGAATCGACGCACGATGCCTACCTTTGGGACCTGAACGCGGACTATTGGCAGGCTATTCACACCGGTTCTTGACATAAACGATTGACATAAAGCCGGGCAGTCCGGTTACACTATAGGCACGATCTGTCACGCCAATATTTAGGCTTTCTAATTAAAGCGGACCAACAAACAACAAAACCGAACAATTTTGCAGCAGGGAGAGGTACAATGGTTAGTAAAACTAAACTTACGCAGAAGAACGACACACTCTCGAATGAAGCTTCCAGCCGGCGGAAATTCCTCCAGGGCACAGCCACCGTGTCAGGTGGTCTGGCGGGCATTCTGGCAGCGGGCGTCGCCCCGGCGACGGCGCAGGCGCGCGAGCTCAAGATGCTCACGAATTCGCATTTCGTGCCGGCATCAGATGTGGAATTGGAACGGCAGTTGGCTGAATTCGGCAAGGCCGCCGGCGTCAAGACCCGCCTCGACCGTGTCGCTCATTTGCAGCTACCGGCGGTGCTCGCGGGTGAAGTGCAGGGACAAAAGGGCCATGATCTGGTTTCCGTGGGCAAC
>CAYWYB010000443.1:0-3180 GCA_964462145.1 uncultured Rhodospirillaceae bacterium
TTTGGCCGGAGATGGCGCACGGCAATATATCGAGGGACGGGGCCTAACGGCGGCCACGGTCAAGCGCTTCCATCTTGGCTATGCGCCGGAGCGGCGGGATCTGATGAAACAAACCCTGATGGCGCGCGGTCTGGAGGAAGGGCAGTTGATCGAGGCGGGCCTGCTGATTAAGCCCGACGACGGCGGCGACAGTTATGACCGTTTCCGCAACCGTCTGATGTTTCCCATCACCGATGCCCGCGACAGGGTGGTGGCCTTTGGCGGCAGGGCCCTGGGCGATCAGCGCGCCAAGTACCTGAATTCGCCCGAAACGCCGATCTTTCACAAGGGCGATCTGCTGTACAATCTTTCCAACGCCCGAAAACCCGCCCGTGACGATGATACGCTGGTGGTGGTGGAAGGTTACATGGACGTCATCGCCCTGGACCAGGCCGGCCTGCCCTTCGCCGTCGCACCCCTGGGCACGGCCCTGACCGAGAACCAGATGACGTCATTGTGGCGCCTGGTGGCGGAACCGGCACTGTGTTTTGACGGCGATGCGGCGGGCCAGCGCGCCGCCAACCGTGCCGCTGAACGGGCGCTGCCGCTGTTGCAACCGGGCCATTCGCTGAAGTTTATCGCCCTGCCGGCGGGGGAGGATCCCGATAGCCTGGTGCGGGCCAAGGGAACCGCCGCCTTCACCGACTTATTGGCCGGCGCAACGCCGCTTTCGGAAACCCTCTGGCGCATGCAGGTCTCTGGCAAGAACCTGGAGACGCCTGAACAACGTGCCGGTCTGCGCAAGGATCTGCGCGCCGTGGTCGGTGAAATCGCCGATGGCACGGTACGGGCCTATTACGGCGACCATTTCAAGGACCGCCTGGAGCGCGCCTTTGCGCCGGCCCAAGGACGGGAACTCGGGCGGGGGCACGGACGGGGGCAGGGGCGCGGCGATGGCGGCTTCAACAGGGGCGGAAACAACAGAAATTGGCGCCCGGGCGGTGGCCGCGGGCCCCTATATGCGCCGCCAATTCCAGCTCACCGGGGCCTTGGCCAGGGAGGGGATGCCGATACTTCGTCCCGCGAACGTCTGTTAATTGCGGCATTGTTGAACCATCCGGAGCTTATTCATGAGGTATTTGAGGAGGTTGGCGAATTACGCTTATCCTCTCCGGCGCTTGACAACATCCGTACCGTGATAATAGAAAAGGCCACGTCCGGCGTGCCCCTTGACCTAGAAGGCCTTCGTAACAATTTCCAAAGTGGTGGAATGGCTGATGCCGCCACCCGATTGATAGCGGAATTGACGGGCCCAGGTATTGCGCATCTTGATCCGCTCGCGCGCCCGGATACGACGTTGGCACGGGTTATAAAGGACTGGACAAGCGTTTTTCGATGGCACCGGCTGGAAGATTTGCGCCGCGATCTTAAGGCGGCGGAAGATGATTTGGGCCGCGACATGACTGATGAAAAGCAGACCCGCTTTCTTGCGCTAAAAGAGGCGGTGGACGTGGCAACGGCCGAAGCGGTCGGTTTCGACGATACTTAAAGCGGATAAAATGCGGTTTTTGCCGCAAATGTTATCGGGGCATTAATTTTTGTAGTCACATTGTGCGGGCGAGATGACGCCCTGGCACGAAAATAGGCGGACATTCATGGCGAAAGCACAGGTAGCGGAAAAGACGGCGACGGAAGAGAGCGGCGACCGGCCGCTGATCGACTCCAAGGCCGAGGCCAATCTGAAAAGTTTGATCGCGCAAGGTAAAGAGCGCGGCTATATCACCTACGATGAATTGAACGAGGCACTGCCCCAGGATCAGGTTTCCTCCGAACAGATCGAGGATTTCATGACCCTGCTCTCGGAGATGGGGGTCAATCTGATCGAGGCGGATGACGCCGAGGAGCAGAACGCCAATGCCGCCAATGGCGCCACTGCCAGCGCCGCCGAAAGCAGCGGTGACGGCGAAAGCGACGAGGATGAGCCGGCGGAGAGCACCGAACTGGCGCCCGCCAAGGGTACCGCCGTGGCCGCCAAGCCCGCCGGAAAGTCGGAAACCCTGGAGCGGACCGATGATCCCGTGCGCATGTATCTGCGCGAAATGGGCAGTGTCGAGTTGCTCTCCCGCGAAGGTGAGATCGCCATCGCCAAGCGGATCGAGGCCGGCCGCGAGGCGATGATCGCCGGCATCTGTGAAAGCCCGCTGACCATCCGCGCCGTGATCGAATGGCATGACCTGCTGATGGCCGGTAACGTGCTGTTGCGCGACATTATTGATTTGGACGCCACCTATGGCGCCGGGCCTGACGGCAAGAAGAACCAGGGCATGGCCGTTCATGCCACCAATGGTGCCGCTAACGGCGCCGCACCAGCGACCAATGGCGCCGCGGCGCCCGCTACGAATGGCGCAACCAACGGCGCCGCCGCCGCCAATGATGACGATAGTGGCGACAGCAGTGATAGTAATGAGAACGCGGATAAGTCCGACGATGACGAGGAGGAGGAAGATACCACCTTGTCCCTCTCGGCCATGGAAGAGGCGCTCAAGCCCGGCGTGATCGAGACGTTCGAGAAAATCGCCAAGGTCTACAAGCGTTTCAAAAAGGTCCAGGACCTGCGTGTGGAAGCCGCCCTGAAGCATCAGGAACTGACGGCGGCCCAGGAAAAGCGTTACCTGAAACTGCACGAGGAATTGATCGCCCTGGTCACGGCGGTGCATCTCAACAACAACCGGATCGAGGCGCTGGTCGATCAGCTTTATGGCATCAACCGCCGCCTGATCGGCCTGGAAGGCCGGCTGTTGCGGTTCGCAGAATCCCGCCGGGTGCCGCGCCTGGAATTCCTCAAGCATTACCAGGGCCATGAAACCGACCCGCGCTGGGTTTCCCGCGTGCGCCGCCTGAAAGGCAAGGGCTGGGCTGAATTCGCCACCAAGGAGCGGGATGAAATCAAGACCATCCGCGGCGGCATCTCCACCGTTGCCTCCGAGACCGGCCTGCCGATCCCGGAGTACAAACGCATCGTCGCCACGGTGCAAAAAGGCGAGCGCGAGGCGCGTCAGGCGAAAAAGGAAATGGTCGAGGCCAACCTGCGCCTGGTGATTTCCATCGCCAAGAAATACACCAACCGCGGCCTGCAGTTCCTGGATCTGATCCAGGAAGGCAACATCGGCCTGATGAAGGCGGTGGAC
Source organism: uncultured Rhodospirillaceae bacterium (assembly GCA_964462145.1). Classification (GTDB taxonomy): domain Bacteria; phylum Pseudomonadota; class Alphaproteobacteria. The sequence goes on from CAYWYB010000443.1 coordinate 3,168, forward strand.
AAGTTCGAATACC
>CAYWYB010000444.1:0-3158 GCA_964462145.1 uncultured Rhodospirillaceae bacterium
CCGGTACGTTAGTTGTTGATGAGGATGAAATCGTGGAACAAGCGGTGGTCAGTGGCATTACCTATGCCTCCGATGAGGCCAAGGTAACCCTATTACATGTCTCCGACCGGCCCGGCGTGGCGGCGGCTGTCTTCGGCCCCCTGGCCGAGGCCAATGTCAATGTGGATATGATCGTGCAGAGCGCCTCTCCCGACGGCACCAGCACCGATATGACCTTTACCGTGTCGCGGGGTGATCTGCCCAGGGTGCAGGGCATCCTGGCCCAGCATCGCGACACCATCGGCTTTCAGGAAGTGATCGCGGATGGCGAGGTGGTCAAGGTCTCGGTGATCGGCGTCGGTATGCGCAGTCATGCCGGCGTGGCCCAAAGGATGTTCTCGGCCCTGTCCGAGAAGGGCATCAATATCCACGCCATTTCGACCTCGGAAATCAAGATTTCAGTGCTGATCGGCGCCGAATATACCGAACTTGCCGTACGCAGCCTGCATTCCGCATATGGATTGGATGCCGTTTGAGCCTGTTTGCGCAAATAACTCCGGCCAATGTCCGCGGTAGTTCCCTTTCGGAGTGCCGGGCGTGAGCCCCGCGGGTGTATCAGGGCCGCGCATTCTGCTGCGCCGCTTGCGCGAGGTCATGGCCGGTTCCGGGGCTGCTCAGGAGCGGATGGACCAACTGGTATCCGTTATCGCCGCCAACATGGTGGCCGAGGTCTGTTCGATCTATCTGGTGCGCGACGGCGTACTGGAACTGTTCGCTACCGAGGGCTTGAAACGCGGCGCCATCCATCAGACAACGCTACGGGTTGGTGAAGGCCTGGTCGGCCAGATCGCCCAATTGGCCAAACCCATGGCCTTGTCCGAGGCGCGCTCGCATCCAAATTTCGCGGCCCGCCCGGAAACCGGCGAGGAAGACTACCACTCACTGATGGGGGTGCCGGTACTGCGCGGCGGCCGGGTCGTGGGTGTGCTCGTGGTGCAGAACCGAACCAACCGCGACTATGTGAACGATGAGATCGAGGCCATGCAGACCATCGCCATGGTCTTGGCGGAAATGGTCGGCGGCGCCTTGCAGGAGGAAGTCCCGGGCGTCGGCACCATTGGCTCCGATGGCCTGCCCCGGCGTCTGGCCGGGTTGGCGTTGAATGAAGGGTTGGCCCGTGGTGTCGCGGTCCTGCATGAACCACGTATCGTTGTGGAGCAGCATGTCGCCGACGATGTCGATGTGGAGGCCGAGCGCCTGAATACGGCCATGGCCGAGTTGCGTAGCCAGGTTGATGGCATGTTGCAGGCCGCGATCGCCGAACCTGGCGGCGAGTCCCGCGACATCCTGGAAACCTATCGCATGTTTGCCCACGACAAGGGCTGGACGGCGCGGATGCACGAAGCAGTGCAAAGCGGCTTGACGGCGGAGGCGGCGGTGGAACGGGTGCAGGTGGAGAACCAAACCCGCATGTCGGAGATCGGCGATGCCTATCTGCGCGAACGGCTGCACGATCTGGAGGATTTGTCCAATCGCCTGATGCGTCATTTGACCACGAATGGTGGGCAGTTGAGCGATGACGATTTACCTGATCAGGCCGTGGTGGTGGCCTGGAACATGGGTCCGGCGGAGCTGCTGGACTATGACGTCGAGCGGATCAAGGCCCTGGTGCTGGAAGAAGGCTCGCCAACCTCGCATGTGGCCATTGTCGCCCGTGCCCTGCAAATTCCCGTCATTGGGCGTTTGGACAATCTGCTGGACCTGGTCGATGCTGGCGATGACCTGGTTGTCGACGGCGACAATGGCCAATTGTTCGTCCGTCCCGGCGCCGACGCGCTGAAAGCTTTTGGCGCCAACCTGGAACTGCGCCAGGCCCGCGCCGCCCGCTATGCCGCGCTGCGGGACAAGCCGGCGGTCAGCAAGGACGGAACCCGCATTCATCTGAACCTGAACGCGGGCTTGCTGGCCGATCTGCCGCATCTGGGTGAAACCGGCGCCGATGGTATAGGGTTGTACCGCACCGAACTGCATTTCATGGTCCGGGCCACTTTGCCTACCGTATCCATGCAAACAGAATTCTACAGCCGGGTGCTCGATCAGGCCGGCGAACGTCCGGTGGTCTTCCGCACCCTCGATGTGGGCGGCGACAAGATGCTGCCCTATTTAACCCGCTATGACGATGAACAGAACCCGGCCATGGGCTGGCGGGCGATCCGGCTGTCCCTGGACCGGCCTGTATTGCTGCGCATGCAAATCCGGGCGTTGTTGAAGGCGGCCTCGGGCCGCCCCTTGGCGGTGATGTTTCCCATGATCGCGGAAGTTTCGGAATTCGTGGCGGCCCGCGCCCTGTTGGACCGTGAGGTCGAGCGCCAACATCGTATGGGCGAAGACGGACCTTCATCGCTTCGGGTCGGCACTATGTTGGAAGTCCCCAGCCTGGCCTGGCAATTGCCTGCCTTATTGCCGCTGGTTGATTTCATTTCCATCGGCAGCAATGATTTGATGCAGTTTCTGTTTGCGGCGGACCGGGGCAATCCGCGTCTGGCCAACCGATATGATGAATTGAGCCCCTCGGCCCTGTCCATCGTGCGCGATATTGTACAGCGTTGCGGTGCCGCCGGCGTACCGGTTAGCCTGTGCGGTGAAGCAGCCGGCCGGCCGGTCGATGCCATGGCCCTAATTGGTTTGGGCCTGCGTAGTATTTCCATGGGCGCTGCATCCATCGGGGCGGTAAAAATGATGGTGCGGAGCCTTGATTTGCCGGCTTTGCAGGATTTTATGCAGGAAATTTACGATTCTCCGGAGCATAGTTTGCGCGCGTCTTTGGCTAAGTTTGCCCAAGATCATAACGTTTCAATTTAAACCTTTGCATTTGCTTGATTTTTTCATATCTGATAAAATCTTATTATTAAGTTATCCACAGCGTGCCGTCATTGGCTTGAACGATGGCATGGGTAATATTATGTACGGTGCGCGTTGTCTGGCCGGCGGAACTCAATCTGGAAGAAAATGCCATGACTGATCGGAAGATTGTGGATGAGCAGCCCGAGGATGCGGAGCCAGGTCCACTGCATAAAAAGGGCGCCTGGCTGCGTGGAACCACACGGGGGTTGCATTTGCAACAAATCGACGAGCCGGTTGACGAAGACGTCTATGACGGCGTCGGCGCGGATATGCGG
>CAYWYB010000445.1:0-3145 GCA_964462145.1 uncultured Rhodospirillaceae bacterium
GATACCGCGCGTCCTGTTCAAACCAGGTGGCCGCCATGAATAATGCGGGCTAACTACAAGAGAATTCTTCCATTATTATTACAATACGCAACAGCGTCTTTACAATCTGTAACCGCGTGCGGCGAAAAAATCTATCCACAGTTTAGACACGGTCAAAAAAATTAAGCGGTCATGGAGATCATTGCCTGATATCGTAAGACCATGACCATGACCGCCGAACCGGCCACGATGGCACCTGCCTCGCGCCGGTACCTTGTTCTGGCCACCGTATCTTCCGCCACAATGCTGTATGCCATGGCGATCACGATCGCCAATGTGGTGCTGCCGCAAATGCGCGGCGCCCTGTCCGCGACGCCGGATCAGGTGGCCTGGGTGGTCACGTTCAATTTGGTCGCCACCGCCGTGGTCACGCCCATATCCGGCTGGCTGTCGAACCGTTTTGGCCGGCGCCGGATAATGTTGATCGGGACATTTGGTTTTACCACCGCCTCGGTGCTCTGCGGCCTTGCCGATAGTTTGGAGGCGTTGGTGCTGTACCGCGTCATCCAGGGTGCCTTCGGCGCGCCGCTGGTGCCAATATCGCAGGCTATTATTCTCGATACTTTCCCCCGCGAACAGCATGGCTTGGCGACGGCCCTGTGGGGCGTGGGCGTGGTTACGGGGCCGATCATTGGCCCGACCCTGGGCGGTTTCATAGCCGAGGAATACAGTTGGCGCTGGGTCTTTTTCATGATCGTACCCTTTGGCGCCATGACCTACGGCGCCATCTGGGCCTTTATCCTGAAACGGCCTAACCGCCCGCCCGGGCCCAGCATGGATTGGCTTGGCTTTCTCGCCCTGGCGGCCGCCCTGGCGGCGTTTCAGTTCATGTTTGATCGGGGTGAACGCAATGACTGGTTCGAATCTTCCGAGACCATTGTTGAATGTACCGTCGGTTTTCTGGCCCTCTATATATTCCTGGTCCATATCTCGACAGCGAAGAATCCCTTTATTCGGCCAGCCTTATTCCTGAACCGAAACTACAGTATCGGCCTGGCGATCTCGTTTATCTTCGGGATGTTGAGCTTCGTGCCCTTGGTGTTGATGCCAACCATGCTGCAGGATTTGCGCGGCTATCCGGACTCGACCATCGGTGTCCTGCTGGCGATCAGGGGCGCCGGCAACATGGCGTCATTTCTGCTGGTCATCCGCATGGCGCAATGGAATGTCCGTGCGGCCCTGACCTTTGGCTTCCTCTGCCAGGCCGTCTCCGGCTATGGCATCGCACAGTTCGATACCAATGTGACCTATTTTGGCGTTGCCTGGACCGGCGCGCTGCAAGGTTTGGGCATTGGCATGACATGGGTGCCGATAACCCTGATCATGTTTTCCACCGTAAAGCCCGAATTCCTCGACGATGCATCGGCGATCTTCCATATGCTGAGAAACTTCGCATCCTCCCTGTTCATCTCCATCTGCGTCGCCATTGTTATCCATTCGACCTATATCAATGGCCTGGAATTGGGCCTTGCACTGAATGAATATTCCAAATTGCTGACCCTGCCGTGGGTCACGGGCATTTTGGACCTGAGCACAGTGGAAGGGTTGGCCGGCGCCTCGGCCGAGGTCAAGCGCCAGGCCGCGATGATCGGCTTCATAAACGCCTTCCGTCTGTTCGCGATTGTGGCCATTATTCCCATACCTCTAATTTGGCTGACCCGTATGCCCAAGCAGTAAATTTGTTGGAGAAGAGTATGGAAGAGATCACCGTCTATACCGCGCGCGTGGTGCGGACAATGGAGCCGTCCCTACCGCTCGCCACCGCCGTCGCGGTGCGTGGAGACCAGATCATCGAGGTTGGCAGCCTGGAATCCATGCAGCCCTGGCTGCAAGCCCACCCCCATAGGATCGATGACCGCTTTGCCGGGCGTGTCATCATGCCGGGCTTTATCGACCCGCATCTGCATCCCTCCATGGCGGCGCTGCTGCTGCCCATGGACTTCACCACGGCGCTGGAGTGGAAGCTGCCCTGGCAGGATGTCCCCAGCACACGGGGCCACAACGAATTTCTCGACCGTCTGAAAGAGATCGACCTGGCAATGGAGGACCCGGAGGAGCCGTTGTTCGCCTGGGGCCATCACCCGATATGGCATGGCGAAGTTTACCGCCAGACCCTGAACGGTATTTCCGCCACCCGGCCTGTCATCGTCTGGCACCGAGGCTTCCATACCCTGGTGGTCAACGACGCGACTGTGGAGTGGATGGGCCTGGACGAGGCGGAGGGCGAACGCCACCCCCAGGTCAACATGGCCGAGGGGCGGTTTTTCGAGACCGGGCTGTCCCTGGCGTTCCGCTATTTCAATAAATTCACCCTGGCGCCGAAACGCTTCGCCGATGGGCTGGAGCGTTTGCGCCAGGTAGTCCATCACGGCGGCCATACGACCATCGGCGACATGGCGGCGGGCATGTTCGATCTGGAAATGGAATGGCCCGCCCTGGTCAAGGCTTTGGAGCGCGACGACACGCCGTTCCGCGTGCAGATGATCCCACCCGCCATGCCCCTGGGCGGGGGCAAGAAAGAAGGTGCCAAGCTGATCGCCCGGGCCGTGGGCCTGCGCGAACGCAATACCCATCGGCTGCGGTTTTATGACCACGTGAAATTATTCGCCGATGGCGGCTTTTACGCCGGGCTAATGCAGCTGGGAGCGCCCGGCGCCATTGAAGAGCATCATGGTGAATGGATGACCCCGCCCGAAACTTTCGAAGAGGTGGCGCGGACCCTCTGGAACGAAGGTTTCCGCATCCACGTCCATTGCTCCGGCGATCTTGGCGTGGAACTGGCCCTGGATACTCTTGAGAAACTGCAATTTGAGCGGCCGCGGTTCAACCACCGCTTCACTATCGAGCATTTCGGTGTCTCCACCCCCGAACAGGTCCGCCGCATGGCCGATCTGGGCGCCTGCGCCTCGGTCAACATTTACTATGTGCACGAGCTGGGCGATGCCTATTGGAAGAACAAGCTGGGTCACGAGCGCGCCTCGCAAATGTCCCGCCTGGGCACCCTGGCCCGCCACAATGTGCCGACGGCGGTGCATACGGATTTCACCATGGCGCCGGCCCTGCCCCTGAACAGCGCCTGGGTCGCCGCCACCAGGATCAGCGAGGC
>CAYWYB010000446.1:0-3142 GCA_964462145.1 uncultured Rhodospirillaceae bacterium
ATCGGCGAACAGCGCGCCACCAGGAAGACACCGGCGGTGACCATCGTCGCGGCATGGATCAGGGCACTCACAGGCGTCGGGCCCTCCATAGCGTCAGGCAACCAGGTATGCAGGGGTACCTGCGCCGATTTACCCATGGCGCCAATGAACAGCAGAATGCAGATCGTGGTCATGACGTCGAATTCCCAACTAAGGAAATGCAAGGTCTTGCCAACCTGATCCGGGGCGGCGGCGAAAACGGTGTCGAAATCGATCGAACCGAAAACCATGAAGGTGGCCATGATGCCCAGGCCAAAGCCAAAATCGCCAACCCGGTTGACCAGGAAGGCCTTGATCGCGGCGGCATTCGCGGACGGCTTGTGATACCAGAAGCCGATCAACAGATACGATGCCAGACCGACGCCTTCCCAGCCGAAGAACATCTGCAGGAAATTATCCGAGGTGATCAGCATCAGCATGGCGAAAGTGAACAGCGACAGATAGGCCATGAAGCGCGGCTTGTGCGGATCGTGGGACATGTAGCCAACGGAGTAGACATGCACCAGGGCGGACACGCCGTTGACCACCACCAACATCACGGCGGTCAGGGAATCTATGCGTAAGGCCCAGGAAACATCAAACGTGCCCGAGACAATCCAGCTGGCGATCTCGACCTTGACCGGCTGGCCGCCGAGCGCGACCTGATAGAATGCCACGAGCGACAACACGGCGGAGGTGATAACCGCGCCGCAGGTAATCCACTGCGACGGCCTGTCGCCAAGAACGCGCCCAAACGTACCGACAATCAGGAACGCCAGGAGCGGAAGAAAGACGATGGCGTGATACATCTAACGCTCAGCCCTTCATTAGGTTGATATCTTCGACTTCAATGGTGCCGCGGTTGCGGAAATACACCACCAGGATGGCCAAACCGATAGCCGCCTCGCCGGCCGCCACGGTCAGCACGAACATGGCGAATATCTGCCCCACCAGATCGTTCAGAAAGGCCGAGAAGGCAATCAGGTTGATGTTCACCGCCAGAAGCAGCAGCTCGATCGACATCAGAATGATGATGACGTTCTTGCGGTTCAGGAAAATTCCGAACACGCCAATGGTGAACAACACCGCCGCCAGGGTCAGGTAATGGCCGAGGCCTATTTCAAAAAATGCCATCATTTATATGCCCTGCCCCGGCTGTACTTTCTTCAACTCCACCGACTCTTCGCGCGTGCGGGCCAACTGTTCGGAGATGACCTGCTTTTTCACGCCCGGGCGCTGGCGATGGGTCAGCACGATGGCGCCGATCATGGCGATCAGCAGGATCATACCGGCGGCCTGGAAAAGGTAGATATATTTGGTGTAGAGCACATCGCCCAGGGCGGCCGTGTTCTGCCGGTCCGCCAGATCCGGGATCGGCTCGGTCCCCGCCGCCATGACCTCCGGCGACATAGACGCGGTGCCCAGGATCATCAGCAATTCGACCAGCAGGATAATGCCGACCAGGACGCCAACGGGCATGTATTGCAGGAAACCTTCGCGCATCTCGACGAAATTGATGTCCAGCATCATCACCACGAACATGAATAGTACGGCGACGGCGCCCACATAGACCACGACCAGAACCATGGCCAGGAACTCCGCCCCGATCAGCACGAACAGACCGGCGGTGGTGAAGAAGGTCAGGATCAGGAACAATACCGAATGCACGGGATTGCGCGCCGAGACCACCATCACGCCCGCGCCGACGGCGATGGCCGCGAACAAATAGAATGTCAGGCCCTGTATAATCATGACCGCTTATCCATTTTTCTCATCAGGTCTTCTCTTCTCGGTCTTCTTGTCTCGGGCCTAGCGATAGGGCGCATCGGCGACAATATTGGCCGCAATTTCGCGTTCCCAACGTTCGCCATTGGCCAGCAGCTTGGCCTTGTCATAGTACAATTCTTCGCGGCTTTCCGTGGCGAACTCGAAATTCGGGCCCTCCACGATGGCATCCACCGGGCAGGATTCCTGGCAATAGCCGCAATAGATGCATTTGGTCATGTCGATGTCATAGCGCGTGGTCCGGCGCGATCCATCATCGCGGGGTTCCGCCTCGATCGTGATGGCCTGGGCCGGACAGATCGCCTCGCACAGCTTGCAGGCGATGCAGCGTTCCTCGCCATTGGCGTAGCGGCGCAAAGCATGTTCACCGCGGAAACGGGGGCTGAGCGGACCCTTTTCGTAAGGGTAGTTCACCGTCACCCGCTTGCGGAACATATAGCTGAAGGTCAGCGCCATGCCCTCGACGATTTCCCACAGCAGCAGGGCGCGGATATGTTGTTTCATGAAGCTCATGTGTTCGGCACCAGATCAAAGGCCACCAATACGCCCGCCGTCAGCGCCACCCAGAACAACGAGAATGGCAGGAACACCTTCCAGCCCAGGCGCATCAATTGGTCATAGCGGTAGCGCGGCAGAGTTGCCCGGACCCAGACAAAGACAAACAGCAGGGCCGCGATTTTCAGGAAGAACCAGATCGGTCCGGGGATCCAGTTAAACGGCGCGATATCAAAGGGGGGCAGCCAACCGCCCAGGAACAGGATCGCCGTCAGACCCGACATCAGGATCATGTTGGCGTATTCACCCAGGAAGAACAGGGCAAAGGCCATGGAGGAATATTCCACCTGATAGCCGGCCACCAGCTCCGCCTCCGCCTCGGGCAAATCGAAAGGATGGCGGTTGGTCTCGGCCAGGGCCGAGATGAAAAAGATCACGAACATCGGGAACAGCGGAATAAAGAACCAGACCCCTTCGGCCTGGGCACGGACTACGTCCGAGACGTTCAGGGAACCAACGCACAGCAGAACGGTGATGATCACAAAACCGATGGAGACCTCGTAGCTGACCATCTGCGCCGCCGACCGCAGGGCCGAGAGGAACGGATATTTCGAGTTCGAGGCCCAGCCCGCCATGACAATGCCATAGACGCCAAGCGAGGAAATGGCGAACAGATACAGGATGCCCACGTTTATGTCGGAAACAACGACACCGTCATCGAACGGGATCACGGCCCAGGCCACCAGGGACAGCAGGAAGGTGATCATCGGCGCGATCAGGAAGACGCCCTTGTTGGCCGACGTGGGCAACACGGTTTCCTTGAAGAACAGCTTGGCGCCGTCGG
>CAYWYB010000447.1:0-3142 GCA_964462145.1 uncultured Rhodospirillaceae bacterium
GATATCATTCTGACCAATACCTTTGGCGGCTCGCCCATCACCCTGGCCGAATTCGATCTGAGTGATCAGGCCCACGAGATCAACCAACGCGCCGCCGAACTGGCGCGGGAGTCTCTCGACGTCTTCCACCGTGACGGCATCACCCGTTATGTGCTGGGCGATATCGGGCCGGGTACCAAGCTGCCCTCACTGGGGCAAATCAGCTATGACGAGCTGGAGGCGGCCCTGGCGGTACAATCCGCCGGCCTGCTGGCGGGCGGTGTTGACGGCTTCATGATCGAAACCGTGCAGGATATTCTGCAACTGAAGGCAGCCGTGAATGGCGCCCGCATCGCCATGGCCGAGGCCGGGCGCGAGGTGCCGATCATCACCCAGGTCACCGTGGAGACAACGGGAACCTTGCTGGTGGGCACCGATATCGCCGGTGCCGCAACCACCATTCATGCCTTGGGCGTGGAGGCCATGGGCCTCAACTGCGCCACCGGACCGCGCGAGATGGCCGAACATGTGCGCTGGCTGTCGGAGCAATGGCCCGGCATCATCACGGTCCAGCCCAATGCGGGCCTGCCGGAATTGGTCGATGGCAACCCCAGCTATCCCCTGGCGCCCGAGGAGTTGGCGGATTGGTCCCGGCGTTTCGTGGTCGAGGACGGTGTCAACCTGGTCGGCGGTTGTTGCGGTACCGTAACGGAACACATCAAGGCGCTGGGCGATATGCTGGAAGGCGTCGGCCAGGAACAGAACGGGACCAGACGCCCGAAACCAAAAGCGCGTCAGTCCGAATGGGTGCCGGGCATTGCCTCGCTCTATGGTCAGGTGCCTTACCGGCAGGAAAACGCCTATCTGTCCATTGGCGAACGCTGCAACGCCAATGGCTCGAAAAAATTCCGCCTCCTCCAAGAAGCCGAGGACTGGGACGGCTGCATCGCCATGGGACGGGAGCAGGCCAAGGAAGGCTCCCACACCCTGGACGTTTGCACCGCTTTCGTGGGCCGGGACGAATTGGCCGATATGAGCGCTGTGGTCAGCCGCATGCGCGGCTCGGTGCATGCGCCGTTGGTGATCGATTCAACGGAATACCCGGTTCTGGAAGGCGCCCTGAAGCTGTATGGCGGCAAGGCCCTGATCAATTCCATCAACTTCGAGGATGGCGAGGAGCCGGCGGCCAAGCGGTTGCAACTGGCGCGCAAGTTCGGCTGCGGCGTCATCGCCCTGACCATCGACGAAGAGGGCATGGCCAAGACCACGGAAGACAAGGTCAAGCTGGCCCATCGCTTGCACGACTATGCGGTCAACGAACACGGCATGGCGCCGGAGGATCTGCTGTTCGATCCTCTGACCTTTACCATCTGCACCGGCAATGATGATGACCGGCGCCTTGGGCTGGAAACCCTGGATGCGATCGAACGCATTGCCAAGGAACTGCCCGAGTGTCAGATCATCCTGGGTCTGTCGAATATCTCATTCGGCCTGAAGGCCGCGGCCCGCCATGTGTTGAATTCGGTCTATCTGCAACATGCCCTGGACCGCGGCATGACCGGCGCCATCGTGCATCTATCCAAGATCATGCCGCTGCATTCCATCCCGGCGGAAGAGGTCAAGGCGGCCGAGGATCTGATCTATGACCGCCGCTCCGACGGTTACGACCCCCTGCACGCTTTTATCGCCCTGTTCCAGGACCGCAAGGCGGCCAACAAGGAGGAGAAAGTACGCGCGGCGGAGGTTGAGGAGCGCCTGAAACAGCGCATCGTCGATGGCGACCGGCCCGGTCTGGAAGAGGACCTGGACGAGGCCATGGAAAAGCACCCGCCCCTGGATATCGTCAACAATATCCTCTTGGACGGCATGAAAGTCGTGGGCGAGCTGTTTGGCTCGGGCCAGATGCAGTTGCCGTTCGTGTTGCAGTCAGCGGAAACCATGAAGGCCTCCGTGGCCTATCTTGAGCCGCATATGGAGCGGAGCGCCGATAGCCAGAAGGCCACCATAGTCCTGGCCACGGTCAAGGGCGATGTCCACGATATCGGCAAGAACCTGGTCGATATTATCCTCACCAACAATGGCTACCGTGTCGTCAATATCGGCATCAAACAACCCGTCAGCGCGATTATCGAGGCGGTAAAAGAACATGAAGCCGACGCCATCGGCATGTCCGGCCTGTTGGTGAAATCGACCACCATCATGAAGGACAATCTCGAGGAACTTTGCCGCCAGCAAATCCATTTGCCCGTGATGCTGGGCGGTGCCGCCCTGACCCGCAACTTTGTCGAGGACGATTGCGCCCAGGCCTATGAAGCTGCCTCGGGTCGGGTTGCCTATGCCCGCGATGCCTTCGACGGCCTGGACCTGATGGCCAGGGTCGCCGGTGGCGATTTCGATAACTACATTGTCGAACGAGATAGCCGGCGCGATGGCAAACCCCGCAACAAGCGGCGCAAACTGGGCCAGCCGACCCTGATGCCCAGGCCGCTCGATCTGGAAGAGGTGAAAACCCGCCGCGAAGAGCTGCACAAAGGCGTGGCCGTGCCCGAGGCACCGTTTCTGGGCCATCGCGTGATCGAACAGGTGGGGATCAAATCCCTGCTGCCTTATTTGAACGAGCGCATGCTGTATCAATTCCATTGGGGCTATCGCAAACGGGGCCGCAGTCTGGCGGAATACATGGAGTGGGCCCGGAACGAGGTGAAGCCAATCATGGTGGACCTGATGGCGCGCTGCGAGGCCGAGGATATTCTGCGGCCGCAAGCGGTCTATGGATATTTCCCCGCCGCCTCCGAGGGCGATGATCTGGTGCTGTTCGGATCGAACGGCAGCGATGAAGAGGTCGCGCGTTTCGCCCTGCCCCGCCAGAATCGCGCGGGCGGCCTGTGCATTGCCGATTTCTTCCGGGAGGTTGATAGCGGCGAACGGGATATTATCGCGCTGCAGGCGGTGACGATTGGCCAGCATGCATCCGAAGTCGCGCGGCAATGGTTCGACGATGACAAGTATCAGGATTACCTGTACCTGCACGGCCTGGGCGTGGAAATGGCCGAGGCCATGGCGGAATATGTCCACAAACGGGTACGCGCCGAACTGGGTTTTGGCGACCAGGATGCCCGCGACAATGATGCCCTGTTAAACCAGGGTTATCGCGGCTCCCGCT
>CAYWYB010000448.1:0-3126 GCA_964462145.1 uncultured Rhodospirillaceae bacterium
GAAGGCGGCATCATGGACCTGTGGGTGCGGGAAGCGCGCCTGTTCAAGTAGGGCTCGGGCACGGGCTCCAACTGCTCCTTTCTCCGCGGTGAGAACGAAGGCTTGTCGGGGGGCGGCAAATCCTCCGGCCTGATGAGCTTCCTGAAAATCGGCGACCGCGCGGCGGGCGCCATCAAATCGGGCGGTACCACGCGACGCGCCGCCAAGATGGTCGTGGTCGATGCCGATCACCCGGATATCCTGGATTACGTGAACTGGAAAGCCCTGGAAGAACAAAAGGTCGCGGCCCTGGTCGCCGGCTCCCGCATCACGGCGAAAAATCTACAAGCGGTTATCGCGGCCTGTGCGGTTGGCGCCGGCGAAAATGAACCCGGCGTGGACAAGGATGGCAATGAACATGACGGCAGGTTCGACCCGGCCCGCAATCCGGCCCTGAAGGCTGCCCTGCGTGGCGCCCGCCAGGCCATGATCCCGGAAAACTATGTCCGCCGTACCATTGATTTCGCCCGCCAGGGATATACGGAAATCGAATTCCCGACCTTCGATACAGACTGGGATTCGGATGCCTACCTGACCGTATCAGGCCAGAATTCCAACAATTCCGTCCGTGTCACCAACGATTTTCTCCGCGCGGTAGAGGATGATGGCGATTGGCCCCTGATCCGGCGCACCGACGGCAAGGTGCAGGAAACCATCAAGGCGCAGGATCTGTGGGAAGCGATTGGCAATGCCGCCTGGGCCAGCGCCGATCCCGGCCTGCAATACCATTCCACCATCAACGAATGGCACACCTGCCCCGAGGGCGGCGATATCCGGGCCTCCAACCCCTGCTCGGAATACATGTTCCTGGACGACACCGCCTGCAATCTGGCCTCCATCAACTTGATGAATTTCCTACACGAGGACGGCAGCTTTGATGTGGACGGCTTTCGCCACGCTTCGCGGCTGTGGACCATCGTGCTGGAAATCTCGGTGATGATGGCGCAGTTCCCGTCCCGCGAGATCGCGCAGTTGTCCTATGACTACCGCACATTGGGCTTGGGCTTCGCCAATATCGGCGGTTTGCTGATGGCCAAGGGCCTATCCTACGATTCGGAAGAAGGCCGCTCCCTCTGCGCCGCCATCACCGCCCTGATGACCGGCACCGCCTATGCCACATCGGCCGAAATGGCCAAGGAAATGGGTGCCTTCGCGCGTTATGAAGAAAACGCGCCGCATATGTTGCGGGTAATCGCCAACCACCGCCGTGCCGCCATGGGTGCGCGCAAAGGCTATGACGATCTGGAAGTCGCGCCGGTGCCCCTGATCGCGGCAGATTGCCCCGATGCCCCCCTGGCCCAGGCCGCCGCCGATGCCTGGGATCAAGCCCTGGAACTGGGCGAGAAACACGGCTACCGCAACGCCCAGGCGACGGTTATCGCGCCCACGGGTACCATTGGCCTGGTGATGGATTGCGACACTACCGGGATCGAGCCGGACTTTGCCCTGGTCAAATTCAAGAAACTGGCGGGGGGAGGTTATTTCAAGATCATCAACCGCATGGTCCCAACCGCCCTGCGGACCTTGGGCTACAACGATGGCCAAATCACCGCGATCATCAACTATGCGGTCGGCCACGCCACCCTGCAGGGGGCCAAGGACCTGAACCACGAAAGCCTTGCCGCCAAGGGCTTTGGCGCCAGCGAGATCGACAAAGTGGAAGCTGCCCTGGAAAGCGCCTTCGATATCCGCTTCGTCTTTAACAAATGGACCCTGGGCGAGGAATTCTGCCGCGACACCCTGGGTTTCAGCGACGATCAGCTGAACGATCTCGCCTTCTCCATGTTGGCCGCGCTTGGCTATTCGGAAGAGCAGATCGATGCCGCGAATATCTATTGCTGTGGCGCCATGACCCTGGAAGGCGCGCCGGGCCTGCGGGACGAGGATCTGCCGGTATTTGATTGCGCCAATCCCTGCGGACGCATCGGCAAGCGTTATCTGTCCGTGGAAAGCCATATCCGCATGATGGCGGCATCGCAGCCGTTCATTTCCGGCGCCATTTCGAAAACCATCAATATGCCGAACGGCGCCTCGGTGGAGGATTGCAAGCGGGCCTACGAGGACTCCTGGCGCCTTGGCTTGAAGGCGAACGCCTTGTACCGGGACGGCTCGAAATTGTCGCAGCCACTGTCTTCCGCCCTGTTTGACGACATTGATGATGACGACGAGTCGCGGGAAGACCTGGCGGCAGCCGTTGAAGAAAAGCCCGTCGAACCGCGCGTGGTGGCCGAGCGCGTGGTCGAGCGGATCATTGCCGAACGGCGCAAACTGCCCCAGCGGCGCAAGGGTTATACCCAAAAGGCGGTCGTCGGCGGCCACAAGGTCTATCTCCGCACCGGCGAGTACGAAGACGGCTTCCCTGGGCGAGATTTTCATCGACATGCACAAGGAGGGCTCCGCCTTCCGCTCGTTGATGGACAGTTTCGCCATTGCCATCTCACTGGGCCTGCAGCACGGCGTGCCGTTGGATAATTATGTCGAAGCTTTCACCTTCACCCGCTTCGAGCCGAACGGCATGGTGGAAGGCAACGATGTCATCAAGATGTCGACATCGGTGCTCGACTATCTGTTCCGGGAGCTGGCGATTTCCTATCTGGGCCGCAATGAACTGGCCCATGTGGATCCGGAAGATCTGCGTCCCGATACCCTGGGTTCTGGCCTGACACAGGCCGAGGCGGAGGCGGATGCGGAGCAGGATAATCTGCTCGCGGCCCACAGCGTTGCCTCGCATGGTTATGTCCGAGGGCGGAATCTCTTGGTCCTGACGGGCGGCAAGAATGGCGGCCAGGCTGGTGGCGAAGTCGACAGCGGCGGGGGCGGCATCGCTATGGCGTCGGCGGGCAATGGCGCGGCGGTCGCGGTTGCGGTCAGCCCGGAAGTCAGCGATGAGGTGGATGAACGCCTGGACCGCATCCGCGAGGCCCGCATGAAAGGCTATGAAGGCGATGCCTGCGGCGAATGCGGTAACTTCACCTTGTTGCGCAACGGCACTTGCATGAAATGCGACACGTGCGGGGGCACATCCGGCTGCAGCTAGCCCGAATTATTCATGAGAGGGCGCAAGATTGCTGGCGAGCGTAGATTAAC
>CAYWYB010000449.1:0-3125 GCA_964462145.1 uncultured Rhodospirillaceae bacterium
ATTACACGCCTCGTCTAAACTGCACCACCCTTCACGAACAACCGCGGCACGGAGCATTGTCATGACCAGCGTACCGATCGGCGACAACCTTCCATCATCGATGTTCTTCTGGCCCACGCCGGAACGGCCCGTGGTCGAGCGGGGCGAGGGCATCTACCTGTGGGATCAGGACGGCAAACGCTATATCGACGGCAGTTCCGGGCCGCAGACCGCCAATATCGGCCATGGCAACGCCCGCGTGCGCGAAGCCATGGTGGCCCAGGCGGAAAAGGTCAGCTACGCCTTCCGCTCCCATTTTTTGAATGAACCGGCGGAGCTGTTGGCCCACGAAATCGCCGATATCACGCCCGATGGCCTGGACCAGGTATTTTTCGGCTCCGGCGGCTCCGAGGTGGTCGAGGCCTGCGTAAAGCTGGCCCGTCAATATGCCCTC
This sequence comes from uncultured Rhodospirillaceae bacterium, assembly GCA_964462145.1. Taxonomy (GTDB): domain Bacteria; phylum Pseudomonadota; class Alphaproteobacteria. Next base: position 434 of record CAYWYB010000449.1, read on the forward strand.
GCGACTGGTCAGGCGACCCGATACAAGGTGATCTCGCGCCTGCCCTCCTATCACGGCACCACTTTGGGGGCGCTGTCGTTGACCGGTGATCCGGGCGGCTTTTCCATGTTTTCGCCGATGATCGTCAATCAGCCGAAGATCCCGGCGCCGTTCTGCCGCTACCGCCCCGCCGGACAATCGGAGGACGAGGCCGCGCTGGGTTATGCCAATGCGCTGGAAGAGGAAATCATCAACCAGGGTCCGGAAACCGTGCTGGCCTTTATCATGGAACCCATCGGCGGGGCCGCCACCGCCGCCCTGACCGCGCCGGATATCTATTACAGCCGCATCCGCGAGATCTGCGATCAATACGGCGTGCTGCTGATTTTCGACGAAGTCATGAGCGGGGCCGGGCGCAGCGGCAAGTATCTTTCCGCCGAACATTGGGGGGTGACGCCGGATCTGGTGGCCTTGGCCAAGGGTTTGGCGTCTGGCTACATCCCCCTGTGTCACCTCGCGCAAGATCATCGGCGCCGTGGAAGACGCGGGCGGTTTCATGCACGGCCATACCTATTCGGCCTCCCCCATCGCCTGCGCCGTGGGCCGGGCCGTGTTGGCGGAGCATCTGGATAATGACCTGATCGGCAACGCCGCCCGCATGGGTGCCTTGCTGAAAGGCCAACTGGAAGGTTTGCTGGAGGAGTTCGAATTCATCGGCGAGATTCGCGGCCGGGGCCTGTTGCTGGGTTTCGACGTCATCGCCGACCGGGAAACCGGCCGCCCCCTGCCCCCAGAACTGGATGCCCATATGCACCTGGCGCAAGAGGCCTATGACCGGGGCCTGATCATCTATTCCCGGCGCACCATGGGCGGGGCCAAGGGCGACAATTTCCTGGTCTCCCCACCCCTTATCGTCACCGAGGATCAGATCGGCGAAATCATGGATATCCTAACCCAGGCCCTTCGCGCCTTTGCGCCGCGGGCACGGGCCGCTATAAAAGCAGGCTGAAATTCAAACCTGCGTAACCAGATTTTCGAGTAACCGAAGGAGACCCCCATCATGCTAGCCACTATCGCGACCCTGACCGCCAAGGAAGGCGCCCTGGATGACCTGCTCGCCGTCGGCCAGGAAATGGCCGCCGGCGGCAATGCCAACGAACCGGGCTGCCTGTCCTACGAAGTTTTCAAGGGTGAAGAGGCGAACACCATCGTCTTTGTCGAGCGCTACGAAAACGAAGCCGCCACGGAAGCCCACCGCAATTCCGAGCATTTCAAAACCATCGGCGCCCGCATGGGCCCCTTCATGGCCGCCCGCCCGGCTTTGCTGCGGTTAAGCGACGAGTAGCGGAGATACGACTTAACCCTGCGCCTTGAACGCGTCCAAAATCTCACCGCCCGTTGCGGACCAGACGCCGTCGTGGGCGGTGATGTATGAGAGGGCTTCCTCAAGCTTCTTGATGCGATAAGCCTGCCCCGTGACCCAGGGGTTCAGATTGATGGCTATGATGCGGCCGCCACTGTTTTCAGACTCCGCATACAGGCAATCGAACTGGTCTTTCAGTTGATCCACGTATTCCTGCTCCGTATGCCGCAGGGAGATCAGGATCTGCTGATCGTCCAGCTCCATTGTGTGGGGTAGGTTGTGGATCGTGCCCGAGGCGGTCTCGAACTGGTAGGGCATATCGTCGTTGGCCCAATCGCAGAGGTATTCAATGCCCTCGGCCGCCACCAGATCCGGGGTGTTCATGGACTCCGATCTGATCGGCGATAGCCAGCCGCGCACCCGTTGGCCCGACATCTCCCTCAAGGTTTCCAGTACGCCCTTGATCAGGGCGGCTTCCTCGCCGGGGTCCATGTCGCCATGGTGGGGATGGCCCATGTCCAGGCCGTTGGCGATCACCTCCCAGTCCCGGGCGACGACCTGCTGCAACAGATAGGGGTACATCTCGGCCAGAGCTGAATTGATCGCCACGGACGAGCGGATCCCCAGTTTGTCCAGCACCTTGAAAATACGGTAGACGCCGACCCGGTTGCCATAGTCGCGCAGGGTATAGTTCCAAGAATCGGGATAGGGCCGCGCCATACCGGCTGGCACGGGGATGGCGGGCTTCATATCCAGGGGGAACCATTGCAACTGGGTCACCACCCACAAGGCGACACGGGCGCCGTTGGGCCAGACAACCTTGGGGCGGTCTTTCAGCATGGACCAGGTATAGCGGTCGTGGTCCATGCCGTGGCCGCGTTTGGGATAGTCCAGATAATCTTCGGGCAGGCTGCTCATGCTTAGCTCCCCCTGTTGGCGGCCAATGCGGCGACCACGTTGTCGTAATGGTGTTCGTAGTAATGGGCCGCGATTTCGCGCCCCGTCGTGACCCAGACCTTGTCATGGCCGGTGATATATTCCAGCACTTCGGCGAAATTGCCGATCCGGTGCGGCTGGCCGATCAGGAAAGGATGCAGGGGTATGCACATGACCTGGCCGTTCTCCGCACCCTCTTCATAGAGCTGATCAAAATTCGCCTTGAGAATATCGGTATAGTGGCGGCTGCTTTTGCCCATCATGGAGAGGACAACCGTGTCATTCATCTCCAACGAATAGGGCACCGAGATCAATTTACCGCTTTTCGTGTTGACCGGCTGTGGCTGGTCATCATGGAACAGATCGCAGGTATATTTGACGCCGTATTCCGCCAACAGCTCAAAAGTATTGGTC
>CAYWYB010000450.1:0-3090 GCA_964462145.1 uncultured Rhodospirillaceae bacterium
GCGCCGCTTGCCCGTAGTCCCACTACGCGCCGCGCGACGCGCCTACCCGAATGGATGCCTGACGCCATCAAATGAACCAGAATATCTCGGAAACGCGCTAGGTCTTTCCGTCGTCGTCATGTTCGATCGGGGTGTGCTTGCCGGGCGTGCTATCGGGATCGATTTCCTCGAAATCCACATCGATGATGTCGTCGTGACCCTGATCACCCCGGCGGCCCGAGACGTCCGCGCCGCCAGGTGGCGGTTGCCTCCCTTGCCCATGAAAAGGATGATCGGCGGCGGCATGGAAGGCCTGAGCCTGGAACTGCCCGCTGGCGACGATGTGCCGGGCGACCAGCTGGCCCAATAGCAAACGCATGGGCGGCATCAACAACAGCGCGCCGGCCAAATCGGTGACAAAGCCCGGCGTCAATAACAAGGCACCGGCGATCAACAGGCACAGACCGTCGAACACCTCGCGCAGGGGCATCCGCCCTTCCGCCATGTTGTCTTGCGCCCGCCGCAGGGTCGCCAGGCCCTGGCGGCGTAGCATATAGGTACCGGCAAAGGCGGTTGCCACCACGATCACCAGGGTCCACCACAAGCCGATAAAGCCGCCGACTTCGATGAAGACGGCGATTTCAAGTAACGGTATGGCGATGAACGCCAAAAGAATCGCAAAGCCCATGATCTTAGACACTTGCTCCCTGCCTCGGTGCAGCCTATTTAATACTGTATGGCAGGCAGCGCCATAGTCCTTTATCCGGACTTATTCGGGGCAAGTTCGCTGGACACTGCCTGGCCTGCGTCCTAAGGTGTGAAGCAACGCCAAAAGGGCGTGCCGTTTGGTTGCTGGTAGCGGGCCGTGACCTTGCGGAAAAGATCATCTGGGGCATGTATCGCAAGTTCGCGGTGGGCCGTGGCTGGTCTGAGTGGATAGAATATCCAAACAGGAACAACGACCCGACAGGACGTACGAATTTCATGGGCGAGGGTCATTTTCTCGATATCATCTTCCTGGCCATGGTGGCGGGCTTCATTTTCTTTCGTCTGCGGGGCGTGCTGGGCCGGCGTACCGGCAATGAACGGACGCCGCAGGAACGCCAGGAAGAGCGGCAGAGAGAACAACAGGCCAGCCAGGGCGACGAGCCCCATGCAGCGAACCAGTCAGGTCAAGAGGACAATGTGGTTGCCCTGCCTGACCGCGGCCGGGTTCAGGCCGCCCCGGAAGACGCCAATACCAAGCCGGAGGAAGAGGCCGCTCTGTGGGCCGAGGATTCTCCGGTCGGTGCCGGTCTGACAAAAATTAAACTGGCCGACCACCGCTTTGAACCGGCAGCCTTTACCGATGGCGCGCGTGGTGCCTACGAGATGATTGTCGATGCCTTTGCCAAGGGCGACCGCGATGCCTTACGGCCATTGTTGAACGATCAGGTCTATGAAAACTTCGTCGGCGCCATCGAAGACCGCGAGGACAAAGGCGAAACCCTGGAAACCATGATTGTCGCCATCAATGCGGCGGAAATCGTCGATGCGGAATTGAAGGACAAGGTGGCCGAGATCACCATCAAGTTTGTTTCGGAAATGATTTCGGCGGCCCGCGATGAAGATGGCGAGATGTTGCCCGATCAGCCGGTCGGCACCCGCGAGGTCACCGATATCTGGACCTTCGCGCGGGATACCCGCAACCGCGATCCCAATTGGCAGCTGATCGAAACCCACGGCGAAAATTGATTTAGCGCATGGCCTGGCCGCCTGTTTCCCCGGGGCGTCTCGCTGTTGCGCTGGCCGGGCCGCTGCTTGTGGCCGTGGGCCTGCTGCTGTGGTGGCTGACCCTGCCGGTGCCGCCAATTCCCGAGGACAGGCTGTCTTTTCGTCAGGTGCCGTTCAGCGACCTGGACGGCTGGGCCCGCGATAATCATGGCGCCGCCATTGGCGCCTTTTTGCGCAGTTGCGACCGGTTCGGCAAATGGCCGCAAGACCGCGGCCTGGGCGGCCAGGATGATGTTGGCGGCAATGCCGCCGATTGGCTGGAAGCCTGCCGGGTGGCCAGAGAGGTTGCCGCCGACAAGCCGGGCGAGGCAAGGCAGTTTTTCGAGGCGTATTTTCAGGCCGTGGCGGTCAGCTTCGCCGGGCGGGCCACTGGCTTGTTCACGGGCTATTACGAACCGTCGTTGCGGGGTAGCCGGGAGCGCAGGGCGCCTTTTTTGACGCCCTTGCATGGCCTGCCAAAGGATCTGATCAACGTCGATCTGGGCGCCTTCAGTGACGAGTTGCAAGGCAAGCGCATTGTTGGCCGCCTGCAGGGCCGGCGCCTGACACCCTATCCCGAACGCCAGGGCATCGTGGCCGGCGCCCTGGCCGGGCGCGGCCTGGAGATCGTCTATGTGGATGATCCGGTGGATGCCTTCTTTTTGCATATCCAGGGTTCGGGCCGGGTCCAGCTTGCCAATGGCGAGGAGATGCGCCTGGGTTATGCGGGCGGCAATGGCCGGCGCTATTACGCCATTGGCCGGGAGCTGATCAAACGCGGCATCTTGAGCAAGGAGAACGTCTCCATGCAATCGATCCGCGCCTGGTTAAGCGCCAACCCAAAGCAGGGCGCCGAGGTCATGGACCTGAATGCTTCGTACATCTTTTTTCGCGAACTGAAAGGCGATGGTCCGCTTGGCGCCCTGGGCGTGGCCTTGACGCCGGGACGCTCCATTGCCGTCGACCGCCGCCTAATACCCTTGGGTATCCCGCTCTGGCTGCAGGCAAGTCATCCGGCGGCTGATCCCGGACAAGGAGACCGGCCCTTGCACCGCCTGGTACTGGCCCAGGATACCGGCGGTGCCATCAAGGGCGGGGTGCGCGGCGATATGTTCTGGGGCCATGGTGCCAGGGCCGCCGCCATCGCCGGGCGCATGAAGAATGCCGGGCAGTGGTTCCTGCTTTTGCCAAAGGCGCTCGCGGCAAGGCTTTAATCTGGCCGCGCGGCTGTTATAATGCCGTTTGGTGATGCTGATTATCGCCGGATAAAAGGTGAAGCAATTATGGCCAACGCAAGCGAGAGTTCGAAACGACCAAGCAATGTAGGCCTGTTCGCCACCTGTCTGGTGGATCTGTTCC
>CAYWYB010000451.1:0-3083 GCA_964462145.1 uncultured Rhodospirillaceae bacterium
AGCAAGGCTCTCCGTGTCTCGCCATCAAGCCTGGACGACGAGAGCCTGCTTGCCGCGATCATGGAAGCAGGGCTCTCGGACGGCCCTTCCTTGATAGCAGAAGTGGAACGACGCAAGTTGGCGACGGCAATACCGCTCCTCGAAAAACTTTGCTCTCGGTTTGCCGGATTTGGCGCCGATCTCATTATTCCCGAGCAGGTGGCGGCGCTTCGGGCCTTGGCTGCAATCGGCGGCCGCGAAGCTGCTCGATCGGTGGCCAAGCTTATCGAAAGAGCCATTGTTCAGGGACCAACATTGAATATCGCCGCCAAGGTTGCCGCAAACCTCGGGTCTGATTTGCCTAACAATATTGTCCACCAGTTGTTGGCTCATGCTGATCAGGAGGTGCGCGCCGATGCTTGCCGTTGTGCGAAACCAACGCCAGATACGATGTCGATCCTCATCGACCTTCTTGGCGATCTGGACAGGAGGGTGAACGTCGCGGCGGCATGCGCTCTGGGTCGCATGGGTAACCGATATGCACTGCCGATATTGTCTCAGACCCTTCGCGAAGCCCCTTCGACAGAGGTCATAGAGGCAATATCCGGGGTAGCCGACGAGGACAGCATTATTCTCCTGGGCAGAATACTCCAGACAGACGCCATTCTTTCCGCTGCCGCACGAGATGCCTTGGATAACCTTAACCACCCCAGAGCGGCGCAGATCGTCGGGAATTTGGAGTTGTAGGAAATTTGCTCCGCGATGTTCGGTGTTGAACATACCTTTTCCCAAAGAGGACAGCGAGCATCAAAAGAAACACAAGAACGCCCCTGCATCCCGGCCGACGGCGGAAAATGGCACTTCTACGGTGGAGAGCCCGCTGCGATCACCTGGCGTTTGCCCGGTGTAGAGTGCCCCCGGAACCGTGACCGCGACGCGGTTACCGGCTGAACCGCCGTATCGCGCATGAATAATGCGCTGCGTGCCGGCCCGGAAATCCGCCATGATGTCCCGGGTGGCGATCAGCGTTTCCAGCGGATTGATGGACCCGGTGACGTTGCGCCGGGTGATGATCGAGGGATCAAAGCCTTCCGCCGCGTTCGGGTTGTCGGGAAAAGTCTGCTCGTTGCCCAGATCCAGGCTCAGGTTCTCCAGGGCGGCCGCCTTGCGATCGATGAGCATGGTCCCGCCCTTGAATGCCGGTGGCCGGGTCGCATCATAGGTTGCCGATGGCACGGCAGCATCTTCCTTGGACAGGAACATGCCCTGGAAAGTGAACGAGAAGCGGCCAATACCTCCACTATTGAGCGATAGATTGAAGGATCCCCGGCAACCCACGAGCTTGTACAGGATGCCGTCGAGGTAGAGATACAGTGTCAGGGATGGAATGGCGGTCGATGCGGGTGCGTAAAGCACGTTCGCAGGGATCTGGTATTGCGTGCCACCTGCGGTGGGCGACGAGCCGAGCAGGTCCGTAATTCCAGCTGTCTTGCTGCCCCCGGCGTAGTCGCTAATGAACGCCAGCGCCGCCGGCGCCCCGGTCAGATCGAGCGGCATGCCGCGATAGGCCTGGTCTACGCTCGAGGCACTGGTGCCAAGAACTACGGTGGTGTTCGTTGAGCCGGTACCGACGGCTTCAGGTGCCGCGGGAATGGCGGTGCCGGTGATGGTCTCGGCCCAGCCGCAGGCCTTGATAAGATCGCCGAACTCGGGCACGGAGGCTGCGGTGCCCGAGCCCTTGAGCAGCACATCGAAGCTGAGTTCCGCCGTCATGCCGCCAACGATGGGCCCGGCGCCGTCGAGGGACGCCGTGACCTCATCGGTCTCGATGACATTGGGATTGAAGTTTGGCTGCGGGTTCTCGACAAGAATGGCATCCGTGCCGGGGATTGGGACCGCATCCTGACCTTCGGTCGCCTCGATCTTGGCCAGGACGACCGCGTTGCGTGTGCGTAGCGCCATTGAATGTGGCTCCTATTTTCTGGCTCGGGACTGGATCGATGCGCGTTCAAATTCCGCCCACGCTTCGTCCCGTTCTTTCGCGGAAACCTTCCAGCCGAGCAGGTCTGAGAGCACCGTGGCGTCGGGCTTGCCGCCCTCTGTGACGTGCGTCGGATCCGAGAGGTCGAGCTGCGCGATGGTGGCCTTGATGGCGGCGCGGCGTGCCTCGGGGTCATCCCGCTGCCTGGTCGGTTGCGGATGCGACGCCTCGTTATGTGTGGTCACCGCTGGGCGCGGCACCACGGTCACGCGGGCTGGCGTGTCGGGTTCGGTCATTGTTGCGCTCCTGTCAGGGTGCGGGTTGATAGGGATCGTTGGGGTCGGTGAAGTAATCGACCTCAAAAGTGAGAGAGAAGGCAGCGTGCGGGCTGTGACCCTGGGTACGGTCGATCTCAGGATCGCGGAACTCGCCCTCACGAATATCAATGGCTAGATCGCCAAGGGTGCGATCGGCCATGAGAGCCAATACCGCCTGGCCATGAAGATCGCTCAGTGCAGGCCCTAATCCGTCCGCCGTTGTCGCGCTGACATAGCCTTCGACCTCGACGCGGAGGGAATGGAGCTTGAAGCCCGTGTTTTCCTCTGTCGTCGACTGCCCCCCGTCTATCATCACCAGTGAGGGAAACGCCTCAACCGGCTCGACGCGATTGCGCTCGACATTGACACTCGCGATGGTCTGCAGCCGCATCAGAAAGGCGGTAAGGATCTGCTCCCGGATACTGATGGGCATGGATTACTGCTTGTCCAGATCCAGGCGCCAGACCAGATGTTCCGCATCTTGGTACGTCTGACGGACGATGTAGGTGGTACCGTCCACGACCAGTTGATCGCCTGCTAAAGGCGCGGCTATATCTGAAACTCTCGCATCAGCGACATGAGCCGGCGCCACGATACCGGCATCGAACAGACCGCTGACTTCAGCTGCCTGGCCCAGGATGATCCGCACCGCCAGCGTACCGCCGCCAACGGGTTGATAGGTCGCATCCTGACCAAAAATCCGGAAGCAGCCATCAATCATTGCCGAAAACATGTTCGTCATTCAAATTCATGCTAGCCCGAATTATTCATGAGAGGGCGCAAGATTGCTGGCGAGCGTAGATTAA
>CAYWYB010000452.1:0-3069 GCA_964462145.1 uncultured Rhodospirillaceae bacterium
ATTGGCGGACGCATGAACGCCGGGCTGCAAACGTTCGCCGACCATCCCCTGGTCGGTGATGTGCGTGGCGTCGGCATTTTGGCGGGCATGGAGCTTATGCAGGACAAGGCAACGCGCACGCCGTTCGAGGGCGGCCGCGCCGGCGCCGCAATGGACAAGTATGGCCGTGAAAACGGCCTGATCCTGCGCATCATCGGCGATCGTCTTGCCTTTGCGCCGCCGCTGATCATCACGGAGGCGGAGGTCGATGACATGCTGGAGAAACTGGGCCGTACCCTGGATCAAGCGCACGCGGAACTTTCCAACGGATGATCCGGGTTGCCTTTGATATTGGCGGCACTTTTACGGACTTTGTCCTGCACGACGGCAACAGTGGCAGCAGCCATTTTCTGAAGATCCCCTCCACGCCGGATGATCCGGGCCGTGCCGTGCTGGCGGGCCTGGAAAGCCTGTTCCGAGAAGCTGATGTCGAGGCCGGCGATGTCGCCTCTATCCTGCATGCCACTACCGTGGCCACCAACGCGGTGCTGGAACGCAAGGGCGCGCCCACGGGCCTGATCACCACGGAAGGTTTTCGCGATGTCCTGATCATTGGCCGGCAGAAACGTTACGAAACTTATGATCTTTACATTGCCAAGCCCGAACCCCTGGTGCCCCGCCGCCATATCTTCGAAGTCGGTGAACGCCTGGATAACGATGGCACCATTGTAAGCCCGCTGGATATGGCGTCCGTGGACCGGGCCATTGATGCCCTGCTGGCATCGGATAGGCAGACCGTGGCGGTATCCCTGCTGCATGCCTATGCCAATCCGGAGCACGAACAGGCAATCCGGGCGCGGATCGAAGAACGTGTGCCGGAGTTGTCAGTGTCCCTGTCATCGGATGTGGCGCCGAAATTCCGCGAATATGAGCGCACCAATACTACGGCCGCCAATGCCTACATAAAACCAATCGTCGAACGCTATATCGAAGGCTTGCAGGACGCCCTGCGCCAGCGCGGCTATGACCGCGATCTGTTCATCATGCAGTCCAGCGGCGGTCTGGTCTCGCCCGCCATCGCCAAGGATTACCCGATCCGAATTATTGAATCCGGCCCCGCCGCCGGCGTTCTGATGGGCGGCATCGTCGGTAAGGAGCAAGGGCGGGAGCATGTCATAACCTTCGATATGGGCGGCACCACGGCCAAGCTGGGCGCCGTCGACGGCGGAGCGCCGGCCATCATGCCGACGTTCGAGATCGACCATGTGCGCTACAAGAAAGGCAGCGGCCTGCCGATCAACGTGCCGGCGGTGGAGTTGCTAGAGATTGGCGCGGGCGGCGGTTCCATCGCCCGGGTCGAAATGGGCATGATCGCCGTCGGCCCGGACAGCGCCGGTGCCGCGCCCGGCCCCATCTGCTATGGCCAGGGCGGAACCCAGCCGACCATTACCGATGCCAATCTGGTGCTGGGTTATCTCGATCCGGACTGGTTCAACGGCGGCGCCATGGCCTTGGATGGCGACGCCGCCGCACAGGGCATTATGCGCGACATCGGCGAACCTTTGGACCTGGAGCTGGGCGCGGCGGCCTGGGGCATTCATCTGGTCGCCACAATGAACATGGAAAACGCTCTGCGTATCGTCTCGGTCGAACAGGGCCGCGATCCCCGGCGCTACGCCATGATCGCCTTTGGCGGCGCGGGGCCCCTGCATGCCACCCGCCTCGCCCGGTCCGTGGGCATACCGGAGGTTGTCGTGCCCTTTGGCGCCGGGGTTGGTTCCGCCATCGGGTTGTTACAGGCGGCACCCCGGATCGATGTCTCCACCACCCGTGTGATGCAGCTGGATGCGGATGCCGGCCCGGCCATCGCCGAGGTCTATGCCGAGCTTGAGGCGAGGGCGCAAAAGGATATTGCCCAGTTCGATGACAACACGCCGCCGCAATGGTCCCGCCACGGCTATATGCGCTATGCCGGCCAGGGATTCGAGGTTCAGGTCCCCCTGCCCGGCGGTGCTATCGACGAAGATTTCGGCGCCCGCGCCATCGACGCCTTCAATGAAGCCTATCTGCAGAAACACAAATTTCTCGACCCAGATGCCCGCATCGAAGCGGTGGACTGGACCCTGGTGGCGACCCTGCCAAGCGGCCAGGAGGGCGCGGTGATCGGTCAGGCGCGCGCACTTGATACGCCGCGGCGAAGCGGCAGCCGCCTGGCCTGGTTCCCTGAGGCCGGCGGCTATGTGGAGACGCAAATTGTTGATCGTCAGGCCCTGGCCAACGGCGCCACAATCACGGGCCCCGCCATCATCGAAGACCCCGACAGCACCACGGTGGTGCTGCCCGGCGACATGGCGCGGATCAGCGGGCCGGGACATCTGATCATCGATATCGCGCGGGAGGCTGCGCCATGAGCGGCACAACGGTTGATCCCATCACCCTGACGGTGATCTGGAATACCCTGATGTCCATCGCCGAGGAACTGGGCACCACCCTGCGTAACACCGCCTTCTCCGAGGGCGTCCGCGAAGGCGATGATTTCGCCACCGCAATTTTCGACCGCACCGGGCGGCTGATCGCGCAAGGCAATTTCAGCCCCGGCCATTTGGGTTCCATGCCCGCTTGCGTGCAACATGCAATCGACTATTTCCCGCCGGAGACCTTGCAGTCCGGAGATTCCATTCTGCTGAATGACAGCTTCATGTGCTCCGGCCATTTCCCGGACACCTTTCAGGTCATGCCCATCTTCGTGGACGATGCGTTGGTCGGCTATGTTGCCTGTTCGGCCCATCAAGTGGATATGGGCGGGGCGGCGCCGGGCAGTCAGAAAGTTCACGGCGTCACGGAATCCTTCCAGGAAGGTCTGCGCATTCTGCCTGTGCGTTTCGTGCGCGGCGGCGCGATTGACGAGGATATTCTGCGCCTGGTGCTGGGCAATGTGCGCATGCCCGACAAGGTCCGCGGCGACCTTCTGGCGCAACACACCGCGAACCTGAGTGCTGCCAGCCGCCTGCAACAGCTGTTCCGCGAGCATGGCGACGAAACCCTAGCGGCGGCCTACGAGATCATTCTGGACCGTTCAGAGGCGGCCAT
>CAYWYB010000453.1:0-3069 GCA_964462145.1 uncultured Rhodospirillaceae bacterium
CTGCTTACTCGGTTTACTCTGCGGCTTCGGCGGCTTGTGCCTGGAATTGCTCCGATTCGGTGGAGCCGGTCAGCGCCGTGGTCGACGAGGTGCCGCCCATGATGGTCTGGTTGACCTGATCGAAGTAACCGGTGCCAACCTCACGCTGGTGGCGCGTGGCGCTGTAACCGGTCGCCTCGGAGGCGAATTCGGCGTTCTGCAGCTCGGAATAAGCCGCCATGCCGCGGTCGCGGTAACCTTGGGCCAATTCGAACATGGAGTGGTTCAGGCTGTGGAAACCGGCCAGGGTGATGAACTGGTACTTGTAGCCCATGGCGCCGATCTCGCGCTGGAAGCGGGCAATGTCGTCCTTGTCCAGGGCCGCGCCCCAGTTGAAAGAGGGCGAGCAGTTGTAGGACAACAGCTGGTTCGGGTATTCCTTGCGGATCGCCTCGGCAAAGGTCTTGGCCTGTTCCAGATTAGGTGTCGAGGTTTCCATCCACAACAGATCAGCGTAGGGCGCATAAGCCAGACCGCGCGCGATGCTCCGCCGCATGCCTTCGCCTTCGTCTTCCTTGTGCTTGTAGAAGCCTTCCGCAGTGCGTTCACCGGTGATGAAGTCACGGTCGCGGGGGTCCACGTCCGAGGTCAGCAGTTTGGCGCTATCGGCGTCGGTGCGGGCCAGGATGATGGTGGGCACGCCCATGACGTCGGCTGCCAGGCGGGCCGCCTTCAGGTTGGCGATATGCTGCTGCGTCGGGATTAGCACCTTGCCGCCCATGTGGCCGCATTTCTTCTCGGAAGCCAGTTGATCCTCGAAATGCACGCCGGCGGCGCCCGCTTCGATGTAGGCCTTCATGATCTCGAAAGCATTCAGCACGCCGCCAAAGCCGGCTTCCGCATCAGCGATGATGGGCGCGAACCAGTCGATGTTGCCTTCGCCTTCCATACACTGAATCTGATCGGCGCGCTGCAGGGTCTTGTTGATGCGCTTGGCCAGTTCCGGTCCGCTATCGGCGGGGTAGAGGCTTTGGTCGGGGTACATCGCGCCGGCGTTGTTGCTGTCTGCGGCAACCTGCCAGCCGGACAGATAAATAGCTTTCAGCCCGGCCCGGATCATCTGCATGGCCTGGTTGCCCGTCATCGCACCCAGGGAATGCACGTAATCTTCGGTTTGCAGCAGCTTCCACAATTTCTCGGCGCCGTTGCGGGCTAAGGTGTGCTCTACCTTGATCGTACCTTGAAGCTTTTTTACATCTTCCACACTATAGTCGCGTTGGATGTCGGCAAAGCGGCCTTCAGGGGCGGAAACAAGTTGTTCAATGGTCTCGGTCATGGTTTAGCTCCTGCTGCTTGTATTTACGCCAAATCAGCGTCGTTAAGGGCTTGAACGGTATTGCATCGCCCTTGGCTGGTGATATGCCGGCTGGCGGGAGCGAAGGCAAATAGAAAAGTGTCATGTAGATAATTTTGCAAATTTTACACTTGTAATTTAGTAAAAATTGTAAATAATTGTGGCGATATCTGATCTTCGGAGGCGCCTATGTCGGTAGAGAAAAAGGCCATGCTGGGCCACAAGGTGCGGCGCTATCGCCAGGAGCAAAACCTGAGCCAGACCGAGATGGCCGAGATGCTGGAAATCTCGCCCAGTTATCTGAATTTGATCGAGCATAATCAGCGCCCCGTGACCGTGCCGCTGTTATTCCGGCTGGGGCAGGTTTTCCCCATTGATCTGCGGGAATTCGCGCAGGACGAGGCGGCAGCCCATGCCGCCGGTCTGCGCGAGGTGTTCTCGGACCCGCTGTTCGAGGGCCTGAAGGTCCGCGAGCAGGAGATCCGCGAGGTGGCGGAGGTTTCACCTGCCGCGACGCAGGCGGTGATGAATCTCTACAAGGCCTATGCGGAAATGCGTGAAGACAGCCAGGCACTGGTTGAAAGCATGGCTGATCCGCGCAAGCTGCAGGGCCTTGATAGTCAGGTCTTTCCCATTGAGGAGGTTCGCGACTATCAGCAATCGCAGTCGAATCATTTTCCGGAACTGGAATCGGCCGCCGAGGCCCTGTGGCAGGACGCCGAACTGGACAGTGGTGATCTTTATCAGGGGTTGGCCCGGTATTTGCAGGCCACCCATGACATCGGCGCCAAGGTCATGCCGGTCGATATCATGGGAGAAACCCTGCGGCGCTATGACTTTCATCGCCGCCGGGTGCTGCTCTCGGAAATGCTGCCCGCCTCTGGGCGTTGCTTTCAATTGGCGGTGCAACTGGCGTTGTCGGGGCAGGCGGATTTGTTGGACCGCATGGTGGAGAAGGCTGATCTGTCTTCGCCGGATGCCCGGAAGCTGTTTCGCATTGGCCTAGCGGGCTATTTCGCCGGCGCCCTGTTAATGCCTTACGAGGCTTTTTTGGCCGCCGCCAAGGAGCTGCGTTACGATCTGGAAATCCTGCAGAACCGTTTTGGCGTCAGTTTCGAGCAGGTCTGCCACCGCCTTAGCACCTTGCAGCGCAAGGGTACCCGTAGCGTGCCGTTCTTCTTTATCCGGATTGATCATGCAGGCAACATTTCAAAGCGCCTTAGCGGCGCCGGTTTTAACTTTGCGCGTTTTGGCGGCACCTGTCCGCGCTGGGTCATTCATGATGCCTTTCGTTCTCCCGGCAGCATTCATACCCAGCAGGCCCGCATGCCCGATGGTAGCGCTTTCCTGACCATCGCCCGCACTGTGGATCCGATCCTGGGCGGTTATCGCGGACGGCAACCACGGCTGGCCGTCGCGGTAGGTTGCGACATGGCCCAGGCGAAGCATTTGGTTTATGGCGATGGTATGGATTTGAAGAACAAGCAGGCAGCCACCGAGGTTGGGGTTTCCTGCCGGGTCTGCGAGCGTCTGGATTGCGGCCAACGGGCCCATCCGCCACTGAACCATCGGCTGCGCCTGGATGAAAATGTTCGCCGGATCGCGCCTTTCGCCATCGCACCAAGTTGACCACGTGGGTGCCTGGGAACGCGGCGGATTGTCGCATTTCGGCTCTATTGATCTAACCCATATTATTCATGGTGGCCACCGAGTTTGAACGAGGCGCGCGGCATTGG
>CAYWYB010000454.1:0-3063 GCA_964462145.1 uncultured Rhodospirillaceae bacterium
CAGGGCGTTCAGGTCCGTCGCCAGATCGGAGGTGCCCATGATCAGGCAGCGTGTCTTGGGAGAGGCGGCGGCGATTTCCTCCGCATGCAGGATCGCCAGGGGCGTTTCGATCATCAGCCACAGATCCATATGCTCGGGCAGGGCGGCGGCAACGGCGCGGACCTGGCCCGCGCCCTCGGCCTTGGGCAGGACCAGAGCGGCGGCCTTGGAGGCGGCGACGGCTTCCCGATTGTCGGTGTGTTCTTGGCTGCCGCTGCCGTTGATGCGGATCGCAACCTCGCGGGGTTCATAGCCGCCGTTGTTGACCGCATCGACCACCTGTTGCCGGGCCATGGCCTTGGCGTCCGGGGCGACGGCGTCTTCCAGATCCAGGATCAAAGCGTCGGCGGCCAGGCTCTTGGCCTTTTCCAGGGCCCGGGCGTTGGAGCCGGGCATGTAAAGGACGCTGCGCCGCGGTTGAATATCGTTGCTCATGCCCCGATCTCCTCTCTGTTCCCCATGCCGGCGGTGGGATGAATGATTTCCGGGCGCCCGGACCAGTTCCAGGCAAAGGTGGTGCGCGAAACACCCAGCAACAGGCCGTTGGTGGCGGATGGATGCACCCATAGGCCATGCTGTTCGGCCTCCTGGCTTTCCCCGCGCGGGGTCCAGCGGGCCCGGTTGGCGTCCAGGCTGTCGAGGAAAGCGCCCATATCATGGGTCTCGCAATAGCACATATACAGGCTGTCACCATGCTTGGCGGCCCAGCGCCCCATGGCCGAGGTATCGTTGGTAACCTGGGAAATTTCGATCCGGTCCAGGCGTTCCGGCGGATTGAACAGCGTCAACGTGCCCTTGTAGCCAAAGCGTTCGCTGCCAATGGCGGAAAACCGCGTGGCATCCAGATTGAACAGGCCGGCGAAATGCGCCGCCGCCCCGCTCCAATCGCTGACCAGGGTGTTGGTCACTTCATAGAGGAAATTGACCAGCCCCACCCTGGGCCGCATCAACGAGGGCGAGATCACAAACGGCATGCCGTAATGATCTTCAGCCGGCAGATAGAATTGTTCACCATCCCAAATGGGCTTCACGCCCAAACCGGCCATGTGCGCCACCAGGCCATCCATGTCCGAAGTGGACAGGCCGGCGGTCATCAGGCCCTCGCCCCGCCGGGCCAGAAAATCGGCGCAACGTCCGGCGCCGTCCGGCTGGCACAGCTCAACCTCGCTCTCGCCGAATGCCATGATGGTACGTTTGGCCGAGAGATAGGCGCTGTCGTCCTCTCGCGCCACTTCGGCGCCAAACAAGGTTTGCCAGTTCGCCGCCGCCGATTTTCGGTCGGCTACGGTTAATTGAATGCGGTCTACTCTATCCAACATAATACGCTCTCCAAATACACATTAACGCCCATTACTAGCGCCAGGCGAAGACGGGCTGTTCCAGGTGGTCGACCCGGATGTTGTTGCGGCCCCGCATGACGACTTCGCAGAATTGATGAATCACCGCCGCCGTGGGTGCATGCACCTGATCGTCGCCGAAGCGAACGCGCAGCATGGGGCGCTCGCTTTCGGGAATGGTGATGAATTCCGGCGAATCCGGCCGGATCAGATCGGCCAGCGGTATCGGCATGATCTTGGCGACTTCATCCGGGTTTGGCGACATTTCCGCGCCGGCGCCGGCCCAAATCACCACCGGTGTTATGAAATAGCCCGAGCGGGTGGGATAGTCGTCCAGCAGGCCCAGGACCGCGTCCTCGCCCAGGTGCAGGTTGATCTCCTCCGACAATTCCCGCAGGCCGGCCTGGGTCGCGTTCTCGCCCTGGTCAACACGGCCGCCCGGCAAGGCCTTTTGCCCGGCATGGGACGATAGCCTGGGCGTGCGGCGGGTCAGAACAAAGGCGGTTTGCCCGGTGCCGTCATCGATCAGGGTCATGGTCACGGCAGCATGTTTCAGGCCCTCGCCGGCGCTGCCGGCAGACTGCCGTTCAAATTTCGCCAGGCGCTCTGAAAAAAGCCCGCGCATCTCGTCCGTATAGGGGAAATCCATCGCCGTTGTTGTCCTCGAAGCAAAAAAACCTACATCCCAACACCATAGCCCCATGCGGCGGCCAATCCAAATGCAAGCTATTTACAGGGAAACGTCGTGAAATATAAAGATATCGGCATGTTTGAAAACATGTTTGACCTTAGCAGAAAATATTTTGTACAATGGCGACGCGCCGATTTGAGCCAGCTTGCGGGCGCAGTAAAAATACAGCTAAACCGGTCGGTACCAACCGCCCAGCCAACGCTGTGGCGGTTTTTTTATTTGGAACCGGGCTGGCATGGAGAGTGATAGGAGACGACAATGCCTGAACGTAAGAACCCTGAGACCCTGGCCCTGCATGCGGGCTATCGCGCGGACCCGGCCACGGGTGCCGTCGCGGTGCCGATCTACCAGACCACTTCGTACCAGTTCGACAGCGCCGAACATGCCGCCAACCTGTTTGGCCTTAAGGAGCTCGGCAATATCTATACCCGTATCATGAACCCGACCAACGATGTGCTGGAACAACGCATCGCGGCCCTGGAAGGCGGTGTGGCGGCCCTGGCCGTGGGCTCGGGGCAGGCGGCCTCGGCCCTGGCGCTGCAGAATATCACCCAGGTCGGGGACAACGTGGTCAGTTCCACCGATCTTTATGGCGGTACCTGGAACCTGTTCGCCAATACCTTGAAGCAGCAGGGCATCGAAGTGCGCTTTGTCGATCCCGCCGATCCGGAGAACTTCCGCCGGGCCACGGACGACAAGACCCGCGCCTATTATGCCGAAACCCTGCCGAACCCGAAGCTGCATGTCTTCCCCATTAGGGAGGTCGCTGACATTGGGCGCGAACTGGGCATTCCCTTGATCATGGATAACACGGCCGCGCCCATCATTTGCCGGCCCTTTGATCACGGCGCCGCCGTGGTGGTCTATTCCACCACCAAGTATATTGGCGGTCACGGCACCTCGATTGGCGGTTTGATCGTGGACAGCGGCACGTTTGATTGGGAGGCGCACCCCGCGCGCCAGCCCCTGTTGCACCAGCCCGATCCCAGCTATCAC
>CAYWYB010000455.1:0-3028 GCA_964462145.1 uncultured Rhodospirillaceae bacterium
GTTCCAGGGTTTCGTAGACCGTGTTCTTGCGCGCCTGCAGCAATTGCGGCTTCAGATACTGATACAGACGCAGGGTCAAATCCGCGTCCTCGGCCGCGTACTCCACCGCCTTCTCCAGCGGCACCTGATCAAAGGTGATCTGTGATTTACCGCTACCGGCCACTTCCTTGAACGGGATCGGCGCGATATCCAGATGCAGTTTGGATAATTCATCCATGCCATGACCGTGCATGCCGCCTTCCGTCACGTAGGACAGCAGCATGGTGTCGTCGAACGGTGTGACCTCTATGTCGTAACGGCGCAAAACCAGCATGTCGTATTTCAGGTTTTGCCCGACTTTCAATACCGCCGGGTCCGCCAGCAGGGGGCGGAGCAGTTCCAGGGCCTGGTCCAGGGGGATTTGTTCAGGCGCCGTATCCGCGGCCCCGCCCAAATCCAGCTCCCCATCCGGCACCGGGCCCTTGTGGCCCAGGGGGATGTAACAGGCTTGGCCCGGCATCACCGATAGCGAGACCCCAACCAGATCCGCCGTCATGGCGTCCAGGGAGGTGGTCTCCGTATCCACCGCCACGATGCCGGCATCTCGTGCCTTTTCGATCCAGATTTCAAGCTCATCAAGCTTCTGGATACATTGATAGTCCCGTTCCGGGGCCGTTTCCGATGCCGCCGCCTCGGCGGCGGGAATTTCACCGCCAAGACGCTGCGCGATGCGCCCAGCCAGGCGTTCCAGGCCCATCTCGGCCATGAAGCCCAGCAGAACGTCCGCCTCCGGCTCCCGCAGGCCCAGTGTATCCAGGGACTGCTCCACCGGCACATCATCCTTCAAGGTGACCAATTCGCGGCTGACCCTGGCCAGATCCGCATGTTCGATCAGGTTTTGCCGCCGTTTCGGCTGTTTGATCTCCTCGGCCCGCGCCAATACCCCATCCAAGTCGCCGTACTCGTTGATCAACAGGGCGGCGGTCTTAACGCCGATGCCGGGCACGCCGGGCACATTGTCCGTGGCGTCGCCACACAGTGCCTGCACATCGATCACCCTGTCGGGGCCAACGCCGAATTTCTCACGCACCTCGTCCGGGCCAATGCGGCGCTGCTTCATGGGATCATGCATGACCACGCCGCCGCCGACCAGCTGCATCAGATCCTTGTCGGAACTGACGATGGTGACCTGCATGCCAGCCTCTCGGGCCTGACGGGCATAGGTGGCGATGACATCATCGGCCTCAAAGCCTGGCATTTCGATTGTCGCGAGATTGAAGGCTTCGCTGGCCCGTTTGACCAACGGGAACTGCGGCCGCAGATCCTCGGGCGGCGGCGGGCGGTGAGCCTTGTATTCGGGATATATATCATTGCGGAACGTCTTGCGCGCGGCATCGAATATAACGGCGAAATAATCAACCTCGCCGTCATCGCGCACATCATCGACCAATTTGGACAGCATATTGCAAAAGCCCGAAACGGCGCCGATGGGCAGTCCGTCGGTCTTGCGGGTCAGCGGCGGCAGGGCGTGGTAGGCGCGAAAGATATAGGCGGAACCATCGACCAGATATAGATGGCCGGGTTGCCCGCCACCCGCCCCGGATTCGCCAGATGAATTGCTGGAGGAATCGCCGGAGGTCGTGCTGGAGGTCGTGCTGTCTTGCTCGCTCATGATGCCACTATGCCATGGCGGAGCTCATCGTGGAATGATGTCAATGCGCAGCCGGCAAAATCAACTGCGATTTTTTTGAAGATGTTGATATGTCTTTTAGCGTAGCCCGAAATATACAGATTGCCTAATGGAAGATACAAAAATGTTACAGAGCAACCTTTTGTTAACTTTCCTGCTCTATTTTGCAAGCTGTTCGATGCGTACCAGGCGAACAAACAACATCAGCCGTATCCGTCCTGGCTGATGTCGCTGGGCCGGGTCCCCTCCTCCTCCGGCGCAGCCCTTGGCTGGGCGCCATGGCTAAATGCCATGGCGCCCTTTCAATTGCTTTAGGCAAATTCAGACGGGCCGTCTAACGCCTTGATAATATTCAAAATTCCACGGTCATACCGTCGTAGGCCGGCTCCACTCCCGCCGGCAGCTCTGCGCATAGGGTCGCATAGTCCATATCCCAGGTCATATGGGTCAGGATCGCCCGCTTGGGCCGCAGCCTGTCAATCCATTCCAGGGTTCGGGCCAGATGGCTGTGGGTCGGGTGTGGTTTCGGGCGTAGAGCATCGACGATCCAAACGTCCAGATTCTGTAACATTTCGAACGCACTATCTGGCAGGCCGCTCAAATCCGTGGAGTAGGCCATGCCGCCAAAGCGAAAGCCCAGGCTTTCCATGGCGCCGTGTTCCTGCCGGAACGGTAGAATATCAATGTCGCCCACGGTGAAGGGTCCATCGATAAGATTTGCCGTGGCGATGGCGGGATAGCTGCCTCTGCTGGCGAAGATATAACTGAAACGCTGTTGCAGACTGGCCAGGGTGGTGGCATCGGCATAGACCGGCATGCGTTCGCCACGCAACAGGGTAAAGCCGCGCAGATCATCAATACCATTGACGTGATCGGCATGGTCATGGGTGTAAAGGACGCCGTCCAGATGTTGGAGATTGATATCCAGGCATTGTTCCCGCATGTCAGGCGTCGTGTCGACGATCAGGTTGGTGCTCTCGCTTTGCACAAGGATTGAGGAACGGCGGCGGCGGTTCCTCGGCTCGGCCGGATCGCAGACGCCCCAGACATTGCCGATGCGGGGCACGCCGCCGGACGTGCCGCAGCCAAGAATCGTTATCCGCATGCCGGTCTCGAACCGCAATGACAGGAATTATTTATATTCATAATGGCATATTCCAATACTCATGAAATAAATCGGCAAAAAATCATAGGTAGGCGTCGGTGGTAGTGCTTTATTAACCTTATGGCCCCAATCTAAGCATCCGTTCGTTGCTCGTAACGCATGCGGACTAAGCATCAGCCGTACCCGTCTTGGTTGGTGCTGCTGGACCGGGCCTCCTCCTCCCCCGGAACAGCGACCTAAGGGGCGCCCCGGCA
>CAYWYB010000456.1:0-3003 GCA_964462145.1 uncultured Rhodospirillaceae bacterium
GGATGATTTCGAGGTCGCGGACGTCTTTGAAGTGCCGCTGGATTTTCTGTTCGATCCGAAGAACCATCAACGCCACAGCCGGGAATACAACGGCCATCAGCGGCAATATTATGCCATGCCCTACGGCGAATTTTATATCTGGGGTGCCACGGCGGGGATGATCATGAACCTGTACCGGCGCGTCCATGACCTGCTCTGAGCGCCGCGGGCCTTAAAACATGCTGCGCAACATTCTTTATCATCTGGTCCCGTTTCTGCTGCCCTTCATCGCCTATGGCCTGTATCTCTACGCCACCCGCAAGGCACGCGAAAAAGGCCAGGCATTCGACGAGGCGCCCTGGTTCTGGCTGTTCGCCGCCGGCCTGATGCTGCTCGTCGTCTCGTTGATCGCGGTGTGGCTGTTTACCGGCGCTCCGGCAGACGGGGTCTATACCGCACCCCATGTCCAGGACGGCAAGATCGTGCCCGGCAAGTTCGACTAGCGAACATCATGACGCATCTGACCCGGCAACCCTGGTTAACGGCAGCGTCCAGCCAGGCGGTGCTGGGCGCCCTTGCCACCGACGGCGCAATGCCGCGCTTTGTCGGCGGCTGTGTCCGCGACGGCCTGTTGGGCCGGGCCAGCACGGATCTTGATATTGCCATCGACCAGCTGCCGCAAGACAGCATGCGCCTGTTGGAAGCCGCCGCCATCAAGGTCATTCCCACGGGCCTGAAACACGGCACTATCACGGCATTGGCCGAGGGCCAGCATTTCGAAATCACAACCCTACGGGTAGATGTGGAAACCTTTGGCCGCCATGCCAAGGTCGCCTTCACGGACGATTGGCGGCTGGATGCCGCGCGCCGGGACTTCACCATCAACGCCATCTATGCCGATCGGGACGGCCAGCTGTACGACCCGGTTGGCGGCCAGGCGGATCTGGCGGCGGGCCGGGTGCGTTTCGTGGGCGATGCGGCGCAACGGATTGACGAAGACAAACTGCGCATTCTGCGGTTTTTCCGCTTTTTCGCACTTTTTGGCCAAGGCGAACCGGACTCGGCGGCCCTGGCCGCCTGCACGGCCGCCGCACACGGCATCGCGGGTTTGAGCGGCGAACGGGTCCGCGACGAGACTTTCAAGCTACTGGCCGCTCCCAATCCACAGCCCAGCCTGGAGCTCATGGCCAAAGCGGACGTGCTGCAGCAGATTCTGCCCGACGGATTTGACCTTGATGGCCTGGCCCGCACGGACGGCGATCCATTACGCCGCCTGGCCACCATTGCCAGCACTGGTGCGGCGGCCCTGGCCGAGCGATTACGCCTCTCGCACCAACAGGCCAGCCGCCTGGAATTCTTAATGCAGCCGCCCGCGAACTTGAGCGCCGATATCAGCCGCCCTGCCCTGCGGCAACTGCTTTATGACCACGGACCGGAGCGCATGGGCGATCTAGCCTTACAGCAGGGCGTGCCGGATCTTACCGCGCGCATGGATGATGCAACCCCGCCGCCGTTCCCTCTCAAAGGCAGCGATGCCCTCGCCCTTGGCATGCAACCTGGTCCGAAGGTCGGTGAAAAGTTACGAGCATTGGAGGAAGCCTGGCGGGCCGATGATTTCGCCGCCAGCCGGGACGAGCTGCTGGCTGAATTAGCCAATCTCGACAAGGGCGGAGTGCAGGAATGACCGAACCTACCACGCTTTACCGATTTCACTGGCCCGACGGGGTGATCAGCGAGGGGCGGGGCGTGGATGTGGCGGATGCTCTTGAGAAACTGGGATTTGCAGCCGAGACGGCGAATACCTTGGACTATTATGAAGTACTGGAAGAGACGCCAGCCGATCATGCCCGCAACGAGATGATCAAGGATGCCTATCGCTGACACAAAGTACTGCGGCGGCCAACCTGTCAATGGCCGGGACGGCTACTGCGTTAAGTATGAATGTGCTTTGTCGCCGAGACAAAGTTTTCTACATTTATTCCATGCGATTCCTCATCCTGATAGCCGTTCTGTTAACCGGCTGCGCCGTGACACCTCCCACCTTGATCAAGCCGACACCGGAATTGGTCGCCAGGCAGTTCGAATCTGCCGCCTATGGCAATGATTTCGGTGACGGCAGCCGGGTTTTAATGCGCTGGGCCAGGCCGTTGATTATTGATATTCATGGCGGAGATCCCAGCACCCTGCGTCAGCATGAAGGCGATCTGAAAAACGCCCTTGGCACCATAGAGCGCCTAACCGGTGTCTCCCATGCGGCGGCCGCCTATGGGGCGCCGTCATCCGTGGAGCTCAATTTCGTTCGGCGCCGGCATTTCAAGGAAATTGTCAAGAAACTCCCGAACAGACCAGGCACCACGGCCAGAATGGCCAGCACAAGCGCCTGCTTTGCGATGATTTTCGGCGACCCGGCAAAAGGCCTCATATCCAAAGCGGTTATCGGCATTGCCACCGACATTTCCAGAACCCGCCGCCGTCACTGCATCCCCGAGGAATTCATGCAGATCATGGGCCTGCCCGGGGATGCCTGCCATTACCGCCCGTCCTTGATCTGTGAAGGCCGGCGAGGCGTTTTCGAAATGCAGCCCGCGGATAAGCTCATGCTGGCGGTTCTTTACGACCCGGCCCTGCGGCCCGGCATGCGCAAGGGTGTCGCCATGCCCATCGCCCGGCGCCTGATCCGGCAACGCTGGCACGAATACATGGGACAAAACTGACGCCACCCGCCGCCATACGGCCCGGACAAGGCCCGCATAGAGCAGACTCAAAAACGAAAAACCCTCCCGGTCAAAGACAGGGAGGGCTAGCTAAGCGCCTGATACCAAAGCTATTAATTCAATGGTCGGAGTGAGAGGATTTGAACCTCCGACCCCCGCCTCCCGAAGACGGTGCTCTACCAGGCTGAGCTACACTCCGTCACGTTTGCCCGCCGCTCTTCACAGCGGACCGCGTGCTTATAGCGCCCATGACGAGGCGCGGCAAGCTATCGATTGAGTTTTACGGCCGCGACGGCGGCCCGGCGCCCCT
>CAYWYB010000457.1:0-2987 GCA_964462145.1 uncultured Rhodospirillaceae bacterium
ATCATACTCATTGGGTGGCCGGGAGGGGAAGCGGGCGGCCCGGCGATTCGAGGAATATCGAAATTGGTCTAGAACAAGTGTTCTAGACTAACTGCTGGTCAAACAGTGCCATGGTGCGCTGTCGGGCCAGATTTCCCGCCGCCTCGTTGTACGAGCCGCGATGATCGCAGTTGAAGCCGTGATCGGCGTCATAAATATGCACGTCCGCGTCCGGATGCGCCTTGCTTATCGCCGCCACATCATCAAGGGGAATGCCCGCGTCATGCTCACCAAAATGCATCAGCATGGGGCAGCCTTCCTTTTCATCCACATAAGGCATGATCTGGCCGCCGTAATACACCACCGATGCCGCCACCGGCAGGCGCGTGCCGGCCAGATAGGAAATGGTACCGCCCCAGCAATAACCGACGGTGCCAACCTTTAAGCCCTCGCCCGCCATCACATCAATGACGGATTTCACGTCCAGCATGCAAAGATCCCAAGAAAACGCATCCTTCAGATCGCGGCCAACCGCGATGTCGTCGGGGGTATAGCCAAGTTGGCAGTTCTTGTTGTCGGTGCGGTCATACAACGCCGGTGCGATTGCCAGATAGCCTTCGGAAGCGAATCGGTCACAAGTCTCGCGGATGTGATCGTTAACGCCAAAGATTTCCTGAATGACAACTATACCGCCTTTGGCCGCACCCGCGGCTTCCGCCCGGTAGGCGCCAAATGAATGGCCGTCCTCGGCGGTTAAGGTGATGTTCGCGCCCATATTCATGCCCTCCCAATGCCCATTTTCAATCTATTTAGTATAGCTCGAATAATCTTTTCTGTTCCAGATCACCAGCTGCCGGTGTTTTCCATCGACGCCCAAGGTTCCTGCGCCGGCAGGGGATCGCCGGTTTGCAACAGCTCCAGCGAGATATTATCCGGCGTGCGGATAAAGGCCATGTAACCATCGCGTGGCGGCCGGTTAATGGTGATGCCCGCGTCCATCAGGCTTTGACAGGTGTCGTAAATATTGTCGACCTGATATGCCAGATGGCCGAAATTACGTCCGCCCGCATAATCTTCCGGATCCCAATTGTACGTCAGCTCCAGCGTCGGTGCCCGGCTCGCTCTGGCCGCGTCTTCATCGACTGAAGCGGCAAGGAAGATATTGGTATAGCGGCCTTTTTCGCTTTCCACCCGGCGCACTTCGATCATGCCGAGAAGGTTGCAAAAAAAGTTCAGCGTGTCGTCAAGGTTCGAGACGCGAATCATGGTGTGAAGATATCTCATGGGCTGTTCCCCCTCGTTGTGTCTATAATATTAGCGCCTACAGAAGAATTGCCAATTCCCTTCATTCGTCGCGCCGAACGCCATCGTTCTCCGCTCAGCATAAAGGAAGATGTCCATGAACGGCACAAAATCATCCGAGACCATGCCGGCCCTGCACGGTATCAAGATTCTTGATCTGACCCAGTTCGAGGCCGGACCGTCCTGCACCGAGGCCCTGGCCTGGATGGGCGCCGACGTGGTCAAGGTGGAAGAGCCGAACAAGGGCGAGCCGGGGCGTTGGAGCTTCACGGACAAGCCGGGCAAGGATTCCAACTATTTTCTTTACTTCAATCTCAACAAACGCAGCGTCACCTGCAACCTCAAGGATGACGAGGGCAAGGCGTTGTTGGCCAAGCTGATAGAAAGCGTTGACGTGGTGATCGAGAATATGGCGCCGGGCACCTTCGCCAGGTTGGGTTTCGATTATGAGCGGCTCAGCGCCATCAATCCACGGGTGATCTTCGCCCAGATCAAGGGCTTCGCGCCCGACAGCCCCCATGCCAACTATCTTTCCTTCGACATGATCGCCCAGGCCAC
Source organism: uncultured Rhodospirillaceae bacterium (assembly GCA_964462145.1). GTDB lineage: Bacteria > Pseudomonadota > Alphaproteobacteria. The sequence goes on from CAYWYB010000457.1 coordinate 1,840, forward strand.
GGGCGGCACCATGGGGATCAACGGCGCGGCAGGGGGCCCGCCCGTCAGGCCCGGCTCCACCATCGGCGATACGGGCACCGGCATGCTCTGTGCCATGGGTATTCTGGGGGCACTGTTTCAGCGCCATACAACGGGACGCGGCCAGCACATTCAGATCGCCATGCGGGACGCCATGCTGAACTATTGCCGCACCGCGATGAGCAAGCAGGTGCCGCTTGATATCCCAAATCCACGGGCCGGCAACGATATCGTCGGCTCCACGCCCGGTGGTCTATATGCCTGCAAGCCGGGCGGCCCGGATGATTATTGCTTTATTTTCGCCTCCCGCGCCAACGAGGAACATTGGCGCCGCCTCGCCCGCATCATCGGGCGCGAGGATCTAATTGACGACCCGAGCCTGCAGGATCCCTCCGCGCGTTATGAAGCGCGTGAACTTATTGACGGCGCCATTACCGAATGGACCATGCAGCACAGTAAGGACGAAGTGATGCAAACCGTGGCCGGTGCCGGTGTGCCCTGTGGCGCGGTTTTCAATACCTTGGAGCTAATGCATGACCCCGATCTGCATGCCCGCGGCATCATGACCAAGATAGATCACCCACAACGTGGTGAGGTTAATGTCTCCGGTTGGCCCCTTAAGATGTCGGACAGTCATGTGCCGGTCCAATCCTCGCCCCTGCTGGGCGCGGACAACGAAACCATCTACGGCGAATGGCTGGGCTATTCCGCGGACGATGTCAGGGATATGCGCGCCCGTCGAGTCATATAGGCCGCGTCATCTAGCAAACAAAACACAGAGAGAAATTACAGGAGTTGAGCATGGCTAAAGTTACGGGCGCCACCTTGATGGCGAGAAGTCTGAAGCAACAGGGCGTCGAGTATATGTTTGGCATCGTCGGCTTTCCGGTGCAGCCAATCGCCGCCGCCGCCCAGGAAGCAGGCATCAAATATGTCGGTATGCGAAACGAGCAGTCAGCCTCATACGCGGCCCAGGCGGCCGGCTATCTGACGGGACGCCCTGGCGCCTGCCTGACGGTTTCGGGCCCCGGCGTCGTACATGGCCTGGCCGGCCTGGCCAATGCACAGCAGAATTGCTGGCCCATGATCATGATCGGCGGCGCCTCGCCGACCTATCAAAACGGCATGGG
>CAYWYB010000458.1:0-2982 GCA_964462145.1 uncultured Rhodospirillaceae bacterium
GCCTGCGATACGGAAAGCGCCTTCGGCGGCATTATCGCGCTCAACCGGGCGCTCGACGGCGACACGGCGGAGCAAATCGCCGACTTGTTCGCCGAAGTCATCATCGCCCCTGAAATCGAGGCGGAAGCCCGCGACATCCTGGGCCGGAAAAAGAACCTGCGCGTTCTGGAAACCGGCGGAATGCCCGATGCGACAGCTACGGGAATGACCATCCGCTCGCTCAGCGGCGGCTACCTGCTGCAGGGTCGCGACAACCGGGTGCTGGAAGATCTCACGGTCGTCACCAAACGCGCCCCCAGTGAAAAAGAAATGGCGGATCTGAAGTTCGCCTTCACGGTGGCCAAGCACGTTAAATCGAACGCCATCATTTACGTCAAAGACGGCGCAACGGTCGGTGTCGGCGCAGGTCAGATGAGCCGCGTCAACTCCTCGCGCATCGCTGCCTGGAAAGCCGCCGACGCCGCTAAAGTCGCCGGCGATTCCGAGAGCTGGGCCATTGGCTCTGTGGTGGCCTCCGATGCCTTCTTCCCGTTCGCCGACGGCCTGCTGGCCGCAGCGGAAGCCGGGGCGACCGCCGTCATTCAACCCGGCGGCTCCATGCGCGACGACGAGGTTATCGCGGCCGCGGATGAAGCCGGCCTTGCCATGGTAATGACAGGAATGCGACACTTCCGGCACTAAGAAAGAAAAAAATATAGGGGGGGCGTCTTGACGGCATTGCAAAAGATTCTGGCTTTTCAGACCATCCGCATTCGGCTGATTGTTTATGTCGGATTGATCCTCATGAGTGGATTTCTGGCCACCAATATTCTCAGCTACCAGATTTCCAAGGACACCATTCGCGCCTCGGTCCTGGAGAACGAGCTGCCGCTGTCGTCCAATACGATCTATTCGGAAATTCAGACCGACCTGCTCAGGCCGATTTTTATTTCCTCCCTGATGGCCAACGATACGTTCCTCAGGGATTGGGTTTTGGACGGCGAGACCAATCCGGATCAGATGACCCGCTACCTGAAAAGCATCCGTGATAAATATGATGCCTTCACCAGTTATTTTATCTCTGCCAACACGCTTGCATACTATCACTTCACCGGTCCCTCGCGGATCGTTTCCAAAGACGACCCGGAGGACGACTGGTTTTTTCGCGTCGCCAAAATGTCCGAGGACTACGAAGTCAACATTGACGACAACATAGAGCAGGGCGGCAAAATCACCATTTTCATCAACTACCGGGTGGTGGATTACGACGGCAACTTTATCGGTATCGCCGGTGTCGGGCTGGGGCTGGAATCGGTCTTCAAAATGATCCGGTCTTATAAGAAAGACTTCCGCCGCACCATCTACTTCATCGATCAAAACGGAAGCATCCAGTTACACTCAGACGACAGGCCGACGCCGGGACACAACATCCGCCTGATACCGGGCTTAAACGAACTTGCCACCCAGCTTATTTCCAATCCCCGTGGCGCTTATGTCTATGAACGCGATGGCGACACGATATTGCTGACGACCCGTTATCTGCCGGAATTGAAGTGGTATCTGCTGGTCGAACTCAATGAATCGCAGGCGACAAAGGAGCTCTTGCATAGTTTTCTTTTCAATTTAGGGATCGGTTTTGCGGTCATTGCCCTGACCATTGTGTCGATCGTGTATACGGTCAATATCTTCCAGTCCCGGCTGGAAGAAATGGCCAGCACCGATAAGCTGACCGGTCTCGGCAATCGCTCGACTTTTGAAATCGTCTTCAAACAAGCCATCGCCCGTTTCGAAAGAACGCCGGCGCCGTTCTCGTTGATACTGATCGATATCGATCATTTTAAATCCATCAACGATTCTTTCGGCCATCTGGCTGGCGACGATGTGCTGAAAAAATTCGCCGACCACATCCGCACACAGACCCGCCAGTCGGATATCCTGTGTCGCTGGGGTGGCGAGGAATTCGTTATCCTGGCCCCCGAGTGCGGCCTCAACGACGCCGTTCGACTGGCCGACAATATCCGCCAGTCCGTTCTGGAGCAGCGCTTTATTGAAAATATGCCGGATCACGAAATCACCATTAGCGCCGGGGTGGCCGAAATCCGCACCAATGAAAGCAGCGAACAGATCATTTCCCGCGCCGACAACGCCCTCTACACCGCCAAACAAAACGGCCGCAACCGAGTCGTGCGGGAAGTCTAGAAAACGAAATCTAGAATTTCCGCTGAGAAATCAGCTCTTCGGGCATCTGTTTCAGGCGCACGTATTGCGCCAGCAGGTGCATCAGGGATTGGTGCACGTCTTCGATGACGCCATAGTTATCTGCTTCCACATGCAGATTGACGGTGGCGAGTTCGGCTGAGCGGCCGCCGTTGAAACCTGTGAAGGCGATGACCTCCATCTGGTTGTCCCGCGCCCACTTGGCGGCGCGCACGACGTTTTCGGAATCGCCTGAGGCGCTGATGGTCAACAAGGTATCGCCTGCCGTAGCCAGTGTTTCCAGTTGATAGGAAAAGATATCGTCGTAGCTCATGTCGTTGGCGATAGCCGTCACCATGGACATGTTGTCGGCCAGGCTGATGACCTTGGCGGTCAGGTCGGTGTCCGTCTGAACCAGCTTGGAGTGGTCGCAAACGAAGGTGCCGGAGATCGCCGCAGAGCCGCCATTGCCGCAGACGAAAAGCGTTTGCCCTTTTCGATACGTCGCCTCGATAATATCGGCGGCCTGCACCAGTTTTTCGCGGTCAACCGAGCCGGAAGCGCGCGCCAGCTGGTCGAAATAGGCATCGGCGAATGGGCCAATACCGTCATATTTTTCATCAGGAAATGTCATGGGGGTAAAGTGGGTGATTCCGATTAATCGTGCAACCTTTTTCAAGACTCCCGCGAGGTTTCAGGAACGATCATCAAAAGCGCCATGCCGAGGCCGAAGAAAGCCAGGATGGTCGCCATGCCGACGCGCTGGCTGTCGAACGCCACCGTTACCATACCGAGCAGGGCGGGGCC
>CAYWYB010000459.1:0-2945 GCA_964462145.1 uncultured Rhodospirillaceae bacterium
ATGGCGGCCCTGCGCGGACATCTGGCTGGCAATCAGAGCGTTTCGGTGGCGATCCCCATCAGTGCCGGAAAGAAAGCGATCTCGGTGCACAAGGATGCGATTCTGAAACGCCGGGGCAATGATATGGTATTCGTGGTGGTGGATGGCGCCGCGCAGCCGCGCAAGGTTGCCATTGGCGATGCGGTGGGAGGGCGGTTCATGGTGCGGGATGGCTTGAAAGTGGGTGAAGCCGTGGTCGTGCGCGGCAACGAACGGCTGTATCCCGGCCAACCCGTGCGCTTTTGATGGCCCGCTAAGGGGCGCCGTGGGACCGGGGGACGGAGCATGAACCTTATCCGCCTATCCATCGAACGGCCGATCGCCGTGGTCGCGGCGGTGCTGATGATCCTGCTGTTTGGCCTGCTGGCCTTGCAGACGATCCCCATTCAATTGATCCCGGATGTGCGCCAGCCGGTCTTGAACATCCAAACCAGCTGGCCCGGCGCCGCGCCGGCCGAAATTGAACGGGAGATCATCAATCGTCAGGAAGAGGCCCTCAAAGGGCTTCCCGGCGTGACCAAGGTCATTAGCCAAGCGCAGGATGGCCGCGCCTCCATCAGCCTGGAATTCAGTATCCATCAGAACATGGACCGGGCACTGTTGCTGGTCGCCAACCGGCTGGACCGGGTAACCGGCTATCCGGAGGAGGCGAATGAGCCGACGATCGCCACCTCGAGCACCGATGACAATCCCATCGCATGGTTCATCATTAATCCAAAATCGGCCCCGGAGACAGCTGGTGATGCACCGGTTCACACTTACGGCGACCAGGTCGACGATCTGGTGCGCGAGAGATTGGAACGGGTGCCCGGTATCTCCCGCGTAAATCTTTATGGTGGCGGTGAAAGAGAACTGCGGGTCATTGTCGATCCTGAAAAACTGGCCCGCTATAAGCTGACCGTGCCGCATGTGGTGCAGGCCTTGAGGACGGCCAATGCCTCAGTTTCGGGGGGCAAGGTGGACGAGGGCAAGCGCCGCTACGTAGTGCGCACGGAAGGCGAGTTTACCACCCCGGAACAGGTGGCCGCTGTATTGCTCCGCTCGGAGGGCAGTGGCGCCGCCGGTCGGATCGGACGGGTCACCATTGGTGATGTCGCTTCGGTGGAATTCTCTCACAAATCACCCACCGCCTATATCCGCCGCCTTGGCGTACCATCGCTTGCGACCAACGCGATACGCGATGCCGGCGCCAATGTCATCGAGGTGATGGACGGCGTCCATGAGGCGATACGTGAACTCTCCGAGGTAACGCTGCCCAGCGTCGGTCTGTCCATCAAACAAGTCTACGACGAGACTATCTATATCAATTCGGCGATTGATCTGGTGCAGAACAACATTGTGCTTGGTGGTGTCCTGGCCGCCGTGATCCTGTTGTTGTTTCTGCGCTCGGGCCGGGCGACACTGGTGGTCTCTCTGGCAATTCCGGTTTCGGTGGTCGGCGCTTTCGTCGCCATGGCCATGCTGGGACGCTCGTTGAATGTTATCTCGCTGGCCGGGATCGCCTTCGCCGTCGGCATGGTGGTCGATGCCGCCATTGTGGTGTTGGAGAATATCTACCGGCACCGCCAGGCCGGTGCCAACCCCCGAGCCGCGGCTTTCCTGGGTGCGCAACAGGTCTGGGGCGCCATTCTTGTCTCGGCATTGACCACGGTACTGGTTTTCCTGCCGCTATTGGTCATGAAGCTGGAGGTTGGGCAATTGTTCCGCGATATCGCGGTGGCAATCTCGGTTTCGGTGCTGTTGTCCCTGGTGGTCTCGGTGACCGTGGTTCCGGCCCTGTCGCGGCGGCTGCTGGGCGAGGGCATGAAAAGTCTGCAGTCGCCTATCCGTCTGCCCTTGCTGGATGGTTTTGCCGCGGCGTTCAGCGCTGGTGTCATGAGCTTCACCCAGCGGGTGGTGAAGAGCCGTATGCTCGCCATCACAGTGGTGGCGCTGCTCTGCGGTGTCGGTGCCATCGTCACCTGGGCATTTCTGCCCAAGCTGGACTATTTGCCCACCGGTAACCGCAATCTGATACTTGGCTGGATCGTGCCGCCGCCCGGTTACAATCTGGGCACCACGACGGCCATCGCCAAGGAACTGGAAAAGACGGTAAAACCTTTGTGGGCCTCGGAGACCGGACCGGAATCAAAGCCAGGCGAACCGCCCAAGATCAACAACTTCTTTTTTGTTTCGTTCCGTGCCGCGACCATCGTCGCCGCCTCGGCGATGGACCCCAGCCGGGTCAGCGAACTAATACCCGTGCTAAACGCGCCGATCTTCAAGGAGCCTGGAACGCGCGGCCGGATCAATAAACGGTCCATCTTCGGCCGCACCATCGGTGGTGCGCGCAGCATCAATCTCGATGTTTCGGGTCCGGATCTCGACGTTATACTTGAGGTGGCGCGCCGGGCCGACCGCTTGATCTCCAAGTCGCTGCCACGGCGCCAGGGTAATTACACCCAGCCCAAACCGGGCCTGGAATTGGGCGCGCCGGAAATCCGCTTGCTGCCGAACCCTGTCCGCCTGGCTGACAATGGCGTTACGGCGCGGGAGCTCGGTATGACCGTTGACGCCTTTAATGACGGCTTGCGGGTGGCGGAGGTTACTGTCGATGGCCGCCGGATCGACCTGATGCTGGTCGGCCCCGACGGTCAGATCGCGGAAACCCAGGGCATTGGTAATCTGCCGATCGTGACCCGCGCCGGCGCTATTTTGCAGGTCTCGGCATTGGCGGATATCTCCATAACGGCCGGGCCGACGGAGATCCGCCATGTGGACCGGCAGCGCACGGTTACCCTGGAAGTCCATCCCAGGCCCGACCTGCCCCTTGAAGCGGCCATGGATATCCTGCGGGACAAGGTGATGAAACCATTGATGGACCAGGGGCTGCCGCCCGCCGTCAAGATGCGCCTGTCGGGCACGGC
>CAYWYB010000460.1:0-2873 GCA_964462145.1 uncultured Rhodospirillaceae bacterium
CCCTCCCCGTCCACCCACAGGGTACCATCAATGGGTGGACGGGAAGGGGGAGCGGGTGGGCAGTTCAATATCGAAAATCGTCTAAAGGCTGGAACCTTGCCAGTTTTCGTCCGGTTCGGCGGGCGCCGATGCCAATCCCGCTGCCTTGATGCCCTGAATGGCGCAATATTCGTCCTTTTCGGAAGTATCGCCGCTGATACCGACGGCACCGATGACCTGGGCGTCGCTATCTAGCACCAAAACACCGCCGGGAACGGGAACGAAACGGCCATCGGAGGCGCCCACCAGGGCACCCTGAAAGGCCGGGCGCTGGCCCAGGCGGTCACGGATGGTACGGCTGGGAATACCCATGCCCAGGGCGCCCCAGGCCTTGCCCGTGGCAATATCCACCCGCAGGATGCCGCTGCCGTCCTGGCGCTTCAAGGCCACCGTATGGCCGCCCGCATCCAGCACCACGACGGTCAGAGGCAACATGCCCTCCGCCGTACCGGCCGCCAGGGCGGCATCTATGATTTTGTCCGCCACCGCCAGGGACATATCGGTCTTCAGATCGTAAAGCTTGGGCTCGGTCATCGTTACTATCGTGTCCGGTGACGCTCGATTTCCGGGTTGTCAAAGGGCTGGAAAGCGGTCAGGTCCTTGGTCTCGTGATAATGCTTCAAGGCCCAAACACCGGTTGGAAAGGCAATCTCGTCCCAGGGAATATCCTCCCAGGCGAACAGGCCCACATCCAGGCTTTCCTCGCCCGCGCCCATGTCCGGACTGATCATGCGGGCCCGGTAGAACATGTGCACCTGGCTGATGCGGGGAATATTGTAGATCCCGATCAGGGCGTCGATTTCGATCTTGGCGCAGGCTTCTTCCAGGGTCTCCCGCGCCGCGCCTTCCGCCGTGCTTTCGCCTTCTTCCATGTATCCGGCCGGCACGGTCCAATAGCCGTGACGCGGTTCAATGGCGCGTTTGCACAATAGGATCTTATCCTCCCAGGTGCAGACGGCACCGACCACGATGTTCGGATTTACGTAATGAATCCAGCCGCAATCACCGCAGACGTGGCGCTCGTGGGTATCACCCTCGGGAATGTTGCGGGCGAAAGGATAGCTTGAGATCGGTCCGTTATTCATGCCCTTAATGTGGCATCAAGGGACGCCTGCGTCCAGATGTTGGTTATGCTACATATGCGTTAATTGAACAGAAGGATGATGACATGGCCGATGCTTTTAATCCGCCCGGCGTGGCGGTGCCGTTTGGGGCTTTCTCCAATGCCGCCTGGCAGCCGCCTGGCAGGGTGCTGCACCTGGCGGGACAGGTCGGCGTGGACGCGGACTGGAACCTGGTCGGACCCGGCGACATGGTTGCCCAGGCGCGCCAGACCCTGAACAACCTGAAGGACATTCTGGCCAGTGTTGGCGGTGAAATGGATGATATCGTCTCGGTGATCGTCTATGTCACCGAAATGGGGCCCCTGATGGCTGTGCACGAGGTACGCAAGGAATTCTTCACAGCGCCCTATCCGGCCTCGACGCTGGTGCAGGTGGCGGCCCTAGTAAAACCGGAGTTTCTTATAGAGATCTCCGCCGTTGCCGTCATTCCAGAGGATCGGATCAAGTAATGGATGTGGTCCTGCAAAGTTTCGTCGCCGGCTTTCCGGTCCTGATGCTGCATATGCTGGTCACCCTGGCCATGTTGGCCGGTGGTGTCGTGGTTTATACGATCACCACGCCGCACAAGGATTTCACCTTGGTACGCGATGGCAATCTGGCCGCCGCCGTCTCCCTGTCGGGGGCCATTCTGGGCCTGGCCATTCCGTTGGCGTTCTGTATGGCGTCGTCGGTCAGCGTAGCGGAAATCGTCATCTGGGGTCTGCTGGCCGTGGTGATACAGATCTTGGTCTTTCGCTTGGTTGATCTGTTGTTGAAGGACCTCTCGGCCCGGATTGAAGGTGGCGAGATGGCGCCGGCGGTCCTGCTGGCGGGGATCAAGCTATCTGTCGCGGCCATCAATGCCGCCGCGATCTCCGGTTAGGGTTTACGCGCGCGTATCGGATCATGAATCGAATTACCTATCTGGTTGCCATGCTGGCGGTGCTGTACGGGGTCGTCAGCGCCTTGCTGGGCGGGGGTGAAGGCCCGCGCCGTCCCCGCCCGGCCACGCCGCTGCCGCCATCCAGCGACGTCGGATCGGTTCGGCCACAAAGGCCAGTGGCACCGACCGGGCCTTCCGGGCCGACGATTGAGGTCGATGTGGGCAGCAAGGGCAACAGCACCGGCACGGCCTTTGCCATCACCGACGACGGCTGGTGGCTGACCGCGCGCCACGTCGCCCATGGCTGCGATGCCATATGGCTGCAGACCGCGCCGCGCAAGGGCTGGCGGGTTACCGAGGTGCATCTCCATCCCAACGCCGATCTGGCGTTGTTGCATACTCGAAACGGACGGGCGCCCCTAAGCCTGGCGCAGGCTACGCCGGGGCGGGGCGAGGACGGGTTTTCCTTGGGCTATCCCCAAGGCCGCCCGGGCGATGTGCATGCCAGGGTGCTTGGCCAGGCGCGCCTGAAATCAGTTGGCCGATACCGCATTAACGAACCGGTCCTGGCCTGGGCCGAGGTTTCCCGCCGGCCGGGCGATCTGCCCGCTCTTGGTGGCCTGTCGGGCGGGCCCATGCTGGATGATCAGGGCCGTGTCGTGGGCGTGCTGGTCGCCTCGTCAAAGCGGCGCGGCCGGGTGATGACCACGGCGCAGGCATCGATCCATGAATTATTGGCGCAATACCCGGAGGCCCAGGCCAGCGCCGGGGCACTGCCCCAGCCTATCGACGGCAAAAACTTCACCGCCGCCGGCAAAACCCTGCGGCGTGATCTGACCATCGCCAAG
>CAYWYB010000461.1:0-2868 GCA_964462145.1 uncultured Rhodospirillaceae bacterium
CTATCACCGCAACTTGGTATGAGCATAACAGGCGTTAATTTTCGGGAAATGCAGCATCCTCGATGAACAACTGCACCCCGCGCCGGCCCTGCCAATCATCCGCCCGCAGATGCCCGGCCAGGTGCAGGCTACGGCCCTGGGCCGACAGCATGGCCTGGCCCAACGGGCTGTCGGCGACACCAAACGCGATACCTTTCAGCCTGCCGCCGCGGGCGCCGGCGAGCACCATGCGGACGTGGTTCTGCCCCACCAAATCGGCCTTGACCACATCCGCATTGGCGATGGCAAAGCGGGGTTCGGGGTGGCCCGCGCCATAGGGCCCGGCACTTTCCAGAGTATCGAACAGATCCCGGCTGGCCCCCGACACGGTCAGGGCGCCGTCCAGGCCCAGGGAATGGCCCAGAATTTGGCTTCCTGGCTGGCCGGCCATGGCCTCGGCAATGCGTTCGCTCAGGAATGCTTCCAATTCAACCACTTTGTCAGGCGCCACGGTCAGGCCCGCCGCCATGGCATGGCCGCCGCCGGCCAGCAGTAATCCGGCCTGCTTGGCGGCAGTAATGGCGGCGCCCAGATCAACGCCTGGAATGGAGCGGCCGGAGCCTTTGCCCGCCTCGCCATCCATGGCGACGATAATGGCGGGTCGGCGGTAGCGGTCCTTCAGGCGCGAGGCGACGATGCCGATCACCCCTTGGTGCCAGCGCGGATCGGCCAGGAATACCAGGGGCTGCTGTCCGGCCTGCTTGGCATCCGCCAGCTCAATCGCCTGGGCCTGGATGGCAGCCTCGATCTCGCGCCGTTCCAGATTGAAATCGTTCAGCTTGGCGGCGATGGCCTGGGCCTCGTCCATGTCATCGGTGGCCAGCAGCTTGGCGCCCAGGTGGGAATTACCCACGCGGCCGCCGGCGTTCAGGCGCGGCCCGAAGACAAAGCCCAGATGATAGGCGCCGGGCCGCTGGTCTACGCCAGCCAGATCGGACAGAGCAGCCAGGCCCGGATTATTTCGGTGCGCCGCAATTTTCAGGCCCTGCGCCACCAACACCCGGTTCAATCCGGTCAGGGGTACCACATCACAAACCGTGCCCAAGGCTACCAGGTCCAGCCATTGCAGCAGGTCCGGCTCCCGGCTGCCCTTGAACCATCCCCGCTGGCGCAGCGTCCGGTTCAGGGCCACGACCAGCAGGAAGGTAACCCCCACGGCGGCCAATTGACCCAGGCCGCTGTCATCGTCCAGGCGGTTTGGATTGACCACGGCGGCTGCTGTCGGCAGGCGCGGCTCGGCCTGATGGTGGTCGACGACGATGGTGTCCAGGCCCGCATCGGCGGCTGCCGCTAACGGCTCGAACGCCGCGATGCCGCAATCCACGGTCACCACCACCGCCACGCCTTGTTGGCGCAGGGTCAGAAGAGCTGGCGTATTGGGGCCATAACCCTCTTTCTGCCGGTCCGGGATATAGACTGTCAACGCCACGCCAATGGCCTTGAAATAACGATCAAGCAGCGCCGACGACGTCGCTCCATCCACGTCATAGTCACCGAAAACGGCAATGCGTTCGCCGCCCTCGATAGCGTTCGCCAGACGCTCGGCGGCCTTGTCCATATCGCGCAGACGCGACGGGTCGGGCAGGGCGGATTTCAGCGTCGGGTTCAGGAAACCCTCGGCGTCCTCCATTGCTACGCCACGGCCAGCCAGAACCCGGCCCACGATATCCGGCACGCCCAGGCGTTGCGAAAGCGCCAACGCGGTACGGTCATCGGCGGGCCGCTGCCGCCAGAAACGGCCGGAGACCGATTGCGCAACGTCCAATACAGCCGGCTCCTCCGCCGACGGAGAGGAGGCCGCGACTTGGTTCATGGCGTCACGATTTGATGGGATGTTGCATGCGGATCCAGCGCACGGTGCCCGTGCGGGCCCGCATGGCAACGGATTCCGTGGAGAGATACTTCGCCGTACGGCGCACGCCCTGCAACATGTTGCCGTCGGTAACACCGGTTGCGGCGAAGATCACATCGCCCGAGGCAAGATCGGTGATCTCGTACTTGCGGTTCAGATCCTCGACCCCGACCTTGGCGGCGCGGCCCCGCTCGTCATCGTTGCGGAATAGCAGACGGCCCTGAATACTGCCGCCGATGCAGCGCAGGGCGGCCGCCGCAAGCACGCCTTCGGGCGCCCCGCCCGTGCCCATATAAAGGTCAATGCCGGTTTCCGGCATGGCGGTCGCCATGACGCCAGCGACATCACCATCGCCGATCAGGACGATGCGGGCGCCGGCCTCGCGCACGCCGGCGATCAGTTCTCCATGCCGGGGCCGGTCCAGGATACAGGCGACCACGTCCTTGGTATCCTTGCCCAGAGCCTTGGCTACATTGGCGACGTTTTCACCGGCTGAATTATCCAGATCAATGGCGCCCTGGGGTACCAGGGGCCCCGCCGCGATCTTGTCCATATAGACGTCCGGCGCGTTCAGCAGGCCGCCATGCTCGGACAGGGCCAGAACGGCCAGGCCATTGGGCATGCCCTTGGCGGTAATGGTTGTGCCTTCAAGGGGATCGAGGGCGATGTCGATCTTTGGCCCATCACCGGTGCCGACTTCCTCGCCAATGAACAGCATCGGCGCCTCATCCCGTTCACCTTCGCCAATAACAACCGTGCCTGCCATTTGGAGGCGGTTCAGAGCCGTGCGCATGGCATCCACGGCGGCCTGATCAGCGACTTTTTCATCGCCCCGGCCCATGGTTTCCGCGGCTGCTATGGCGGCGGCTTCCGTGACCCGCACGGCTTCGATGGTAAGATTACGGTCCAAGATGATTTTTTCGGCCATTACGCGCCCCTATGATTCTCTGTACTTGGCATTGTAGCGAAACTATAGC
>CAYWYB010000462.1:0-2837 GCA_964462145.1 uncultured Rhodospirillaceae bacterium
TGCGAGTGTAAGTAGAGAGCCAGACCGTGCCGCCATTCTTGCGCGCCCACAAAGCCGCCGGCGCGATATAGCCCAAGGTTTTGCCGACCCCCGTGCCGGCCTCGGCCAGTACCAGGCGGGGCATGTCCACTTCCTGGCGCGGGATAAAGGCTCCCGAAGCCGCGGCGGCATAGTCGAATTGCTGCGGCCGGCTTTCCGCCTCGGCACCGATCAGTTCGGCCAATTGATCCCGTGCCGCGTCCGGGCCAATGGCATGATCGCCGGGTGGCGGCGGTGGGGCGCTGTCCTCGCGCTCGGGCAGGCGCTGCCAGGCTTCAAGACCGCCGCCAACGTTATCGGTGGGCACGCCAAGGGCGGCCAATACCGCCGGGCCCCAACGCCAGCCGCCCCGCGCCATGGTCATGGCCAGGGCGCCCACGCGGTCACGGTGTTCCAGGGTTGCCGCCAGCTCCGCCAGCAAGGCCCGCGCGCCTTGTTGCAGGATCAGGGCCGCATCCACCGCATCGCCGGGCGGCGCGAGGTTCAAGGCGGTGGCCAGACCGCCGGGCGTGGGCAAGCAGAATCGCGCCGGGCGGACAAAGGCGTAAAGCTCCAATATGTCGTAGGCGGCGAGGGAGCGCGCGCCCAGCCGGTTCGCCGTGGCCATGGCGTGGCAGACGATGGCCGTGTCCTTGTTGGCCCTGGTCATGGCCTCGGCGCCGCTCAATTCCTCGACCTCGCCATCGGCGCTTAGCCACGTGCTCAGGCGCGCGCCCACGATCAGTGCGGGGGCGGCAAATTCGATATTTTTCGTCTGTAATCCGGGTGCGCTCATTCTGTCCGCACTATAGGCCGGGACGGGGCCGCTCACCACCGGTTGACGTGGCGGGATTTTTGCCTAATGTCCCCCCGCCGCAAGGATTGGCCGCGGGGGTGGCCCGCAAGGATAGGAAAAGATGACGAAGAACAGCGAAATCGCGACCGAGAGCAAGGCCTGGCCCTTTCAAGAGGCGCGCTCGCTGTTGAAACGGGTGCAGGGTAAGACGCCGGCCAAGGGCCATGTGCTGTTCCAGACCGGCTATGGCCCTTCGGGCCTGCCCCATATCGGCACCTTTGGCGAGGTGGCGCGGACCTCCATGGTGCGCCGGGCGTTCCATGAATTGTCCGATATCCCGACGCGTTTAGTGGCTTTTTCCGATGACATGGATGGCCTGCGCAAGGTGCCCGACAACGTGCCCAATCAGGAGCTGCTGTCCAAGCATCTGGAAATGCCCCTGACCAAGGTGCCCGATCCGTTCGGTACCCATGACAGCTTTGGTGCCCATAACAATGCGCGCCTGCAGGCCTTCCTGAATCAGTTCGGTTTTGATTACGAATTCGTCTCGTCGACGGAGTGTTATCAATCGGGCCTGTTCGACAACGCTTTGTTGGCAGTGCTGGCGAAATATGACGAGGTGATGAATGTCATCCTGCCCACCCTGGGGGCCGAGCGTCAGGCGACCTACAGCCCGTTTCTGCCCCTCTGCCCGGACACGGGGCGCGTTTTGCAGGTGCCGATTATCGAACAGAATCTGGATGCTGGCACGGTTGTTTATGAGAACGAGGCCGGCGCCAAGGTCGAAGTGCCGGTGACGGGCGGCCATTGTAAGCTGCAATGGAAGGCGGATTGGGCCATGCGCTGGTTCGCCCTGGATGTGGATTACGAGATGTCGGGCAAGGATTTGATCGAATCCGTGCGCCTGTCCTCCAAGATTTGCCGTATCCTCGGCTCGCGCCCGCCGGAAAGCTTCACCTACGAATTGTTCCTGGACGAGAATGGCGAGAAGATCTCCAAGTCCCGGGGCAACGGCCTGTCCATAGAGGAATGGCTGCATTACGCCACGCCGGAAAGCCTCTCGCTCTATATGTTCCAGCAGCCGCGCCGGGCCAAGCGGCTGTTTTTCGATGTCATCCCGCGCGCAACCGATGACTATCTGCGCTTTCTGGAGACCTATCATGACCAGGAAGCAGCCGAACAACTGGCCAACCCGGCCTGGCATATCCATGCTGGCCAGCCGCCCAGGGAAGATGTGCCGATTACATTTGCCTTGCTGATGAATTTGGCGGGAGCCTGCCATTCAGAAGACCCGGCGGTGCTGTGGGGCTTCATCTCGCGCTATGCGCCGGGCGCCACGGCGGAAAACCATCCCTTGTTGGATGCCCTGGTCGGATATGCCATCAACTATTACCGGGATTTCGTGAAGCCCAACAAGGTCTACCGCCAACCGACCGATCAGGAGCGGGCGGCGATGCAGGATCTGCTCGCCGCGCTTGATGGCATGGATGCGGGTCTGTCCGGTTCGGATATTCAGAACCATGTTTATGAGATCGGCAAGGCGCATGAATTCGAAAACCTGCGCGATTGGTTCAAGGCTCTTTACGAGGTGCTGTTCGGGCAAAGTCAGGGGCCGCGCTTCGGCTCATTCGCCGCTTTATATGGTGTGGCCGAAACAGCCGCCCTTGTACGTCGGGCCCTGGCGGGCGATGATCTGGCTGCGGAGTAACAAAAACAAAGCGGGAGGAAGCGCGAAATGGAAACCCTGGCGACGGGATACGGCCTGATCGAAGGGCCTGTTTGGGATGACAGCCGGGGTTTGATTTTCTCCGACGTGATCAATGGCGGCGTCTTTTGCCTCGGCCTGGACGACAAAGTCACTCAGGTCATCGAACACCGCCGGGGCATTGGCGGTATGGTCCTGCATGAAAACGGCGGTATCGTGGTTTCGGGCCGCAACATCTCGCTAAAGCCGGCGGATGGCGGCGATACGGTGGTGTTGCTGGCGGATGATCCCGACGGCGGCTGGATCGGTTTCAACGAT
>CAYWYB010000463.1:0-2837 GCA_964462145.1 uncultured Rhodospirillaceae bacterium
GCCACGCCACCGGCGGCAAGGCCAGAATTTTTCAGAAACGCGCGGCGATCCACAGTGGTGCTGACGACGGAGGCCGCTGCCTGTTTCAAACGGGGGCCTTTCGCAACCCCGTTGGTTTTCTTGGTAAGCATTTAAGTCTCCCGAATTGAATGTTCGGACCGGGTTATGCGTCAATCCGGTCCATATCCCCGGAACTGGCCTAGAACTTCGCCAATTCGTAATAGGTACGAACGTGCTCGGTCTCCCGATAGCCGCGCCCAGTGGCCTCGGCTTCCGTTGCCTCAGCCTCCCCAGGTGTCCCCACGACGGCCGCAACACCGGCCGTACCGGCTACCAAACCAGCTTGTTTCAGGAAGTCCCGGCGTTTGACCTCGCTCCGGTCCTGTTGCCCTTGGTCCTTTTTCATCATGCGCCTCCCAACGCTATTGATGCCGGTCACGGGCCTATCGCCACCGTGGCCGCCGCGGCATCATGCCGCTTACTGAACTGGCGGCATCATGCCGCTTACTGGACTGGGGCGGCATCATGCCGCTTACTGAACCGGCGGCGTCAGGCCGCCATCTGGAACGCGTTACCTTCAATTTCCAGAAAGACGCGGCCCAATTTCGCGACCGCGACAAAAAAGACGGCCGAAGCGGCCGCCTCCAAATCGGTAAAAAAATCGTCCGCCCAGGTTGCCACGTGAGCGTTGAAAAATTTCGTTTGTTCGCCAAGATCGGCGGCGCCGATGCCGAAACGGCCGACGATCAATCCGTGCATCATTTCCATCAGGGTGGCGGCATGGTCTTCCGGCTCCTCATTCACATTACCGCGAGCAATGCCGAGGCGATCCATATCCCGCCGCAAATCGGCCAGCGGCCGGTCATGCAGGCTGCCCGTCAGATAGTAGGAGGCATAGGGCAGGATTTCTCCACCCTGACCCATGCCATAAAACAATTTCGTATATTCATCTTCAAGTTCATCTGCGCTTATGCCGGCGGCCCGGGCCAGTTCTGAAAGGGCCCGCCCCAGAGGCGTATCATCGCCCTTTAACGCTTTGAGATTTTGAAGAAAATCCGCATCCGGCGGGGCCGCCAACAGGCGCGCGAGAAGACCGTACAGCGTCGCGCGCTGCATCTCAATTTCCGCCAATCCGTCCCAATGATCGCCAGTGGCGGACATGGGATGGCTCCCCCAAGTTTGGCGTCGGCTAACCAATACATTTACGCGTTGGCCACCGCTCTTTTGCATTCATCGTTCCAATGAATGTGTCTCAAATCTTAACGCGCAAAACTGCCTTTGAAAACAACAATTTCATCCCTCCAAGATACCGTCATCATCTCCAGTATCGAAATCATCCTCGGCGGCACCATCTTCAACCGAAGGGCTCTCCCCCTCCGCCACTTCGGTCAGCATGGGTGTCTCGATTGTCTCGTCTTCCAAGGCTTCCTCTACCATGGGCTCTTCGCCATCCGCCCCGCCAGGCATGCCCCGGCCGACCTTGTAGTTAGTGTCGGCGGCGGTGATGATCTTGTCGATCAGGTTGAAATTTTCATCGTAATCGTTCAGCCCGTCCAGATTGGCCAGCACCGGATCGCTGAGCCAGAGTTTTCGCAATGCGGCCCGGGTCAAAGCTTCGGGCACGCCGTCGGCCAAGAATTGCGTGTAATCCGAATCCGCGTTCAGGTCCTCGATGGGCGTCAGTGGAGGGCGTTCGGTCTCGGCGGCATCCGCCCCGTCCGGCACTGTTTCGCCCCGCTCCGTTTCACCCAGAACCGGTTCGATGGGCAATGCAGCATCCAACGCGGCAGGTTTCACCTCTTCCGGCGTTGGAGCGTCCTGCGGTTCGGCCGCGGCCGCCGCCTTGCGCCGGGACCAGCGCGCAATCGGGCCTTCATCCCGTCCGCTCATCTTCAGGCCTGCCCCAACCTGCCGCCGCGTTTTCCACGCGGGCGTGAACCGGCATTCTTGTCCTTGTGGCGTTTGTTCCGGCGTTTCTGGAACGGTGTTTCCACGTGGTACAGATCAGCGAATTGCTGCAGCCATGCCGTCATCTCCGCCGGCATCGGCACCCCTTCGACAATTTCATCGCCACTTTCATGATAGCCCATGGCTTCGAATGGACAGGCGGTAATATGAAACGGTTCGACATCATTGTCCTCCGCCTCCTCACCCTGGCGCAGCACCACATAGACCTGCGGCGGATCCTGAGACAGGTTGGTCAGGTAGCCTTCGGTTTCACCGCGATAGAGTTCCAGATCAATGGTCACGGCCAAAAAGTGGACCCAATCGTCGCCGCGCTGCAGCTCCCGCCAGCGTTCACCCCGGCTTGCGTTTGGGATCACGGCAATGGGGCGCCAGACGTAATCCTGCCAGGGATTATCGATCTCCCGCCGCTCGACGACAACGCCGAGGGCCATGCTCGCATCAACACTCATTCAAACAACCTCGTGAAGTGCCGCATTAATTGCCTGCTTGATCTTGCTCCAGCCGGCCCAATGAATGCAATATGTGCGCGCAAAATAACGTAGTCAAAAAATTGTGCTGCGTTTGCTTGTGCTGCACTTGGGGGGGTGACAACGGAATGGCGATGCCAAAAGGCCAGTCAGATTTTCGCGTGCTGATATGCGATTGCGAGGGCACCAACGCGCTCGACGTAAAGTCGATTGAAATCGCAACCGGCCAAAAACCAAACTTTTGCGGCACCCAGCTTTGCCGACGCGAATTGGGGGAGGTGCAGGCCCAGCTCGGAAAAAGCGACAGCGTCTTGATTGGCTGCACCCAGGAAGCGCCTTTATTTTTGGAGACTGCGGCCGACACCGATTTCGATGGCGACTTGCGATTTGTCAACATTCGCG
>CAYWYB010000464.1:0-1493 GCA_964462145.1 uncultured Rhodospirillaceae bacterium
GCCGCCATGCCCCAAGGGGGCTATATTATCAACATCGCCCGCGGCGGCCATCAGGTTGACGAAGACCTGCTGGCGGCGCTGGACAGCGGCCATTTGGGCGGCATTTTTCTCGATGTCTTCAATGAAGAGCCCTTGCCCCCCGAGCATCCCTATTGGCTCGATGAAAAAGTCTGGATGACGCCGCATGTGGCGGGCGAGTTGGTGCCGCGTTCCTGCGCCAAATCCGTCGCCGCCAATATCCGCCGTATCGAGGCCGGCCAGCCGGTGCCGGATCTGTTCGACAAAACACGAGGCTATTAGAGATGATCGTAATTTCAGGCTGTTTCCGTTTCGCGCCCCAGGACCGCGCCGCCGCGCTGGCCGCCGCCCTGGCCATGGCGGCGGAGACCCGCAAAGAGGACGGCTGCATCACCTACGGCTTTTTTGCCGATGTGGAGGATGAGAATACCTTTCGTATCTTCGAGGAATGGGAGACCCAGGCGCATCTGGATGCGCATTTCCAGACCGCCCATATCGCGCAATTCCGTGAAACCGTTGCCACTCTGGGGCCGCTGGAGCGTGACGTCAGCCGCTATGTGGTGGCTGAGGTCAGCAAGCTCTAGCTTTTCGTCCGTGGGAAAATTCTAAAAACGCCGGATGCGGTAAAGACCAGTTCGCCGTTCGCGAAGGCTTCCGCCTCGGCGAAGGCCGTGCGCTCGTCCTGGCCGGTGACCCAGGCCGTGCCTTCCAGCCAGGCGCCGGCATCAACGCCACCGATCAGATCGCAAACCATGCGCACCGTGACCCCGCGCATACCGGTGCCCCGTGAGACCGAGGTCGCCAAAAGGCCGTCGGCAAAGGACGACATCATGCCGCCGTGCAGACTGCCGTGGACGTTGCAATGGCGGTACTGAACCCGCAGGCCATGCCAGAACCGCTCCCCCTCGACCTTGTGAAAATAGGGTCCATTACGGGTCGAGTACGGCCCCCGTGTGTCTGACTGTTTGAAGCCCGAGGGCGGATCGGCGTCGAAATCTTTTTCCATGCCACCACTATATCAAAGGACGGTGGTGATATGCTGGTCTGAAATCACTTCTCGGAAAGGAATGCAAGATGGGACGTTTGGCGGGCAAGGTGGCGATGATCACGGGCGGCACTTCCGGCATGGGCGCGGTTACCGCGCAACGCTTTGTTGCGGAAGGCGCACAGGTGGTTCTGACCGGGCGCTCGGAAGCGCGCGGTCAGGCGCTGGTGAAGGAGATCGGTGACAATGCCCGCTTTGTACGGATGGAGGCCAGTGATGAAGGCGACATCAAAGGGGCGATTGATTTCACCGTCTCGGAATTCGGCCGGCTGGACTGTCTGTTCAACAATGCCGGCGCGGTGACCCATTCCAGCCGCATCGAAAAAATCACCACCGAGCAGTTTGATTACGAGATGTCGGCCCTGGTCGGCGGCGTGCTGTTCGCCATGAAGCACGCCATTCCCATCATGCGGGAACAAGACGGTGGCTC
>CAYWYB010000464.1:1503-2805 GCA_964462145.1 uncultured Rhodospirillaceae bacterium
TACCGGCCACGGCCCGGTGCTCTATTCCATCGCCAAGGCCGCCGTGCTGCATTTGACCCGCGTCGTGGCCATGCAGATTGCCGCCACCTCGATCCGGGTTAATTCCATCTCGCCCGCCTGTGTCGCCACGCCGGTGTTTTCCCTGGGCACAGATATGACCCAGGAACAATCCGCCGCCTCCATGCCGATTATCGAGCGGGAACTGGCCAAGATCGTGCCCCTGGGACGGGCCGGAGAGTCCGAGGATGTCGCCGCGACGCTGGTCTTTCTGGCCAGTGATGAAAGCCGTTACATAACCGCCCAGGACATTGCCGTGGATGGCGGCTTGATCGCCGGTTACACGCCGGCGGAATCCCTGGACAAATTCGGCGGCCTGCATGCCGAACTGACGGCGGAGCTGGCGAAAATGAATGCGGCCGGTGATTAACTAGTTGGCCAGATAACGCTCCATGGCCGCCTGGGCATCGCTGGGTTCGATGTGGGGCCAGGCGGCGAGGATTTCCCGCCGCGCCCAGGCCCGTAACGTTGCGGGCGCGCTCTCGCCCGCCTGCCGCGCCCCCGCGATGCCTCGTTGGACACAAAGCGCCAGATCAGCTTCGCTGGGTTCGCACATCATCGCGCACTTGCCTTTCTATTCCCGATAGGAAGCATCCTGGCCGTCCAGCATGCGCAACAGAGAGGGCCAGGCCAGAGCGGCAAGGCGTCCCGCACCGCCCGAAACCTGCTCCGCCACTGTTTGAACGGCGGCGTCCGAGGGCATGTGCAATTTCACGCCACCAGCCAAGGCACGCACCTGCATGGTGCAGGCCCGCTCAAGATTGAACATGTACAAAAACGCCGAGGGCACATCGATGCCGCAGGTCAGGGTGCCGTGATTGCGCAGGATCATGACATTGCTGTCGCCAAGGTTGGCCACCAGGCGTTCCCGTTCGTCCAGATCCAGGGCGATGCCTTCGTAATCGTGATAGCGAATGTTGGGCAGCACGGTCAGGGCAGTTTGGGTCAGTGGCAGCAGGCCGTCGGCCTGGGCCGATACGGCGGTGCCGTCATCGGTGTGCAGATGCATGACGCAGCCCACGTCGGGGCGGGCGGCATGCACGGCGCTGTGAATGGTAAAGCCGGCGGGATTGATCTCGTAGTCGCTTTCCGACAGCACCTTGCCGTTGATATCCACCTTGACCAGGGATGAGGCGGTGATTTCATGAAACATACAGCCCATGGGATTGATCAAAAAGACCTCCCCGCCATCCGGTCCCACCTCGTCCGGCACGCGGGCGGAAATATGTGTCAGGATCAAATCGG
>CAYWYB010000465.1:0-2789 GCA_964462145.1 uncultured Rhodospirillaceae bacterium
CCACAAACTGCATCCCCACGGCACCGCCAAGGCGGATATCGAGATTTCCCAGGCCGTGCGCGAGGGCGTCGGGGACGAGATGGAGCTGATGATGGATGCCATGTGGGCCTATCAGTACGAGGACGCCATGCGCCTGGGCCGCGCCATCGAGGAGCTTGATTTCTATTGGTATGAAGACCCATTGGTGGAGGAAGACATCTATAACTACGTCAAGCTGAAGCAGAAGCTGGACATCCCCATCATGTCGACGGAATACGCGCCGGGGCGCTTCTACGGTATGGCGCAATGGATCACCCAGAACGCCACGGACATCCTGCGCGGCGACGTCGCCGCCACCGGCGGCATCACGCCCATGGTGCGCCTGGCCCATCTGGCCGAAGGCTTCAATATGAAGTGCGAGATCCACCATGGCGGCAACTCGCTCAACAACGTCGCCAACCTGCATGTCACCATGGCGGTGCCGAACTGTGAGTTCTTTGAATTCTTCCCCTGCACCGGCAACAACGAATACGGCCTGGTGGAAGACATCCAGTATGTGGACGGCTACGTGCACGCGCCCACCAAGCCGGGCCTGGGCTACGAGATAGACTGGGATCTGGTGAAGCGCGAACACACGGGCACGGCCGAGTAGGGCTTTTTCGCTCACGCTTGTGCGCTGACGCGCACCGCTCCGCGCGGGCGGCCCAGTAGCGCCGGGCCGCCGTCGCGGCCTAAAGTGTAGTCGACCGGGCCGCCCACTTCCGAAGGGAGGTAGGCGGCCCGGCCTGTAACGAAACCAGCGCTAGTAGATGTTCTGCGCCGAGACCATGGCGAAGAGCATGGGGATCGACAGCAGCGTATTGGTGCGGGAGAACAGCATCGCCGTCCGCGCCGATGCCGCCTTGGTATCCGCGTCCGCCTCGACAATACCCAGTGCCTTTTGCTGGTTCGGCCAGATGATGAACCAGACGTTGAACCACATGATCGTGCCCAGCCACATGCCGATGCCGATGGCCGTGTGCTTGGGCACGCCGTCGGTCAGGCCCAGGGCGATGGCGTCAATGACATAGCCGCTCATGGCCGCCAGCAGCAGGCCGGTGACAATGGTGCCCATGGCACCCCAGCGGAACCAGAACAGGGCGCAGGGCGCGATATGCTTGCCGATAGCCGGCTTCTGCTCGTCAGGAATGGAGGGCATGGTCGGGATCTGCACGAAATTGAAGTACCACAGAATACCGATCCACATCACACCGCACAGCACATGCAGCCAGCGCATGAAGAACGTCGCCCAGGCCATATCGAACCCGGTAGCGCCCGCATGCCAACCCATGAGAACAATAATCATGATGACCGTCAGCACCACACCCGCGATCACCGTGTTACGCAAATTTGTAAGAATACTCGCCATTATTCATATCCCCTGCGTTAATTTGTTGATTCCCTGATAGCAGAGTAGCATTAACGTACCGAAATTCAAAAATATCACGTATTAATAACAAGTCGCATTATTAAATGCTCCGCACCATGAGACCTCAGCCAGAAAGTCCCCAGCCATGAGTTTTGATTACAGCCACCTCTTCCGTGACAATCTGCCCGCCCCCGCCGCCGCGCGATGGGGTGGTTTTCCCAAGTACAGCTTCATCGGCGGCAACAACGACGCCGCCTCGGTACCGGTGCAGCCCCTGATGGATGCCCTGGCCAAGGTGATGCAGCGCGACGGGCAGCAACTGGCCACCTATGGCATGAACAGCGGGCCCCAGGGCTATCGTCCCCTGCGCGAAGCGATTGCCAAGCTGCTGGAAACCAATGCGCATATGCCCACGAATCCGGATGATATGATGATCACCACGGGCTCGAACCAGGGCATTGATCTGGTCAATGATGCCTTTTTGTCCAAGGGCGACACGGTGATCGTGGAAGAGGTCTGCTATGCCTCCTCGTTAAGCCGGCTGCGCTATCTGGGCGTCAACTACGTCCTCATCGGCGTCGACGAAGACGGCATGAACATGGCGCACCTGGATCAGGTCCTGGGCGATCTGAAGAGCAAGGGCAAGCAGGCGAAATACATCTACACTATTCCAACGGTGCAGAACCCCTCCGGCACCATCATGAGCGTGGAGAAGCGCCAGAAAATGCTGGATCTGGCGCGGCAGTACGGCGTGCCGATCTTTGAAGATGACTGCTATTCCGATCTGACCTGGGACGGCAGCCGCCCGCCCACCATCCGCTCCATGGACGATGCGGGCCAGGTGATCTATTGCGCCACGTTTTCGAAATCCATCGCGCCGGCCTTGCGCATTGGCTATGTGGTGGCCGACTGGCCGGTGCTCAGCCAGCTGATACCGCTGAAGACCGACGGCGGCTGCGGCGCCCTGGAACAGATGGCCCTGGCGGAATTCTGCAACACGCAATTCAACGACCACGTGGCGGAACTGCGCGGCACCCTGAAGGCAAAATGCGATCTGATGCTCTCGGTATTGGATGAACAGTTCGGCACCACGGCGGAAGTCGTCGCCCCCAAGGGCGGTATTTTCATCTGGATCACCATGCCCGAAGAAGTCGATACGGACAAGCTGGCGCAGGTCGCGGCCGCCCAGGGGGTGGTTATCAACCCCGGTTCCGAATGGTCGGCGGACCCGGTCAGCGGCCGGCGCCGGTTCCGTCTGTGTTTCGGCAATCCGACCCACGACCAAATCCGCGAAGGCGTGACATTGCTGGCGGAGATCTGCCACAAGGAATTCGGCGTCCCCGTACGCGGTGGCAACGTCGAACGTTAGGCACTTTCAGTGTTAGCTACACCGCCCGCTCCC
>CAYWYB010000466.1:0-2781 GCA_964462145.1 uncultured Rhodospirillaceae bacterium
TTTATTGTCGGCGGCGGCGATGGGGGAGTATCGGAGGCGGAGTTGAACACCCTGTGTCTGGATCACATCGCGCGCTTTAAGCGGCCAAAGGAATACCGCTTTATCGCCGCCCTGCCGAAAAACAATTACGGCAAGGTCTTGAAAACAGAGCTACGCTCGCAACTGGCGGCGGAACAGGAGGACGGATAATGGCGGGACGTTTACAGGACAAAGTCGCGCTGGTTTGCGGCGCCGGCTCCATCGGGCCCGGCTGGGGCAACGGCAAGGCCACGGCGACCGCCTTCGCGCGCGAGGGCGCGAGGGTTTTCGCCGTCGACCTGAACCCGGATGCTGCGGCGGAAACCGCCGAAATCATCAGGGGCGAGGGCCACGACGCCACCTCTCATGGCGCCGATGTCTCGGACGAAGGCGCGGTCGCCGAAATGGTCGCGGCCTGCAGGGAGGCCTATGACCGGATTGATATTCTGCACAACAATGTGGGCATTTCGGGCCGGGGCGGGCCTATCGAGACCAGCCTGGAACAGTGGGAACGGGTGATGCGTGTCAACGTCACCTCGATGTTTCTGACCTGCCAGGCGGTGTTGCCTTTGTT
Organism: uncultured Rhodospirillaceae bacterium; assembly: GCA_964462145.1. Lineage (GTDB taxonomy): Bacteria > Pseudomonadota > Alphaproteobacteria. The sequence continues at coordinate 593 of CAYWYB010000466.1, forward strand.
CCTGGAACAGGGCGGCGGCGCCATCGTCAATGTCTCCTCTCTCTCGGCACTAAAGGCGATCCGGCCGGAGCTGGCCTATGCCACCTCGAAAGGCGCCGTAAATGCCCTGACCATCAACATCGCCATGGAATTCGCCGATCGCAACATCCGCTGCAACGCCGTGGTGCCGGGCCTGATCAACACGCCCATGGTGGCCAATGCCATGAAGGAACTATCGAGCGACGAGATGGAAGCCATGATGGCGGGCCGCGATGCCCTATCGCCCACCGGCAGCATGGGAGAGCCCTGGGACATCGCCAACGCCGCCGTCTTTCTGGCATCCGACGAGGCCCGCTACATCAACGGCACGCTGCTGCACGTGGATGCCGGCCTGCAACATAATCTCACATCCAAGTAAAGGTATCCCTCATGAGTGAAAGCCCCGTTCGTTACGAACTCTCCGAAGGCATCGCGACCATCACCATTGATCGGCCCGAGGCCATGAACGCCCTTAACAAAGCGGTACGCGAAGGGCTGTGGGACGCCTTGCGCCGCTTCGCGGCCGATGATGAAGCCCTTGTGGGCATCCTGACGGCGACGGGCGAAAAGGTTTTCTGCGCCGGCGGCGATCTGAAGGAAATGTCCGAAACCGCCCTGAAGGTGCCGCCGCCCGACTTCGTGCCCTACCTCAACCACAACATCAAAACCAACAAGCCGGTGATTGCCGCCGTTAACGGCCTGGCCTATGCGGGCGGGTTTCTGCTGGCCCAGATGTGCGATCTGGTGATCGCCGCCGACAACGCCAAGTTCGCCATTACCGAGCCGAAGTGGAGCCGGGGCGCACCCTGGGCCGCCCCCCTGCCCTGGCTGATCCCGCCCCGGGTTGCCATGGAACTGCTGGTTACCGCCAAGCCGATCTCGGCCGAGCGGGCCTATCAGATCGGCCTGATCAACCAGATCGTGCCGTTGGCGGATTTGCAGGACACCGCCCGCGAAATGGCGACGACAATTGCCCAGAACGCGCCGCTTTCGGTACGGGCCGGCAAACAGATGGTCTATGCCGTGGCCGAGGTCGGCTGGACCGAGGGGCAAAAGGTCGGCGATGATATCTACGAGCATGTCTATTTGAGCGAGGACGCCCAGGAAGGGCCAACCGCATTCAAGGAAAAACGCGCGCCCGTATGGAAAGCGCGCTAGGCGAATATCTTGTGTCACTCCCGCGAAAGCGGGAGTCCATGCCTGCCCTGGATTCCCGCTTTCGCGGGAATGACACCATAGGCAAAAGGAACGAAAGGGAGCAACATCATGCAACTGGGCGCGAACCTGCCACTGTGGGATATTGGCGGCGACCCTGACGTAGTGCGGGACTTCAGCCAGGCGGCGGAAGACATGGGCTTTGACTATCTTGGCGCCGCAGATCACGTTATCGGCGTTAACGAGGCCAGCCGCCCCGATTGGGGCGCACGCAATACTTCCGCCGATCTGTTTCATGATCCTTTCGTGCTGTTCGGCTATTTGAGCGCCTGCACCAAGGCCATTGGCTTTTCCACCCAAGTGCTGATCCTGGCCCAGCGCCAGGCCGCCCTGGTGGCGAAACAGGCCGCCTGCCTGGATGTCCTGAGCGGGGGACGCTTTCGCCTGGGCGTCGGCGTCGGCTGGAACCCGGAGGAATTCGTCGCTCTGAACGAAAACTTCGGCGACCGGGGCCGGCGGTCGGCGGAACAGGTAGAGTTCATGCAGGCCCTGTGGGCCGAACCGCACGTCAGCTTCGACGGCAAATGGCACAAGATCAACGACGCCGGCATCAACCCGCTGCCGGGCGGAGGCAAAATCCCGCTGTGGTTCGGTGGCCATGTGGACGAGACCCTGCGGCGCACGGCCAAGCTAGGCGACGGCTGGATCATGCTGGCGCACCCACCCGGCGACCGGGCCAAGGCCGAGTTCGACAAACTGCGCGCCTACACGGAGGCCGAGGGCCGCGATCCCAAGCAAATGGGGCTTGAGGTCTGGGTCTCCGTCGGCGCCGACGGTCCGGACGAATGGCGCCGGGAGTTTGAGTTCTGGCGGGACGCGGGCGTCAGCCATATCACTGTCAACAACACCTATAACCGGGGCGATCATCACACGCGCATCCCGGGCCGGTCGTTGGCAGACCATATCGCCGGCATCGAAACCTACCGCGCAGCCGTCGAGGATCTTTTGTAGAACAT
>CAYWYB010000467.1:0-2740 GCA_964462145.1 uncultured Rhodospirillaceae bacterium
TGGAACTGCGCGATGATCGCTTTGTCGCCGCTATGGAATCCCTGAAGGACAACCACGGCTATAAATTAGCCTATATCGTGCGCGCTGTCACACCCGGGGCCTTTACATGGCCTGCGGCATATGTCGAGGATATGTACCGGCCCGACCGATTTGCGCGCGGTGAATTGAAGAAAATCAAAATTGAGACGAGATGATAGGAAGGAGAGTCACCAACACCTTTGGCTTGATGATGTCGTGCGCGATTGGCTTTGCGCTCTGGGCAGGGTTAACGATGCCCGATCCTGAAAGTTTTCAGCCCTCAAAAACCGTCGTAGACCGAAATGGGCGCATGTTGCGTGCCTTTCTAACGCCAGATCACATGTGGCGTATGCCGATCTCGCTTGAACAGGTTGATCCCGAATTCATCCGCATGTTGATTGCACAAGAAGACAAGCGGTTTTTTTGGCATTGGGGTGTTGATCCACTAGCTGTGGGGCGTGCTGCCTTGCAAATACTCAGTGCAGGAAAAGTCATATCCGGGGCATCTACGATTACCATGCAGACGGTGCGTCTTATGGACCCAAGGCCGCGCACGGTTGTTGCAAAATTTATCGAAGCCGCTCGCGCAATGGCATTGGAAATGCGCTACACAAAATCCGAAATACTCGAGCTGTATCTGACACTGGCTCCTTATGGCGGCAACATTCAAGGTGTGCGCGCGGCCAGCTTGGCCTATTTCAATAAAGAGCCCAAACATTTGCTGCCTGCTCAAAGCGCTTTGTTGGTTGCGCTTCCCCAAGCACCGGAATCACGACGTCCGGACCGCCGAGTGAGAACCGCAACTCGCGCCCGAAACGCCATTTTAAAAAACGCCCTTGATCTTGGCATCATTTCGAAAGAAATGTATGGCGTTAATATAGCATTATCTGTGCCCACAAAACGCCATGCGATGCCATTTCTGGCCCCGCATCTGGCCCGTCGACTTGGCAGCGCGCAAAATGCACATGTGTTAAAGACGACCATTGACGCATCACTGCAAAGCAAGCTGCAAAGCCATGCGCAGCTGGCCCTGCAAGATATGCCGGAAGCCGCCAATATTGCCATTCTTGTTGTTGATGCGCCGACGGGCGAGGTGCTGTCGCACATGGCTTCAGCCGATTTTTTCAACTCCACACGGTCGGGACAAATTGATCTGACGAGAGCCATCCGCTCCCCCGGTTCTACGCTTAAGCCCCTTGTATACGGCATGGCAATTGAGGAAGGAATTCTGGACCCGCGTAGCATTGTAACTGATACTCCATTGCGGACCCAAGGATATGCCCCTGCCAATTTTTCAGGTCGGTATATCGGAGAAGTTTCCGTTAAACACGCTTTGCAATACTCCCTTAACCAGCCGGCAATCCAGGTATTGGCGCACGTCGGGCCGGAACGTCTGCTGTCCCGCCTCCAGGATGGTGGGATCCCTGCCCACTTACCCGGTGCAGGTGATCCACCAGGTCTGGCAATTGTCTTGGGTGGGCTGGGAACAACATTAGAGGGACTTGCGTCATTGTATACGGCCTTTGCAACGGATGGGAGGGTGCGCCCTCTACGCTACCTGGCGAATGAAACACATCAAAGTGCCAAAAGAGTATTACACGAGGGACCTGCCTGGGAAATTCGTCGAATTCTCCAAAGTACGCCGCATCCCTATGGTGAAAATATAAATTTGGCCTGGAAAACAGGAACCTCCTACGGGCACCGGGATGCCTGGGCTGTTGGCATTATTGACCGAACGGTAATCGCTGTGTGGGTTGGACGACCGGATGGTAGCCCGAGTCCCGGGCACTATGGACTAAATACAGCCGCCCCAATTCTATTCGACGCGGCGAGCATGGTTGAACCAAAGAAAATGCTCGTAAATCCTCCCCCTCCAAAAGGCTGGAGGCCAATGAGTTCGTATGCCCTTCCGCAGACGCTTGAGTATTTCCCGCCAAGGCCAGTCAATTTATCAAATCAAAAAACGGCCTTATGGATCACATGGCCCGCCGATGGTTCACAGATTCAATTAGGTTCGAAGAGTGATTTAAAGCTTATCGCTAAAGGGGGGAAGCGGCCTTTGACTTGGCTAGTTAACGGCAAACCGCTTGCCTCCCCTGCCCATCGCAGAGAAGCTGTCTGGTCTGCCGATGGTATTGGTTTTGTAGATATATCGGTCGTTGATGCAGATGGGAAAGTTAGTCGATCTCATGTTCAGTTAGTCGTGAAACCTGACGAATCTAGAGCTATGGCTGAATCTTGGTGATGGAGGGTGAAGGCGGCGTATCCTGGCGATGAATGGGTCGCCGAATTTCCGAAGAAAAGGGATACGCCATGAAAGAAGATACAATTGTTGCCTTGCGCCAGCCAGGATCATTTTCTGAGGATCCGTTGACGGAAGTGTTGCGCGCCGGGGCTCGGCAGTTGCTGGCCCAGGCGGTTGAAGTGGAAGTCGAGGTCCATATCGCGGCGCATGCGGATTTGACCGACGCCTCCGGCCGGCGCCGGGTTGTCCGCCATGGTTATTTGCCGGAGCGCGAGATCCAGACCGGGATCGGCGCGGTCCGGGTCACGGCGCCACGGGTGCGAGACCGCGATCGGGAGGCGCCGGGTGGGCGCATTCATTTCACCTCGTCGATCCTGCCGCGCTATCTCAGACGCACCAAATCGATCGAGGAGCTGCTGCCCTGACCGGGGCGGCATATGCCGCCGAATGAACCCCGAACGTCAACCTCAAACCCGT
>CAYWYB010000468.1:0-2725 GCA_964462145.1 uncultured Rhodospirillaceae bacterium
AATTAACCGTGAGTATTCGGAAAAATGGCCGAATATTACGGAAAAAGGCGAGCCGCCCGCAGACGGTGAGGAATACAAGGACACTCCGGACAAGTTCGACAAGTTCTTCAGTGCGGAACCCGGCCAGGGCTCCTGATCCGGTTTTTTCGGCGGCATTCTAAGAGGCTTTTGGCTTGTTATCAGCTATTTCGAGGCTGATTCTGAGCTGAGCCGAGGCCGGTGATCGATTTGACTATGTCGGCGCACCACTGGTTCCAGCCTGGGTGCGCCGGCGGTTTTGCTGTGCATGGCTACCCCCTGACTGCCTTCAATTTGGGCGGTTTTTATGGTATGCTCCAGTAATTTATTGGATTTTTTCAGTGCGGCTTGCAGGCCGGGGAAAAGTTCATGTCACCAATTTTTTTAGATAATGAAACGAGACGGCAAGATGGCGACCAAGACGAAAAAGAAAGCCCCCAAGGCGAAGCGTACCAACGGCTTTGCCGTCGACGAGTTTGTCGTCTACCCGACCCATGGCGTTGGCCAGATTACCGGCATCGAGGAACAGGAAGTCGCGGGCACGTTGCTGAAACTGTTCGTGGTCAATTTCGACAAGGAAAAGATGACCTTGCGGGTGCCGATCAACAAGGCCGAAGCCAGCGGCATGCGCGCCTTGGCCAGTGCCGATAAAATGAAGACGGCAATGACCACCCTAAAGGGGCGGGCGCGGGTCAAACGCACCATGTGGAGCCGGCGGGCACAGGAGTATGAGGCCAAGATCAATTCTGGCGACCCGGTCTCGATTGCCGAGGTCATTCGGGATTTACACCGTGGCGAAGGCCAGCCGGAACAATCCTATAGCGAACGGCAAATTTATGAAGCGGCCATGGAGCGTCTGCTCCGCGAGCTTGCCGCCGTTGAGGGTCTGGATGAAGAGCAGGCGACAGAGCGGCTCGATGGGGTCTTAAATCCCGCCTAAAAGGCTAAATTTTTTCCATAATATCTATTTAGTTTAAGGCCTGGTGTCATTTGATGCCGGGCCTTTTTCGTTATGGGTGCGCTATCGGAGCGGGGCGGTGACCCGCTCGACTGCGGCCTGCTGGGATAGCACGCTTGCGGCACTACGCCAGCCCAAGGCGCCGAAGATTGCCCAGGCCTAAAATGGCGGCTATATAGAAATCGGGCGTGCCGTGAATGCGGCCATGCGTCCGATGCCGCTATTCCAGTGTGTGGGTTCCATGCCAAGACCGGGCTTTCCCAATCTTGCCGATGTCACCGCCACCGCCTTTGACGAAAACCGGGCGGCGGCGGTGCTGACGGATTTACAGGAAGCGGCGGCGGCATTGGATGACCCCGTGGCACAGGAGGCGCTGGCCGCGCTGTGGCGGGATCAGCCCGCAATCGCCTTATTATCGGCGATCTTCGGCAATAGCCCGTTTCTTAGCCGGGTGGCGTTGTCCGACATAACCTATCTGCCTCGGCTTTTTTCCGACGATCCCGAACACAGCTTTGCTGAACTGCTGGCGGATTTGGCACAAGGGCTGGATGCCGACAACGATGGCAACGGAGACATGGACGCGGCCATGGCACGGTTGCGTCTGGCCCGCCGCCGCGCCGCTATTTTGATTGCCCTGGCCGATGTAGGCGGGCTTTGGGATTTGCGCCAGGTAACCTCCGCCCTGTCCCAATTCGCCGATGCCGCGATCGGCGGCGCGGTGCGTTGGCTGTTGCGGGATGCGGCCCGGCGCGGTGAACTGGAGCTGGCGGCGGGCCCCAACCCCGAACACGGAAGTGGTTTGGTAATTTTGGGCATGGGCAAGCTGGGCGCCTATGAGCTGAATTATTCCTCGGACGTGGACCTGATCGCCCTCTACGATTCGGAGGCGGCACCCTATATCGGCAAGCGCTCGGCCCAGGACTGCTTCATCCGCCTGGTTCAGGCACTGGTGAAAATGTTGCAGGAGCCGACCGGCGATGGCTATGTCTTGCGCACGGATCTGCGGCTGCGCCCTGATCCCGGCGTGACGCCGGTGGTGGTTTCCATGCGCGCGGCGGAAGGATACTACGAAAGCCTTGGCCAGAATTGGGAACGGGCCGCGATGATCAAGGCCCGCGCCGTGGCTGGCGATCTGGAGGCGGGCGCCGCGTTTCTTGAGCGTCTGCAGCCGTTCATTTGGCGCCGTAATTTGGATTTCGCCGCCATCGCCGACATCCATTCCATCATGCGGAAAATTCATAATCACGAGGGCGAGGGCGCGGCGATGACCGTCGAGGGTCATAACATCAAAACCGGCCGTGGCGGCATCCGCGATATTGAGTTTTTCGCGCAAACTCAACAGTTGATCGCCGGCGGCCGGGAGCCCGCCCTGCGCCTCTCTGCGACCAAGGATGCGCTGGAAGCCTTGGCCCAGGGCGGCTGGATTGATGGCGCGGTGTGCGATGAATTGTCAGAGGCCTATGACTATCTCCGCCGCCTGGAACATCGCCTGCAAATGATTGCGGACCAACAAACCCAGAGCATGCCCCGCGACGGCGAAGGCGTGGCCCATCTGGCCTGCTTCATGGGGCACCCCCAAGGCAGGGCCGGCGCGGCGGCATTTCGGGAAGAATTGCTGCACTATTTGGCGCGGGTACACCATCACCACGGCATTTTGTTCGCCGACGCACCGGATCCCTCCGAGACGGATAATTTGCTTTTTTCCGGCACCGATGATGATTCCGAGACTTTGGAGCTGCTGCCCGCCAG
>CAYWYB010000469.1:0-2722 GCA_964462145.1 uncultured Rhodospirillaceae bacterium
TCCTCCCATTGGAAACAGGATCAAATGTCCCAAATGTTTTGATGACGGACAGCCTGGACATCAAAGGCCTGATTAGCCATCGCTTTGCTCTGGACCAGGCGGCCGAGGCCTACGCACTGATCGAAGGTGCGAAGTCAGAGCCTTATTTGGGCATTGTATTGTCCTACGATCAAAACCGGACGGAAGATGCGGCCGGAGAAAAACGTATGCCTGTTTCATCCCGGCCCATTGACAGGGACAAGCTGGGAATTTCGTTTTTTGGCGCCGGCAACTACGCCACCGCAAGTTTGCTGCCGCCATTAAGATCGAATGGCACAGCGGAATTAAGAGGGCTCGTCACCGCCAGTGGGCGCACCGCGCAAAGCGTGGCGGCGCAGTTTGGATTTGATTTTTGCGCCGCGGATTTCTCCGAGCTGCTGGGCGATGATACCGACGCCATCATGGTAACAACGCGCCATGACAGCCATGCCGCCTCCGTCATCGCCGCCCTGAATGCCGGCAAGCACGTCTATGTCGAAAAACCATTGGCCCTGTCGGTTCAGGAACTGGCGGGCGTCCATACCGCCTACACCGAAGGCGGCGGCAGTCAAATCATGGTCGGTTTCAATCGACGCTTCGCGCCGTTGACAGAGGACCTAATTGAACATTTCGCGAATGCGCAGAGCCCACTGGTGATCAATATCCGAATCAACGCCGGCGCCATTCCGGCGGATCATTGGATCCAGGACCCGGCCGTGGGCGGCGGCCGCATGATTGGCGAGGGCTGTCATTTCATTGATCTGGCATCCGCCATATGCGGCGCCAACCCTTCGCGCGTTTATGCCATTGCCTCGGCCAAACAGAATACAGCGGCAATGCTGAACGATAATTTGTCCGTATCCTTGAACTTCGACAATGGCAGCATTGCCAACATCATCTATACCGCCGATGGCTCAAAGGCGATGCAGAAGGAATATGTCGAAGTTTTTGGCGCCGGCCGGTCGGCGGTGATAGAGGACTTCAAGGAATTGCAGCTCTACGAGGGAGAGTTGAACACCAGCCGAAAAAAGCTCCGCACCCAGGACAAGGGGCAGGGAGCAATGTTAGCGGCCTGGCTGGAGAGCCTGAGGAAAGGTGAGCCTTGCATCACCTACGACTGTCTTATGAAAACAAGCATGGCGACAATCATGGCGGTTGAATCGTTATCTATCGGGATGCCAATGGAGGTGGATTTATCGGTACTGGAGCAGAAAAAATAAGCTGGCCTCATGGCCGATCGCCGAGACGACGCTTTATAGGTACCGTTTAGCGCCTGTATCTCCGTCATCGCCCTCCAGCCAGCGATGATTATCGCGGATTTTTTCTGGCCGGGTTAAGCCCTTATTCTCCAATTGAAGTCATATTGAATGACACAAGCGAATGATTTGGTATTGAACCTCTCATATGCGCAATAAAAACGATCACGGATCGCATAAATCGGAGCTATAATCGAGGTCGAACAGGCCGGGAAAATTTGCTGATGGTGGATACCCCATGACCTTACCAGGAGCCTCGGCTGTCAGGCGCAGCTCGGCGAGAGTGAGGCGACGGGCAAGGCCCAGGCAGGCATCGCAGGGCATGAGTTTCCTCGAACTCTTGGTCGGCGGAGTCATAGTGGCCATATTCCTCTATGAACTTCTTTTCAATTTAACGCCTTCTGGAATTCGCTTGCCGATGGCCGCGGTTCTGGCCGCTGGCATTGTATTGCTGTCCTCGGCTTCGCTGATGGTCAATCCAAGAATTTGGCGCCTCATCCTGTACGCATTGTTGCTGCTGGTTGCCGGTTGCTGGGTGATAGGCGAAGCTGGCGGCGAAGGTTCGCTGGATTTCGCCACGGGCATCCGATTTCTGATGCCGTTGTTTTTCGCACTGTGGATCCTAGAAATGCGCCACAGCATCAATCCGCGCTTGGTTTTGCAGTTGGCCGCGGGAACTCTGATTGTAGCCACACTGTCATCCATAATAAGGCCGCAGGAAATCATCAGCCAAGTGATGCGGCTGCCGCCCTTCACGGGTGGTGCGGATGGAGCCCATGCCTCGTCTTATGTCGTGGCTCTATGCGCGCTGTTGATCCATCAACTCTGGCTGAACAAAGCCATTAGCAAACGCATGGCCTGGTCATTCTTGGCTTTGGCCGGCGTCCTGTTGTTGGGATTGCGGGTCGCGACGCCCATTTTCATGCTACTGAACTATGGCCTTCTCCACACGCTAATGACCAAGCATCTGCGGAGCGGAACGAAATTTCTGCTCTGGGTTGCCATGGTTGGCAGTATCATCGGGGTATTGATCTGGCATGAGGCCTTGCAGGAGGACGCCCGGGGCGTCGAAGTTCAATCGGTCGAAAATTTGGGCAGTGGCCGCATTGGCGCATGGCTGGGGCGGTTGGATTTGCTGTCACGGCGCAGTGTCCCGTCATTGTTGTTTGGGACCGGCCCTGGCTCCGACAGCTTCTACAGCGAAATTTGGTGGTGGGAAAAGAAGAATTCTCATCATGATCTCCTGACCACGGTAATTGAATCCGGCATAATTGGATTACTGGCGGTATTTTTATTTCTATACCTGCTTTTTCATCGCCTAGGCCGTGGTGGAGCGCCGCTTGCCTGGTTCCTACTTTCGGGCTCGCTGGTATCCAATGCCCTGCTGCAGCGGCCGATAATCGCGACACTATTTTGGTTGGCGGTTGCCCTCGCCGCCTTGCGCCAAG
>CAYWYB010000470.1:0-2710 GCA_964462145.1 uncultured Rhodospirillaceae bacterium
GGGGCGATGTGGCGCGTTCGCTGTCACGGGCATCGCGGGCCGCCAGATCCGCCGCCACCACTTCCAGGCTGACATCTTCACCCTTGCCAACCAGTTCGGCGTGTCGGCGTTTGGCGCGGGCCTCGGCGGAGGCCGTGACGAAGATTTTCACGTCCGCGTCCGGACAGACCACGGTGCCGATATCACGGCCATCCAGCACCGCGCCATTGGCGCTATCAGGGGGTGCCGCGGCAAAACTCCGCTGATAGTCAAGCAAGGCCGCGCGCAAGGCCGGTTGCGGCGAAATCACGCTGGCGGCTTCACCCACCGCCTCGGCGCGCAAGCCGGGATCGTCAAGATCAGCCAGGCTGACCGCCTGGGCCTGGGCCACCAGCGCCGGGATATCATCCAACGCCTGGCCGTCGCGCAACAGACGCAGGGCCACGGCCCGGTACAATGCGCCCGTATCCAGATAGGCAAAGCCAAAATGCGCCGCCAACTGCCGGCCCAGGGTGCCTTTGCCCGCCGCCACCGGACCATCTACCGCGACAACAATGTTTTTACTCATCAATCCGTCTCTACACGCTCTCTATCTAGCCGGGCTCTATTTCCATCCGGGCGCCCAAGCCGGTCATCAATTCAGCAAACCCGGGAAACGAGGTTTCGATCATTTCACAACCCGCGACCCGCACCGGCCCCTGAGCACCAAGCCCGTAGATCAGGAACGACATAGCGATGCGGTGGTCCATTTCCGTATCAATGCAAACACCGGCCTTGGCAGGCGCCGGGCCATCGTGGCCCTGCACGATCAAACCATCTTCCAATTCCTCCACCGCCACGCCCAGGGCGGATAGGCCCTTGGCCATGGCCGCGATACGGTCGCTTTCCTTGACCCGCAATTCCGCGATGCCCCGCATCACCGTGGGCCCTTTGGCAAAGGCGGCCAGGGCGGCAAGAATGGGATATTCATCGATCATTGCAGGTGCCCATTCGGGCGGCACCTCGATCCCGCGCAGTTGGCCATGGCAGACGCGCAGATCGGCGATCGGTTCACCCTGGTCCTGGCGCCGGTTCTGTTCCGTGATTTGCGCGCCCATGTCACGCAAGGTATCCAGCAGCGCGGCCCGCAGCGGGTTCAAGCCAACGCCGGTAATCGTCACATCGGAGCCGGGCACCAACAGCGCGGCGGCAATGGGAAAGGCGGCGGAGGATGGGTCGCCGGGCACGCGCACGGTTTGCGGCCGCAGTTCGGGCCGCCCCGTAAGCGCGATACGGCGGGCACCGTCTTGATCTTCCTCGACCAAGACCTCGGCGCCGAAATGGCGCAGCAGATGTTCCGTATGATCCCGGCAGGGGCGCGGCTCAATCACCGTGGTGACACCGGGCGCGTTCAGGCCGGCCAACAACACGGCGGATTTGATCTGGGCCGAGGCCACGGGCAGGCGGTATTCGATGGGCATCAGGCGGCTGCTGCCGGCCACGGTGATCGGCAGGCGGCCGCCCTCAGCCGCCTCGAAACGCGCGCCCATTTCCTGCAACGGCGTGATCACCCGCTGCATGGGCCGCTGCCGCAACGAGGCATCGCCGGTGAAGACGGATGTCAGGCCATGGGAAGCGGCCAGGCCCAGCAACAGCCGGGCCCCGGTGCCGGAATTTCCCAAATCCAAAACATTCCCCGGCGCCAACAGGCCGCCGACGCCCAGGCCGTTGATCCGCCAGATGCCGCCTTCGTCGCGTTGGATATCGGCGCCATAGGCACGCAGAGCCTGGGCCGTGGCCAGCACGTCCTCTCCCTCCAGCAAACCGTGAACAACGGTTTCACCGACGCACAGAGCGCCCAGGATCAACGCCCGGTGCGATATCGACTTGTCGCCAGGCACGGCGATGGTGCCGTGTAATCCTTTATCTATTGGCGTTGCGGGATGCGCGGTCTGGTAGGTCACGGCGACTTGCCACTTTCATTTATTGGAGTTGTCTGGCCGGCCGAAATTAATTGCCCGGCCACCGAGTGCCCTGCCTATCATAATGCCGTTATCATCGCCAGATGGCGGATGTGGAAATTCTGTTGACAGGGATACCGCATGTTCTCTATTGGAATGCGCCGATCGTCCTAAAAAGCTCGTCTCGAGCAAACATCATTTGGGAGACATTAATAGTGGCCAAGCCGGAATGGGGTACCAAGCGAACATGCCTGGGTTGTGGTGCCAAGTTTTATGACATGGGCCGCAGCCCGATTACCTGCCCAGCCTGTGATGAGCCTTTCGCCGAGGCGGCGCCGAGCCGTTCACGCCGCAGCCGCAAGGAAGAGCCGAAGCCGGCAGCGGCAGAGGCAGCGGCGGACAAGACGGCTTCGTCCGAGGATGATGAGGTCGAGGCCTTGGCGGGCGAAGTCGATGATTTGCTCGACGACGATGATGAAGACGAGGATGACGCCATCGCCACCCTTGCCGACGACGACGAGGATGACGACGACGATGTTCTGGCGGAAGCCGATATTAGCAAGGACAAGATTTCCGACGAATGATCTGAAACCGCCGGCAAAAATTGGCTGGCGGGCAGAAAAATTCGCCTATGGCGCAGTTTGGTCTTGAATTGACCGCCCCCGCGCCCTAGTTTCCGCCCGTCGCGTACCCAGGTATCCAAATTCCCGGGCCGGCGCGGAATATACCCAGTTTCGGGGCCATAGCTCAGTTGGGAGAGCGCTTGAATGGCATTCAAGAGGTCGTCGGTT
>CAYWYB010000471.1:0-2680 GCA_964462145.1 uncultured Rhodospirillaceae bacterium
CATCGGCGCTATCAGCACTGGCCGCCGCGGCGGTGCCTTCAACCATATCCTTCAGATCGGCCAGGGTGCCCGTGGTCTTCGGGGCGCCGTCGTCGCCTGTGTTTTCATCGGCCATGCTCAGGCGCTCCTCTTGTTCTTGTCGTTCATCGCGGCAACATCCAGCACTTCCGGTTGCTGCGCCTCGTGGGGGTGATCGGCGCCGGCATAGACCTTCAACTTGGTCAGAACCTGGCGGCCCAGGGGCCCCTTGGGGATCATCCGTTGCACGGCTTTTTCAACCACCCGTTCGGGGTGCTTGCCTTCAAGGATCTTGCCGGCGGTAACGCTTTTGATACCGCCCGGATAACCTGTGTGGCGATAGTACGTCTTGTCGGCCAGCTTGTTGCCGGTCAACTGCACCTTGTCGGCGTTGATCACCACGATATGGTCGCCGCAATCCATGTGCGGTGTGAACATGGGCTTGTGCTTGCCCCGAAGCCGGGTGGCGATGATGGAGGCCAATCGGCCCAGAACCACGCCTTCGGCATCGATCACGAACCATTTTCGCTCGATATCGCCGGGCTTAGCGGAATAGGTTTTCATAATTCATCCTTAATCGTATCCAGGCGGCCAGACATATTCCCGCCCCCGGTTCAGCGGCGCGCAGTATGTCAGGAAAAAATGCAGCGTCAAGCCGAAAAATCACAATATTTTCAGTTCATTAGATATACGGTACTATAGTAGCGTATTGCTTGACGCTGATTGCCGGCGCCGTTGCGGCAGGCCCGAAAAACAACTAAGTTCTACGCCGTTCCAAGCGTCTTGTTAAGGAGTTAGCCGGTGTCTCTCTATCAACCATCCCCGAATGTCCTGTCCTCCCGCCGCGCAACCGTCGGCGCGCTGTTTCATTCTAGGGTTCCGGCCAACCCGACCCAGCGCGCGGTGGTCGAGGGCGAACGGGTTTTGAATTATCTGCAATTGGAAGAACGCTCCAACCGTCTGGCCAATGCCTTGCTGGAACAGGGCTTGGCTCATGGCGACCGGGTTGGCCTGCTGGCCCGCAACTGCCTGGAATATATGGAAGTGGAATTGGCCGCGGCCAAGGCGGGATTGATCCTGGCCTGTCTGAACTGGCGTCTTGGGGACCGCGAACTGCAACATTGCATCACCCTGGTAGAGCCAAAGGTGGTGATCGCACAAGCGGATCTGACCGAGGCCCTGGACCGTTTGCAGCTTCCCCCACATCAACGGATCACCATGGGCGCGGAATACGAGAACTTCATGGCGACAGCTAGTGACGCTTATCCGGACCTGGATATCGACCCGGAGAGCGGCCTGGTGATCCTCTATACCTCCGGCACCACCGGCCTGCCCAAGGGGGCCCTGGTCTCGCACCGGGCCATGGTGGCGCGGGGGATGTGTTTCACGTCGGAATTCGAAGTGCCCATCGGCGACAATTTCTGCGCCTGGGCGCCGTTTTATCACATGGCCTCCACCGATCAGGCGCTGGGCACGCTACTGCGCGGCGGCACCGTGCATGTGGTCGACGGCTACGAACCGGACCGGCTGATCGAAGTGCTGGAGCGGGAGAAGATGCGCTTTTTCATCCTGATGCCCGGCATGGTCGGACCTTTCGCCGAAATTCTTAAAGCCCGGAACGTACAGATCAAAGGTGTCGACATTTGCGGCGCCATGGCTGATCTGGTACCGCGCGAGGATATCGCCGCCGCCACCCTGGCCCTGGACGCCCCCTACAACAACAGTTTTGGCGCCACCGAGACCGGGTTGCCGCCCGCCTCCTCCAACCTGATCCCCATTGGCGTCGCGCCCACCAATCTCTCGAAACGGCAATCGGCCTTTTGCGAACTGCGCCTGGTCGATCCGGACGACAACGAAGTACCCGTGGGCACGCCGGGCGAGGTCGCCTTGCGCGGTCCAACCCTGTTCAGCGGTTATTGGAACGCCGATGAAACCAACGCGGAAGACTTCCGCAATGGCTGGTTTCACATGGGCGACGTCCTCCGCCGCAACGAAGACGGCACCCTGGATTACGTGGACCGGGTGAAATACATGATCAAATCCGGGGGCGAGAATATCTACCCCGCCGAGATCGAACAGGTGATGCTGGCGGACGAGCGAGTGCACGAGGCCGTCGTGGTGCGCAAGCCCGATCGCAAATGGAGCGAGGTTCCCGTGGCCTTCATCGTGCCCGCCGATCCCAGCTTGACGGAAGATGACCTATTGGCCCTCTGCCGCGAGAACCTGTCGTCCTACAAACGGCCCAAGGACATCATCTTCCTGGCCGACGAAGAGCTGCCCCGATCCACCACCGGCAAGGTCCAGCGCCACGAACTGGAAGCGCGGCTTTAGCTTGAGTTAACCGCGTTCGTGCCAATCTTCACTGTCATGAGAGGTGATAACGATGGGTTCTGAGCTTCGATTTGGGGTTCTCACATCGCCATCGCCGCCATGGGACCAGATGGTTCAGGTTTGGCAAAATATCGAGACCTTGGGTTTCGACAGTGTCTGGCTTCCCGATCACTTTGTTGATCTGCGCCAACCCATGACGCCGCGACTCGAAGCCTGGACGTTGTTGCCGGCCCTTGCGACCCAGACGTCGCGTATTCGCATTGGCACTTTGGTAACCGCCATTACGTTCCGCAATCCTGCTTTCCTTACCCGCCAGGCACTTACAGTAGAT
>CAYWYB010000472.1:0-2671 GCA_964462145.1 uncultured Rhodospirillaceae bacterium
GGTTGGCCCGGCTTATATGAGGTCCCTGATTTATTTACCCCTGAGAAGGGGTTTTTCCAATCATCACACAAATACCTTAGCAGCCTACCGCTAGTTTCCGGAAACAGAATCGACACTGCCGAACAGATCTGCCAAACGATCGACCGTTCGGCGGGACAGCGCCGGTTTAAGGATCGAGGAAACGTTCTGCCGCAGGTGCTCGACACTCCCAGTACCCGTCAAGACAATATCGGCGCCGGGCTCGTGGCGGCAGAAACGATAAGCCGCCTCGACGATGCTCGACGCACCGCCCTGGTCGGTCAGGAACCCCAAGGGATCATCCGCCGCCAGCGCATCCGCGGCGATCACGCCGTCGGCAACCATCCCGGCGATCAGGTCCCTCAGGGCATCCGGGTTGCTCAGCGCACGGCGCACGGCAAACATCACCAGCGTGGCGGTGCCGCTCTCAAGCGTGCGGGCGAACACCCGGTCTCTAGCCGAGGGGTTGATCATATTGAAGCCGGTCATCACGACGTCCCAGCAGTCGTCCCGTAAGGCGCGCTCCAGCATGCGGTGTGGCGGGTCATAGATGAATCTTTCGGTTATCCCGAGATACCGGATCTTGCCGGCGTCGCGCAGTTCCTCCAACGCCGGCACGATATGTTCCCGGCAGTGCTCGTACTGATCCGGCATGACGCCGTGCAGGTGATAAACGTCGACATGATCGGTGCGCAGACGCTTGAGCGACGCATCGAGGTCACGGACGATATCTTCGGGCGCTTTGAAGTCCTGTCCCTGTACTGGCGTGCCGTCCCGGGCCACATGCGTTTTGGTCGAAAGCAACACATCTTCGCGGCGGCCAAATAAGGCGTTTCCGACGATTTCCTCGGTGCCATAGGAGGGTGCGGTGTCGATGAAAGTGATGCCGAGGTCCAACGCCGCCCGCACGACGTCTTCCGACTGCGATGCGGGTGCGCCGGCGGTCTGACCCAGCCGGCTGTGGCCACCGCAACCCAATCCGGCTACGCTCGCCTGGCGGCCCGTGCGCCCCAATGTGGTGTATTCCATACCCCCGTCCGATCTCAATCCGGTTCCGGCCAGGCCGGATCGTTGAAGCGCTGAATTTCAAGCTGGTGGCCGTCGGGATCCTTCAGGAAGCAATGGTAGATGTTGAATTTTGCGTTTTCCGATGGCGCCGAATCGAATTCAACACCCTTGGCGGTAAGGTCCCGGTACCAACCGTCAACGTCCTGTGACACCAGCGTGACGATGATTCCCTCCGGGTTGGAGGGGCGGTCGTCGCGGCATTGACAAATTCCCAGGAAGCCGTCCCGGCTTACCCGCAGGATGCGGCAACTGCCCTGATCGAGGACCATGTCCAAGCCAAGTTTACCCCGGTAGAAGGCGTCGCTTGCTTCGAGGTCCCTGACGTAGAGAAACGTGACCTGCTGATCGAACACCGGCGGCACTCCATAAGAAATGGGGACACACTCGATGTGTGCCCCCTGCAATCAAGAGTATTGCGCAGGCTTTTCCGCCGAACAAGACCGTTACTTACTTCATCATCGGCAACGTCGAAATGTGAGCCATGATGTCGACCACGATTTGCCGGTCCAAAGCCCTAAGCGCCGGCATTTGCTCGGCCGGTTGACCGTTGATGATCTTATGCATGACCTCCCAGGGATTGCCCATTTGTTTGGCTAGCGTTTTACCCATGTCCTTGGGCAGCGTCCCGTCCATGCCGTGGCATTGGGCGCAAAGTGTATTGAAATACGCCACACCGCGCGCCGCATCGCCACCCTTGACCGTTTTGGTGGCGCGGTCGATATAGCGGTCGTAGTCGATCTGGCCGCGGCATACGAAAAGTGCAACCTTCTGTAAAGCGTCACCGTCCATCTTACCGCCGTATTGATGATTGGCGTCTTTAAGAACCGCAACCACCTGGGCGGGATCGGCACCGTTCATACCGTTGATGCCCTTGATGCCGCTGTGATGCTTGCCAGACGCGTATGCCCCGTCCTTACCCAAGCCGTCCCAGCCATGGCATTCCTTGCAGCGCCAATTGGCGGCTGGTTTCTTGGCGTACTTTTTGCCGGAAGGGTAGGCCGGGTGGGCGACCTTGGGAGTTTCGGCTTTGACCACTTTGTACCATTTGTCATAGAGCCGGGCGCCCTCCGCCAACGCAGACTGCTCCTCCGCCAGCGCTGCGGGCGCGCTTGTAATAAAGGCGCCGGCGACAATTACGGTAGCTGCCGCAGCAAATAGAATTCGTGTAAATTCTCGGTGGTGTGACATCGTTCTGCTCCCCTTTTTCTTCGAAGGGTCGAAGCCACAAAAGGAAGTTTGCCCTTGCGGAAGCGACCCTTCTGGGCCTTGCCAATCAACGACAAAACGAACTCGTAAGGGGAATTATCCTCTGTGCCGTGCGGAGAGGGAATGCGTGATGATGTCGCAGCCGCGAGGCCGTCTCGCCTCACCCTATATGTCGGGTCGGGTATTCTTCGCGGGGGGTGTCAGTAAACCAGTTCGTCTTCGCCGCCGCCTTCGGCAATGACGATTTCACCGCTGGTCGCCAGATCCTTGGCCTTGGAGACCATTTCCATCTGGGCCTCGTCGACCTCGCGCAATCGGACCGGACCCATGTTGTCCATGTCCTCGCGCAGGATCTTGCCCTGGCGTTCCGACATGTTGC
>CAYWYB010000473.1:0-2663 GCA_964462145.1 uncultured Rhodospirillaceae bacterium
GCCGGAACGCGCTCCTCCAAGGTCAGCGGCAGTGCCGGCGGCTCTTCCGTTTGCACCTCTGACGCCGTGGCAACTTCCGCCGCCACGGGATCGCCGGCGCTCTCCGGCGCGGCCTCAACCACCAGATCCGCAGCCGGCGGCACGGGCGCCGACGCAATGGCGGCGGGCTGTGCGGGGGCTGCTTCCGCCGGCGCGCTCACCGGTTGCCCCGAGACAGCGGCCAGCCGCGGCGTGATCACTGGCCGCTGCGCGTTTTCGCCAATTTCGATGCCTGTCGCCACCACCGAAACCCGCATGCGGCCATTCAGGCTATCTTCGATGGCCGAGCCAACGATGATGTTGGCATTGGGATCGACTTCCTGCCGAACCCGGTTGGCGGCCTCGTCAAGCTCATACAATGTCAGGTCCATGCCGCCGGTAATGTTGATCAGAACGCCACGGGCGCCCTGCATGGAAACATCGTCCAGCAACGGGTTGGAAATGGCTGCTTCGGCGGCTTCAATGGCGCGCTTTTCACCTTCGGCCTCGCCGGTGCCCATCATGGCCTTGCCCATCTCGGCCATCACGGTCTTGACGTCGGCGAAGTCCAGATTGATCAGACCGGGATTAATCATCAGATCGGTGATCCCCCGGACGCCGGAATGCAGCACATCGTCAGCCATGGAAAAAGCGTCGGCGAATGTCGTCTTCTCATTGGCAATCCGGAACAAATTCTGGTTCGGGATAACGATCAAGGTATCGACAAAGGACTGCAGCTCTTCAATACCGCGCTCGGCGGAAAGCAACCGCTGGCTGCCCTCGAACTGGAAAGGTTTGGTGACCACGCCCACGGTCAGAATACCCTGGGCCCGCAAGGCCTCGGCAATAACCGGCGCGGCACCGGTGCCCGTGCCGCCGCCCATGCCGGCGGTGATAAAGGCCATGTGGGTACCGGCCATGTGATCGAGAATTTGATCAATCGCCTCTTCCGCCGCCGCCCGGCCCACATCGGGGCGGGCGCCGCAGCCCAGACCCTGGGTAATCGCCGCGCCCAACTGTATGCGGCGGTCAGCCGTGCTCTGCGTTAAGGCCTGGGAGTCCGTATTGGCGACAATGAACTCGACCCCCTCAAGGCCGGACGAGATCATGTTGTTGACGGCGTTGCCGCCGGCTCCACCCACACCGATGACAACGATACGGGGCTTCAATTCTGTCATTTGCGGGGCATTTAGGTTGATGGTCATGGCTCAGGTCTCCTTTACCTAGCGGCTCCGGTACGCAATGCGATATTGCGCCATTGGGTGAAACTGGGAAGCGAACTCGAGATGGATCGAAATTGCCGTGGCTTGAAATTGCGTCTTGGTCGTCATGATTAGAAATTCTCCTTGAACCAACGGCTCAGGCGTTGGATACGGCCATCGCCGGATGCGGCTTCGGCAAGATATTCGGCGTGTTCCTGGCCCGGCCCGCGCTCGGCATAGGCCAACAGGCCGGCGGCGGTGGCAAAGGCGGGCCCTTCGGTGGCCTCGGCCAGGCCGTGCACACCCAGGGGACGGCCGACCCGGACCTGTTTGTCCAGGACACGGGCCGCGTGTTCGCGGACACCGGTCAGCAAGGCTGCGCCGCCGGTCAGCACCGCGCGCCGCCCGGCCGTACGCGCCAGGCCCGAGGCCTGCAGACGGTCGCGGACCAGTTCCAATGTTTCCTCGATCCGGGGTTGGATGATGCCGATCAGCATGGAGCGGGGGATCTGCTGCACCGCATCGGCGCCGCTCTCTCCCACCCTTGGTACACTGACCATGGCATGTTCATCATCCGGTCCCGCGACGGCGCTGCCATGTAGTGTTTTCAGTCGTTCGGCGTGCGCCGTCGAGGTCGACAGGCCGCGGGCGATATCGTTGGTGACGTGGTTGCCGCCAACCGGCACCTGATCCGTATGGATCATGTGACCGTCGTAAAAGACCGCGACATCGGTGCTGCCACCGCCCATATCGATCAGGGTCACGCCCAAATCCATTTCATCCTCGACCAGGGTCGAGAAACCGGAAGCATAGGGCGCGACCACCAGGGCGGCGATTTCCAGATGGCAGCGTTCCGCCAAAAGCTTCAGATTGCGCAAGGGGCCGACGGCGGCGGAGACCACATGCAGACGCAGGCCAAGGCGGGCGCCGAACATGCCGCGCGGTTCGCGGTAGCCAGGGGTGCCATCAATGCTGTAGCCGGCGGGGATGGTATTCAGGATTTCCTGCCCCTCGCTGGCGCGCTGGGCCAGCAAATGGGCCTGGGCCTGGGCCCGTTTCAAATCACGCTCGCCAATTTCGTGACCGGCGATATCCGTTTCAACGTCGATCAGGCGGGAGGCCGGGCGGCCGCCCGAGAAGCTCAACAGGACACTGTCGATACGTTCCTTGGCCATGCGTTCCGCCGCGTCCACGGCACCGCGCACGGCTTCCTCCGCTGCCTCCATATCGACCACGGCCCCGGCGCGCATGCCCCTGGCGATCTGATGGCCGATACCGATGACCCGCATGCCGCCGGCACCGTCGGGCCGGGCGATAAAGCAGCAGACCTTGGTGCTGCCGATATCCAAGGCGGTGATCAAACCATTCTTGCCCACGGCCATGTCAGGTGTCCTTCCCGTTCTTGTTTTTTCTTGCCGCTGCTTCTTTGGTCAGGCGCAGCAC
>CAYWYB010000474.1:0-2651 GCA_964462145.1 uncultured Rhodospirillaceae bacterium
AAATCCTCCCTTATGAAAACCCCTCAATATGTCCCAGGGGCGATGACGTCAGACACTCGGCCTTCTAACGGCTAATGGCGTGCGCCTAACCAAACAAGTCTTTCAGACCTGTCTTCCATTGCCCGTGACTGAACCTCCCCGCCATGATCTGATGGATCGCCGGTTAGGCTCTATGATGGCTTCGGGCCAAAAGCAAGCGGCGCAGACGCCCAAATCGTCTCCGTCACATTAACCGCGCGAAATTGGCGTGTAATTGATGCGTCTAAAGTGAAGTTCCAGATACAGTCTGCTTTGCGCCAATTCCGGACCGATAGGATTTCCTATTATATAGCGCCTAAGTAGCGGCGGGAACCGTCCACAACATCACAAGCCGACAATCAAGCATCTATATGATCCCGAAAAAAATCGCACCTTACTCGATTTCGTCAATGGTAGCCTGTTCGGCTTGCCGGCGGGCCTCGATAACGCGGCGGGCGGTTTGGTCGGGAAGCCCAATGCCCATCAATACCATTTCCCCAAGCTGCAAACTCGCCTCAATGGTCTCGGGAATCGCGTGGCTTGCGCCGCAGGCGATCAGCCGTGCCGAATGCACGCGGTCGCGAGCGCGGGCATAGATGACAAGTTCCGGCCAGTTCCGCCGCGCCGTCTCGACCACCCGCTCCGCATCATGCGGACTGTCCATGGTGACCACCAATGCTGCGGCTGAATCTATGCCGGTTTTGCGCAGTATGTCGGGTCGGCTAGCATCGCCAAAGAAGATGCTGGCACCGTCATCGCGAAAGCGTGCAACGAGTTCCGCATCAATATCCAGTCCAATATGCGGCAACTCTTGGCCCTCGAGTACCGAGCCAAGCATCTGGCCGACACGGCCATAGCCGACGATGATGACATGCCCGGAAAGACCGACCGGTATATCGCTGTCACGCTGGCCATCCTCCGCTTCCCGGACCTCGACGGAGCGTGCAATCTTGCGGGCGATATAGGCCACCCCCGGTGTTGCGATCATCGTCAAGCTGGCGACGATCAACATAAACTGCGCGGTCTCGTTGGGCATCAACCCGAGACCATACGCCATACCAATGACAACAAAAGCGAACTCGCCACCTTGACCCAACAGAAGGCCGGCTTCCAAGGCAACCGGACGGGCGTCCCCGAACCATCGCGCCAAGACGTAAATGATCGGGCTCTTGATCAGGTACAGCCCGAAAACCGAAGCCATCAACCACAAGGGTCTGGCGGTAACCTGCGAGATGTCGATGCTCATGCCCACGGAGACAAAAAACAAACCAAGTAGCAGGCCTTTGAATGGCTCTATATCGACCTCGATCTCGTGCCGGTACTCGGTTTCGGCAAACAACAGCCCGGCGAGGAAAGCGCCCAACGCCATCGATAGACCGACTTGTTCGGTGGCAAGCGCCGTCCCGATAATGATCAGAAGGACAAAGGCAAGAAACATCTCGCGGCTTGCCGTGCTGCCGACGAAACGGAATGCCGGTCTGATAACCAACCGACCGATGGCCAAAATCGCGACAATTGCCAGAAGTGCCTGACCAATGGCCCAGATGAATGCAAGCGCGACTGGTGTTTCATCTTGGGCGGCAAAAGCACCGACCAGGAAAAGGATCGGCAGAACCGCAAGATCCTGGCACAACAAAATAGCGAAGCTGGTGCGGCCCGTCGCTGTACCCAGTCGCCGGTTCTCGGATAACAGCTGCATGACGATCGCGGTCGATGACAGCGCAAAAGCGCAGCCGAGCACAATAGCGGCGGCCAGGCTATTATCAAAAAACGAGGCGATGACCCCGATCACCGCTCCAGTGACGATGACCTGCGCGCCGCCTAACCCAAAAACGCGCAGCCGCATCGCCCATAGCCTATCCAGCGATAACTCGAGACCAATCATGAACAACAGAAACACGACACCCAGTTCCGCCAGCAGGCGCACGCCCGCCAGATCGGTGATCACGGCATAAGTCAACCATGGCAAGGAATCTGAGAAACGTGCAAGACCATGCGGCCCGATGACCATGCCCACAACCAGGAAGCCAAAAACCGGGCTCACTCTTAGACGGCGAACCAATGGCACTATGACTCCGGCGGCAGCCAGATAAACCACGACCTCGCGTAGATTTAATGCCTCTACCTGCATGCCTTGCTTCGATCGCGTCCCATATCGTTCGGTCTAGTCTAGCTTCATTACGAGGAGTATTGGAACATAATGCTCCCCGAAACCTCCCGGCCAATGAGCAAACGCAGATAAGAACGTTATTGGATATCTATATGACAACCCCCTATGAGGCTGCTCCGGGTCAAAAGCAGACTCAAGAAGCATCGAAGACGAACCTTTCATCGCATCACTTTGAAATAGGTTTGTATTTGATGAGTCAAAAGTGAAGTCGTCCAAAGTCCGCGTTGTGCCATGAGACGACATTCGGCACCACTCTGAAAAGTCTTGGTTTCATTGCGCCTGGACGATGCTTCCCATACCAGCTCTTCCAAGGACCAAGATGCAGATTTAGGGTTTCATTAACCCTATTTGGTTAACTTTGGTTAATGCCGGATAAACAGTTGCTCTGACTGCCAATGAAGAATTCGCAGCTTGTGTAACCTGACGTCTGGAAATTCTTTTGGAGTTTGCGCTTTGTCCCCCA
>CAYWYB010000475.1:0-2641 GCA_964462145.1 uncultured Rhodospirillaceae bacterium
CGAATTTTCCGGCGGCCAGCGTCAGCGCATCGGCATCGCCCGGGCCCTGGCCTTGAACCCGCAGGTGATCATCGGAGACGAACCGGTCTCGGCCCTGGATGTCTCGATCCAGGCGCAAGTGATCAATCTGCTGATGGACCTGCAGTCGGAGCTGAATCTATCGTATCTGTTCATCGCCCATGATCTGGCCGTGGTCGAACATATCAGCGACCGCATCGCGGTGATGTATCTGGGCAAGATCGTTGAATACACCGACAAGAAAACCCTGTTCACCAATCCCCAGCATCCCTATACCGAGGCGTTGCTGTCGGCGGTACCCATTCCCGACCCGACCATCAGGCGCAAGAAAACCATCCTGCAAGGCGATGTCCCCAGCCCGATTAAGCCGCCGCCGGGCTGCCATTTCCATACCCGCTGCCCCTATGCCGAGGAACGCTGCAAGGTCGAAGAGCCGCCGCTAAAGGAATTCGGGCCGGGCCACGTGGTCTCCTGCCACCTCAGATAAGGGCAAGCGCGGCCTCGAAACGCTTCCAGGCAGCCTCTTCACCGGGCAGCCCAAAGCGCAACCATGTGCCCTGTTCGGCAAAATTACGCACGTGGATTTGGGCCGCGGCCAAACCAGCGTGAATTGCCGCGCTGTTATCCGCTTGCAACAGAACAAACAAATCAGTGCCGCCGATGATCTGGCCGTGGCGCGCCAATGTCTGCCGCAACCGCTCCGCTTGCTGGGCCAGGGCCTTGCGGTGAGCCGCGATCCAGGCCACGTCGCCATAGGCCTGAGCCGCGATCGCCAGGGCTGGTCCGTTCACGGGCCAAGGCCCGATGCGGGCCCGCGCGTCGGCGATGAATGCCGCCGGCCCCAGCAAAAATCCAAGACGCAGACCCGCCAGACCAAAAAACTTACCGAACGAGCGTAGGACCAACAGACCGGGCCGCCCGGCCTCCGGCCCCAGGCTGACCTCGGGCACAAGGTCGCAAAACGCCTCGTCCACGATCAGATAGCCGTCCCGTGCGGCCATTTCGTCGGCCAGCGCCAACAGCTCCCCGCGCTCCCGCACCTCGCCCGTCGGGTTGTTTGGATTGACCACGACAAGGTAACGGCATTGCGGCGGCAGCTTGCTAAGGCTGGCGATCTCGTCGACAGGGTGGCCGGCGCGGGCCCAGCGGTGGGCATGCTCGTTATAGGTCGGCGCCAGCACGGCGGCGGCCCCAACGGGCAGCGGCTCGGGCAACAGCTGCAACAAGGCCTGGGAGCCGGGGCCGAGGCAAATATTGTCCAGGCGGCTAAGGCTAAAATGTGCGGCGGCGGCTGATAGCAGCGTTTGTTCTTCCCGCCGGCGGGGCAGATGGCTCCAGGTATTCTGGGGCGGCGGCGCAAACGGATAGGCAAAAGGCGCGATGCCGGTGGAAAGGTCCAGCCAATCCGATCCGCCGTTCATGTTATCCAGGGGCGGTTCGCCGCCATGCGGCAGTCCCGTGGGTGTCTTGGTCACGACTGCAGTAGCGCCAACATCGCGGGCGCGCCGGCGTAGGCATAAAAACAGCCAATGACGATGGAGACCACGCCAATACCCAGCCGCAGTCCGCGATTAAGGCCGGTTAGCAGCCGGCCCGACAATAGCAACGGCAAGGCAATAACCGAAGACAGCACCAACATGCCCAGAATGGAGCCAACGCCGAACAGAAAGATAAATCCCATGCCATCGAGAAATTGTCCCGGCGCCGCCAGCGCGATGAGCGCCGCGGAGCCGGCAAGACCATGCATCACACCCACGGCCAGGCTGCGCCGGACGCCGTTGCCATCATGTTGGTGATCATGTTTGTTTTTGTCATGGGTTTGCTGCTCGCCGGCATGGCTATGAGCGTGAAAATGCAGCTTACCGTCCCGGTGGCGGTGCAAATGAAAGTGCAGTCGTTCCCGCGCCAGGCGCCAGATCACCAGGGCGCCCAGGCTGATCAACATACATGCAACGGCGAATTCCAGTGCCGCGCTCAATCCCTCGGGAATGCTGCCTCGCGCCAACATCACGGCACCCGCGAAAGCACCGAGTGCCAGGGCGTGGCCCAGGCCCCAAAACAGGCCATGGCGCATGATCCATCGCAGGCGGCCCTTGCCGGCGGTCAGCGCCGCCACGGCGGCGATGTGATCGGCCTCCATGGCGTGTTGCAGTCCCAACAGAAAGCCCATGACAAGAATTGTTGACATCGAAAATCCAAAATACGCAGACCCGAACAATCTCTAGCTTTACGCTGGCGCGGCAAAATATGCCAGCGGCAATTGGTCTGGGCCAAAATGCTCAAGCCATTTGCCGCCAGGATGCCATGCGTGCTAGGTTGCGCCCGCCGTGGCGCGGAAGCCGGTGTTCCATCCTTGCCCCGAAAGGCCGCAAGGTCTCTAAAATCCGGCGCTGCCCCCGCAACTGTGAATGGCGAGGAAACGGGAAACTGTCACTGGCGGGGTAACCGCCGGGAAGGCCCCGCGACCGACGACCCAAAGCCAGGAGACGCGCGCGGCTTGTTGTAACCATGTAACCGATCCTCGGAGGGAGGGCGCAAGACCATGCCATCCATGAGTAATCTGCAACGTATTCCCGCCACCGTGATTACCGGCTTTCTTGGCGCCGGCAAGACTTCAATGATC
>CAYWYB010000476.1:0-2622 GCA_964462145.1 uncultured Rhodospirillaceae bacterium
CGTGCACCGCTTCCTCCCAATAGGGCGTCATATCGGCGGCGCGCTGGAACAGGCCTTCTTCCTCGTAGACATCCAGGGTTGCCGTGGCGGCAGCACAGGCCAGTGGATGGGCCGAATAGGTATAGCCGTGGAACAGCTCGATCCCCTCAGGACTGCCCTCCATGAAGGCGTCATAAATCTTGTTGTCGGCGGCCACCGCGCCCATGGGTACATAGCCCGAGGTCAGGCCCTTGGCCATGGTGAACAGATCCGGCTTAACGCCAAAATATTCCGAGGCAAAGGAGGCGCCCAGACGGCCAAAACCGGTGATCACTTCATCGAAGATCAGCAGGATGCCATGCTTCTCCGTAATCGCGCGCAATCTTTCGAGATAGCCCTTGGGCGGCACCAGGACGCCGGTGGAACCAGCCATGGGCTCGACGATGACGGCGGCGATGGTCGATGCATCATGCAGGGCCACGAGATTTTCCAACTCATCCGCCAGATGCGCGCCCCATTCAGGCTGGCCTTTGGTGAAGGCCTGCTCCGCCAGATTGTGCGTATGAGGCAGATGATCGACGCCGTTCATCAGCGGGCCAAAGAACTTGCGGTTGGCCGGAATGCCGCCCACCGAAATGCCGCCGAAGCCGACGCCGTGATAGCCGCGCGCCCGGCCGATCAGCCGGGTACGGGAGGATTCACCACGCACACGATGATATGCCAGGGCGATCTTCAGCGCCGTATCAACCGCTTCCGAGCCTGAATTGGTATAGAAGATCCGATCCATGCCCTCTGGCGTGATGCCGGACAATTTCTGGGCCAACTCGAACGACAACGGCTGGCTGAACTGGAACGAAGGGGTGAATTCCAGGGTCTCGGTCTGGGCCTTGACCGCCTCCACCACCTTGGGGTGGCCATGGCCGATATTGACGCACCACAGACCGGCGGAACCGTCCAGAATGTCGCGGCCATCATGGCTCTTGTAATGCATGCCCTTGGCCGAAACCAGCAGGCGGGGTGCCGCCTTGAACTCCCGGTTTGATGTGAACGGCATCCAGAATTGCGACAGATCGTTGGGCTGTACGTTGGCTGTGGTGATGGGCTTGTTCATGGCACTCTCCAAATAAATTCCTTGCCACCCTATCAGGATGGCCGAAACGGAAAAACTCTAATCGTGGTCCGGTAGCAGATCCATAATCTGCTCCAGATGCGCGATGCGCTGGCTGATTTCCAGATTGGCATCCATGCGCAGGGTCAGTGAATTGATGCCGGCATCGCGATAGGTCTCGAAACGTTTGCGCACCATATCCTCGGTGCCCACGGCGCCAAACTCGGTGACCATTTCGTCGGGCACCCGGTCAACCGCCTCCTGGCGCTTGCCGTCCTTCCATAAACGCTGAATAGCCACAGCATCATCGGTATAACCGGCGCGCTTGAAGGCATCGTTATAGAAATTGGTCTTTTCCGAGCCCATGGCGCCCATTGAAAAGGCCACGCCGGGTTTATAGGCATCAATCAATTCCTGCACATTCTCGCCCACCGCGACGGAGCAGGAGGAATGCAGGTCGATATCCTGCAAACTGCGCCCGGCGTCCGCGGCACCCTTTTTCAGGTGATCCATATGGGCCTCGGCATGGTCCGGCGAAAACGAGGTGCCCAACCAGCCGTCGGCGGAGGCGCCAGTATATTCCAGGGATTTCGGCCCCAGGGTGGCGAGGTAAATGGGTATATCCTTGGGCGGATGATCCAGGCGGATCGCCTTACCCTCGCCGTCGGGCAGCGGCAGGGTGAAATGCTTGCCTTCGTAACGGATTTTCTCGCCACGGAAACCCATGCGGATGATATCGACGGTTTCCTTCAAACGGCCCAAGGGCGCCTTGTAAGGAACCCCTTGCAAGCCCTCAACCACCTGCGGCCCGCTGACGCCAAGGCCCAGAATAAAACGGCCATTGGTCAGATTATCCAGCGACAGCGCCGTCATCGCGGTCATGGACGGGGTCCGCGCGCTGATCTGCATGATGCCCGTGCCCAGCTTGATGGTATTGGTCATGGCACCCAGATAGCCGATGGTCGTCACCGCGTCATGGCCCCAGGCCTCCGCCGACCAGGCATAGGTGACGCCCAGTTTTTCAGCCTGCTGGATGTAATCGACCAGACCCAGAACGTCGACCCGGTTATAGGCGCCAATGGAAATCGATACTTTCATTTTGCGGTCTCTTTTTTTGTCGGGAACAGGGCAAGGCTCGCCGTGGTTTGAATTTCGCCCGGGCATCTCGGGTTAAATAGTAGCGTCATTCCACGGCGGGGCTCAATGATAGAGACGCCCGGCGGCACCATGGCGCGGGCCGTCGGATCGTCAGCCGCCAAACTCCGGGCCCTTGGGGCACAGACGCAGGCCGGGGCGCAGGTTTTCGTACGGCAGGCTTTCCGGGCGGTCGATATTGGCGCCGGGTGCCTCGACCACCAGGATCTGCTCGGCGATATCGGTGAAATCGGCGCGGAAATGAACGCTGCTTTTCAGGCCGAGAATTTTCTGCTGGTCCGGCTCCACACCCAGATGGCGAAAAATCTCCTTGTCCGCCGCCTGTATGCGGTGGGAGGAAACCACCACCGACACACCGCCAGTCCTCAGCAGTGCCATGG
>CAYWYB010000477.1:0-2620 GCA_964462145.1 uncultured Rhodospirillaceae bacterium
AATATCTCGACGCCTCCATGATCGATACCCTGGCGACGCTGATGTTCATGGAGCCCATGGAAGAGGCGCTTCACGACGGCCTGGCAATCCGCACCGGCAATGACAGCCGTCAGGGTCTCACAGGGCTGTATCGCCTCACCGATGGCGATGTAATCATTACCCTGGGCGGTCTGACGCGCTGGCAAAATTTGTGCAAAGCGCTGGGCGCCGATGAATTGCTGGAAAATCCACGTTATGCGACGGGCGAAGACCGGGAAACCCATGTCGAAGAGCTAAGGGCGGAGATTAGCGGGCGGCTTGGCAAACTTAATTGCGCCGACGGTATTGCGTTGTTGGAGGGCGCGAATATTCCCATTGCCCGGGTCCGAACCTTGCCGGAGGTGGTGGAGGACGACCACTTCCGCGACCGCGGCACCCTGAAACCAATGTATCGCCAGGATTCGGACGAGCCCGTGGAGCGCGGCATCATGGCGGGCTTTCCCGTAACCTTCTCCGGTGGCGCTTTACCCCAGCTCGAGGGCGGCGCCAAGCTTGGCCATCACAACGAAGAGGTTTATGGCCGCTTGCTCGGCCTCGATGCGGCGGCCCTGGCCAAGTTGAAGGCGCGTGGCGTTCTTTAGGAGCGTTCTTTAGGAGTAACGGAAAGTGATACCGGAAAAGTGGGATAGAGAGGCCGATGTTGTTGTCGTTGGCTTTGGCGCGGCGGGTTTTGCAACGGCGGTTACGGCATTCGATCTGGGCGCGGACGTGATCATTCTGGAAAAGGCGCCCGAAGGTGAGGAAGGCGGCAATACCCGCGTTGCCGCCCAGGGCTATCTCAATACATCGTCGGCGGAAAGTGCGGCGACCTACCTGAAGGCATTGTGCGGCCCCTATCCGGTTCCCGACGAGATGATCCGTGTCTGGTCGGAAGAGATGTGTTTGAACAACGACTGGCTGGCCGGTCTGGGCTGTGATCCCCAGGAACATCAGCACCAGCCGGCTGGCATCGAGTTTCCTGATCTGCCTGGTTCGGACTGTGTCCACAAGTTTCATGACGGCCCTAACTATGGCTATTCCAACACCTGGAACCGCTTCGAGAGCCTGGTCAAGGAGCGCCCGATCGAGGTTTGCTACGAGATGCCGGGCCGCGAACTGATCCAGGACGGTGCCACGGGGGCAATCCTGGGCGTTCGCGCCGAGCAGGGTGGCAAAGACATCTTCGTCAAGGCCCGCAAAGGAGTGGTGCTGACCTGCGGCGGCTTCGAGAATAATCAGGAGATGATCCGCAATTATCTCTCGGGCGTGCCCTATTGCTACACCTCCGGCAGCCCGTACAACGAAGGCGATGGCATCTCCATGGCGCTCGCCGTGGGCGCCAAACTTTGGCATATGAATAACTTTGCCGGTCCATCCATGGCCCTGAAAGTACCGGAGTTTCCCACTACGTTTTCCATGCAGGCGTTGCATTTCTCCAAGATCGTGCCGGGCGGCATGATCGTCGTCGGCCCGGACGGGAGGCGTTTCGCGGACGAGAAGTTCAAAACCCGCCATGGCAAGGTGCCCATGAATGGCACCTGGCAGGCGGCTTCGACGCCATGCCCTATGTATATGATTTTCGACCAGACAATGATGACCTCGGGGCCGCTCTATGACATGACCCCCAGCCATGGCTGGACGCAGATCATCGGGCGTTATGACTGGAGCGAAGACAACAGCGCCGAATTGCAAAAGGATTGGATCAAGACGGCGGATACCCTGGCCGGGCTGGCGGACGCCATTGATCTGGATGCCGAAAGGTTGAGCGAAAGTGTCGCGCGCTGGAATATCCAGGCAGCAGCCGGAATGGACGAGGATTTCAACCGGGAACTGATGCTGACGCCGTTCGATGAAGGGCCGTATTATGCGGTGGAAATGTCGCCGTCGATGCTGAATACCCAAGGCGGCCCGCAGCGCAACGAAAAAGCGCAAGTTGTGCGCCCCGACGGCACCGCCATTCCGCGTCTGTACAGCGCCGGCGAGCTCGGCTCGATCTACAGCTATCTCTATCAGGGCACGGGAAACATCGGCGAATGCCTGGTGTTCGGGCGCATCTCCGCCCGTAACGCCGTCAATGAAACGCCCTGGTCGTAAGGAACCGCGCTAGCCCTTCGAGGCTTCAATTTTGTCCTGGGTCTTGGTCTCGAAGTCCGAGGCATCATGGCGTTAGCGAAGCTGCTCTTCAAGCGGGCCCCTTGCCCGGTTCACCATGCGCCCACGCCGCACGGCTTCACGCCCGTCGATTTCGTCCGTCCATCTGCCAAGATGCTTGTAGTCGCCGGCACTCAGAAACTCGGCTGCATCGTACACCCTGTTCAGGACCACGGCGCCGTACCATGGCCAGATCGCCATATCGGCGATGGTGTATTCGTCGCCGCACATATAGTGATTGTCGGCCAGATGGCGCTCCAGCACATCCAGTTGGCGTTTCACTTCCATGGCGTAACGGTCGATGGCGTATTCGATCTTGAACGGCGCGTAGTTGTAAAAATGACCAAAGCCGCCGCCAAGAAATGGCGCGCTGCCCATTTGCCAAAACAGCCACGACAAACATTCGGGCCGTATCGCGGGATCACTGGGGAGAAATGCACCAAATTTTTCC
>CAYWYB010000478.1:0-2593 GCA_964462145.1 uncultured Rhodospirillaceae bacterium
CTGGCAACCATTCCAGATTGCCATGCTTGCCCATGTGGACCACGGCCTGGGCGGCAAAGCCCCGGCGCAGCCAGCCGTAAAAGGCCAGATAGCCATGCGGCGGCACCAGATCAGGATCGTGATAGCTCGACTTGGGATCGATGTTGTAGCCCCTGGCCGGCTGCAGACCGATCACCACGTTGCCCAGGGTGAAGGCGGGCAGGACGAAGGCATCTCCGGCCACGAAGGGATCGTCCTTGGCCGGACCCCAGCGCTCGTTCACTTTTTCGCGCACTGCCCTGGGCAGATCGTTGAAAAAGTTCTGATAGTCGGCCACGGCGAACTTAATACCGCCCGCACGGCTGGCGCGGTCCTTCAGATTGTTGGTGGGGCCGGCGGCCAGCTTGCGGATCAGGTCATCGCCTTTGCTGGGCAGGTCGCCCACGTCATAGCCTTGCTCGGCCAAGGCGCGCAGTAGGTTCAGGGCCGAGGCCGCTGAATCCAACCCGACGCCGTTGCCCATGCGCCCATCCTTGTTGGGGTAGTTGGCGAAGATCAGCGCCAGGCGGCGCTCCGCCGCGGGCGTTTGCGCCAGGGCCAGCCAATTGGCGGCCAGCTGGCAGACGAAATCAATACGGTCCGGCACGCCCTGGTAGGCGATCACCGGCAGCTGCGTGGCTTCATCGAAGCGCGCCTCGGCCTTGAACGAGACGGCGCGGGAGATGATGCGGCCATCGACCTCGGGCAGGGCCACGTTCATGGCGATGTCGCGGGCGCTCAGGCCGTTCAGGTTATCCCGCCAATCATCCTCGTTGCCGCCTGAGAATATCATCTGGATAACCGGCACGCCTGGACGCTCCAGCGGTGAATCCGCCCGCGCGCCGCTGGGTTTGGAAACGGCGAAACCGGTGGCATTCAGGATCACGCCGGGCGGTTCCTCGGCAAAGATGGAATTCACGGTTTCCGCCGATACGTCCTCTTTCAGGGAGGCGACAAAGACCGGCAGTGGGTTCAGGCCCTTTTCGCGCAGGCTTTGGATAACGCCGTCCACCGGGTCCAGATTGCCGGCCTGATACAGCGCCCGATAAAAGGTTACCGCCGCCACCGGCGCGCCGGGGCGCCAATGCTGGCGCAGATCATCAAGTGAAAGGTTGCCCGCGCCAGGCCAGTAGAGGCCCGCGCGCAGCAAGGGTGCCGGTTCCCGCCATTCTGCCGGTTGGCCCAAAAGATCGGCGGCATAAGCGAGCAGATTGCCGCCGTTGTCCGGGCCGCCATGGACAAAATACTGCCACAGGCGATGGCAGCTCTCCGCCGGCAGGGTCGAGAAGCCATGCAGTTCCGCATCGGGCTGATCGTCGCCGGGAATGATGGCCAGGGCGATGTTCTCCCGCCGGCAGCATTGCACCACCTGTTCCACGCCATAGGGCCAATAATTGACACCGCCCAGCAGGCGGACGATGACCAGCCTGGCCGCGCTGATGATGTCGCCGACGTACAGATCGACGGACATGTTGTGGCTCAGGTTCATCAGGTTGGCCAGACGCAGACTCGGCCTATTCGAATCCTGCCGGACAGCCGCCAGCATCTGCAAATCCGTATCCGCCGCCGACAGGATTACGATGTCGCCGGGGCTTTGGCCCAGGTCCACCGCCTCCGCGCCATCGGAGATTCCGCCGGGTTTGGCCGCGAGCAAATGCATCGCCGGTTCAGTCCTCGGTCTTGGCCATGATCATGGCGCGGATGGCCTCCTCGTCCAGACCATGCAGGCCGATCACCACCAGTTGCGAGGTGCGCGCCTCCCCCTCGCCCCAGTCCCGGTCGTAATAGTGCTGATAGCGGTCGCCAACGCCCTGTACCAACAAGCGCATATCCTTGCCTTCAACGGCGATGAAGCCCTTCATACGCAAAACATCATGGGCGGCGGCGGCCTGGCGCAGTTTGGCCACCAGCGCCTCGGGCTCGGCCACGGCATCGAAGGTCACCACGAAACTGTCAAAATCATCGTGTTCATGATCGTCCTCGTCATCATGATGCGAGGGGCGGTTGTCCAGATCGTCTTCCGCCGCCGCATCCAGGCCCAACAACGTGTCGGCGGCGATGGCGCCGTGTTGCGCCGTCACCACGCGGACAGACGGGCGCAGGGCGGCTTGCAGGTCCCCGGCCACGCGGGGTGTCTGGTCGGCAGCCAGCAGGTCGGATTTGTTCATCACCACCATGTCGGCACAGGCCAGCTGGTCGCTGAACAGCTCCGCCAGCGGGCTGTCATGATCCAAGGCCTCGTCCGCCTGCCGCTGTGCCGCCACGGCCGCTGGGTCATCGGCGAACAGACCGGCGGCGAAGGCCGGCCCGTCGACCACGGCGACCACGCCATCGACGGTAATGCGGGTGCGGATGGCCGGCCAATTGAAGGCTTTCAGAAGAGGTTTCGGCAAAGCCAGGCCGGAGGTTTCGATAATGATGTGATCAATGCCCTCGGGCCGATCCAGCAGGGCCTCCATGGTGGGTACGAAATCATCGGCCACGGTGCAGCAGATGCAGCCGTTGGCCAGCTCGACGATATCTTCCTCGGCGCAGTTCTCGGCACCGCAGGCCTTGAGGATATTGCCGTCGACCC
>CAYWYB010000479.1:0-2556 GCA_964462145.1 uncultured Rhodospirillaceae bacterium
GATACCGCGCGTCCTGTTCAAACCAGGTGGCCGCCATGAATAATGCGGGCTAGCTAGTTGGAATTATGGCTGAATTCAGCCATTAATTGCTCGGACTGGACAGCAGGGGCACGCCCGTGCGATTTTAGGGTACCGGTAAACCTGCCTTTAGAGTGATATGTCCGAAAAACAAACTACAGCCAAGCGCGCCGCGCGGCCGCGCGATGCCGCCACGCTGGTGCTTTTACGCCAGGTCCGCGGCAAGACCGCCGTGCTCATGGGCTTGCGTCACGGCAAGCACAAATTCATGCCCGACCAGTGGGTTTTTCCTGGCGGCCGGGTCGATCGCGCCGACGGCTATGCGCCCTCGGCTTCGGAATTGCGCAGCCATGTTTCCAACAGCCTGGCCCGCACCTCGTCCCCGCATCGGGCCAGGGCTCTGGCCATGGCGGCGGTGCGCGAGACATTCGAGGAAACAGGCCTGATTCTGGGCCAACCGCTGGATAAGGTGCCCGAGAAGGCCTCGACGACCTGGCGGCCGTTTTATGATGCCGGCTTCGCGCCGTGCCTGAAGGATTTGGAATACGTCTACCGGGCGGTGACGCCGCCGTTTCGCCCGATCCGCTTCAATGCGCGGTTTTTCCTGGCGGACGGAACTAACCTGCATGGCAAATTGCAGGGCGATGGCGAACTGTTGAACCTGAAATGGGTGCCCATCCCCAAGGCAATCGAGTTGCAGACCCCGCCGATCCAGCAGATCGTGTTGGAGGCCCTGCCGGGCCTGGTTGATGACAATGGCAAGATCCGCCGGCGCCGCAAGGTACCGGTGCGTATCATGCGTCATGGTACGCGTCGATTGGAGTACGAATGAGCGCCCTTGAACAAGCCCAAAAAGTTGGGCGCGATTATGTCCGTCCGGAAAAACCGGTGCGTCCCCGTGATGCCGCCTCTTTGGTAATTTTGCGCCAGCGCAAGAGCGGTACGGAGGTCTTGTTGGGACGGCGCGCCTCGCGCCACCGCTTCATGCCGAACGTCTTCGTCTTTCCCGGCGGACGGGTCGATGTGGCCGACCGCGATGTTGATGTGGCGGGTGAACTGGCAAAGCCTGTGGCCTCGAAGCTGCACCATAAATTTTCCCCCAGAATGTCCCGTGCACTGGCCGTCGCGGCGGTGCGCGAAACTTTCGAGGAGACCGGCCTGGTTATCGGCGAGAAGCACAAGGGCGGCGTACGACCGGACCTGACCCGCTTGGATTATGTGGCCCGGGCCATTACGCCCCCCGATAGCCCCATGCGTTTTCACGCTCGGTTTTTCTGCATTGATGCCGAACATGCCAAGGGCCGGGTGCGAGACAGCCATGAACTGCAGTTGTTGCAGTGGTTCCCCCTGGCCGAGGCTTTGGCCATGCCGCTGGTCGATGTGACCGAATTCGTATTGCAGGAAATCCAGCGCCGCCAGGGCGGCTGGCGCCCCCCTGGGGTGCCGCTGTTCAGTTATCGTAACGGACGCGCGGTGATCCGCTACGAAGGTTGAATTTGGCTGCGTTCGGGGCCGATCGGCACTTGACAGAACGGTTGGGAAGATTATGTTCCCAGCTCGGAATTTATTGGCAAGGGTGCCGCGTTTGCAGGCGCCACAGATATCGGAGATCTGGTGATGGCAAAACCGTCAACCATTAAGATCAGGCTGGTGAGCAGCGCTGACACTGGTTACTACTATGTGACCAAGAAAAACCCGCGTACCCAGACGGAAAAGATGGTGGTCAAGAAATACGACCCCGTGGTCCGCAAGCACGTGGAATTCAAGGAAGGCAAGATCAAATAGGTTTTGATCCTGCGGCCCTAGAATCGCTTTGGGGCATCGTTAATTAACGGCAAAAGAATATTCGAATTTGAATATTGTGTGGCTGGCGCTCGCGCCGGCCCTTTTTGTTTGTCTAGGCGGATTCCAGGCAGAGGTGCGCCACGAATGTGGAAGCAGGGGAAACTTTTCAGGGAACCCCGAACCCAATGTCGACATACTCGATGCCAAAGTGCGCCGAGGATTCCTCGATGCTGTCAAAGCCTGCCATCGACGACGCCAAAACAACATCAACGGCGGTATACAACCTCATGGGTTCCTGTTGCGAAGCCGGCCTGACCGGCAGCGACAAGCTTTGTATCGCGATTTCCCCACCACTGGGCCGGACAGCGTTGGCCTTGGATAGCATCCCGCATGGCGTGGACACCATGTTCCATAAGCGCTCGCTGCGAACTGGCCGATGTGCTTCAGCGACCATGTTAATGAAGTTTTCGCCGAGTAGTTTCCAGCCGGCGACCTTGTCATACCATTCGCCGACAAGGCGAAACGTGGCCGTATCAGGAGACGGCATCTCCAGCACCGAGACGTAGCCAATGGCGGTGCCTAGATCCTCCGCCTTGACGGCACTAATGATCGGCACGGAATCGTTGCCACGCCAGCCCAGCCAAGCCTCCAGCAGGGCAAGACGATGCGGTTCGGCCCGTAACAATTCGGCGCAAGTCACTAGCCCGAATTATTCATGAGAGGGCGCAAGATTGCTGGCGAGCGTAGATTAAC
>CAYWYB010000480.1:0-2523 GCA_964462145.1 uncultured Rhodospirillaceae bacterium
GGAGGCCGCGGCTGAAAGTGCTGAAGAAGCCAGCGAAGAGAGTGCCCCCGACGAAGCTGAAGCCGCTTCCGACGACACCTCTGATGACACTTCCGACGACAAGGCCGACAGCTAAGCAAACGCCCCCCTTTTCGAAGGGGGGCGGACGCTTCGGCGGTAATAGCCTGGCACATACATAATGGACGCCGATGCCATATTGGACCGCAGGCGCCTGAAGCGGCGTTTGGTGTTCTGGCGGCTTGCCGCCGCCTTGGCGGTGATGGCGTTGATCGCGGTCGGCGTTGGCGAATATTACGACCGCGGCGAAAAGCATATCGCCCGCCTATCCATCAATGGCTTCATTTCTGAAGATCGCGAGCGTGGCGAGGCGATAGAGAAATTGCTGGATAAGGACGAGGTGCGAGCGGTGATCGTCCGGATCAACTCTCCCGGCGGCACCACAACCGGCTCGGAACAGATTTATCATGCCCTGCGCCGGGTCTCGGCAAAGAAGCCGGTGGTCGCCGTGATCGGCACCATGGGTACGTCGGGCGGCTATATCGTTGCCATCGCCGCCGATCATATCATCGCCATGGAAACCTCGCTGACCGGCTCCATCGGCGTATTGTTCCAAACTGCGGAATTTACCGGCTTGTTGGATAAGCTTGGTATCAAGCCGTTTTCCCTTAAAAGTTCGCCCCTGAAAGGGCAGCCGTCACCGCTGGAGACGGTCTCGGAAGAGGTGCGCGAGGCTTTGCAGGTTTTGCTGGAAGACAGCTATGATTGGTTCGCCGAACTGGTGCGGGAACGGCGTAATTTCAGTTCGGCCGAATTGCAAAAGGCCACGGATGGCCGGGTTTTCAGCGGCCGCCAGGCGATCAAACTGCGTCTAATAGATGCCCTGGGCGGCGAGCGGGCGGCGCGGCTCTGGTTGCAGGACAAGCATGGTATTTCAATGAAAGTTCCCGTCGAGGAGTTGCGCTGGGGGGAAAAATCCGGCCTGCTCGCCCGAACGCTTGACACAGTAGGCGGAAAACTGTTTAAAAATGAACGACTTACCCTTGACGGTCTGTTATCGGTTTGGCAACCTTGATAGCTGTATAAGTGCTCCGCTACGATAACGGTACGATTTCTCAAGGAAGTTTACGCTTATTGCCCCGCCTAGTTGGTTACGTGGGCTATCTGGCCACCTGAAAAAGCAGGAAAATAGAGCCGAAAATGATAAAATCTGAATTGATCGCCCGTCTTGCGGAACAGAACCCTCATCTCTACCAACGTGATGTGGAACGCATTGTAACCACGGTGTTTGACGAGATCACCGATGCCTTGCGCCGTGGCGACAGGGTTGAATTGCGTGGTTTCGGCGCTTTTTCTGTGAAGCGCCGGCCGGCACGCATCGGCCGCAATCCGCGGACCGGCGACTCCGTGGCGGTGGCGGAAAAGCATGTTCCGTTTTTCAAGACCGGCAAGGAATTGCGCGAACGCTTGAATGTACCCGGCGCCGATGCGGCCGCCGATTCCGATGACTAGCCTGGCGGATTCATAAGTGAAACTTCTACTTTGGCTTTTGCTGCTGCCCCTGACCTTGATATTCGTGGCCTTCGCCGTGGCCAATCGTCATGGTGTTAGCGTCTCTCTTGATCCCATGCCCCTAAGTGTCGATGCGCCGCTCTATGGCCTGGTCTTCGCCGGAATTTTTATCGGCCTGATCGCCGGTGGCCTGATCGCCTGGATACGGGCTGGCCGGGTGCGTGGGCAGCTGCGCGAGGCGCAGCGGAACCTGCGTCGCCTGGAAGGCGATTTGCAGAAGGCGCAACAGGCGTCAGAGGCCCTTCCGGCGGCACCTGGTGATACGGCCGAGGTGGTCAAGGCCGCCTGATTGGGACCGGATTGTCCGGAACGATTCCGGCGATGCAAATTCTCTAAGCGGCGAGTGGGACAAATTCCGCACACCTTGCTATAAACCGCGCCATGATGACGTCTCCGATAGCGGTCAAAATCTGCGGCTTGAGCGACGTGGCATCCATTGATGCCGCCGTGGCCAATGGTGCGTCTTATGTGGGCCTGGTGTTTTATCCGCCCTCGCCCCGCGCCTTGACGCCGGAACAGGCCCGCGAACTGAGCAGCCATATCCCGGCGCAGGTCAAGAAAGTCGGCCTGTTCGTCGATCCCGACGATGAATTATTGCAAAGCGTTCTGGACCAGGTGCCTCTGGACCTGATCCAGCTGCACGGCAGTGAAAGCCCAGGCCGGGTTGCTGCCATCAAAAGCCTGACCGGAGTGCCCGTGCTAAAGGCTATCAAGGTGGCCAATGCATCCGACCTGGATGCTGCCGGCGCTTACGACGGCGTGGCCGATATGCTGTTGTTTGATGCCAAGGCGCCAAAGGATCTGGCCGATGCCCTGCCGGGCGGCAATGGTCTGGTGTTCGATTGGAACCTGCTGGCCCATCGTCATTGGCAAGGGCCCTGGATGCTCGCCGGCGGCCTGGATGCCGCCAGTGTGGCCCAGGCGGTGACCATCTCGGGGGCCCGTGCCGTCGAT
>CAYWYB010000481.1:0-2519 GCA_964462145.1 uncultured Rhodospirillaceae bacterium
ATCCTTTGTCCTGATCGATATGGACACGCCGGGCATCACGGTTGAACCCATCATCACCCTGGCCGGCAATCACGAGGTCAATCAGATCTTCTTCGACAACGTGCGGGTGCCCCAAGAAAACTGCGTGGGCGCCGAGAACGAAGGCTGGACCGTGGCCAAGTATCTATTGGAGTTCGAACGTGGCGGCCGCGCCTGGGGGGCGCGGCTGCGGGGCGCCATGACACATTTAAGGCACTTGGCCGAGGCGCGGGGCATGATCGAAGGTACCTTCGCCCAGCGTCTGGCCGGTCTGGCGGCTGCTGCCCAGGCGGTGGAATTCACAGAACAGCGGGTGATCGCGGAAATGAGCGCCACCGGGCGGATTGGACCCGCGTCGTCAATGTTAAAGACCCGTGCCGGCACCCTGGTGCAGGAAATCAGCGAATGCGCGGTGGAAATCATCGGCAACTACGCAGCACCCCATCAACCGGCGGCACGTGAATGGGGCAGTAATATTGAACCCATTGGCAGCGCCGATGAACTAACCGTGGTCGGCCACTACCTGGATTTTCGGGCCCGCTCCATCGCGGGCGGTTCCAACGAAATTCAACGCAATATCATGGCCAAGCTGGTCCTGGGTATGTAGGGGCTCCGTGCTTTAGGCCGGGCGAAATTTCGGCAACGTGACCTCTTCCGTGACATCGTCGAAGGTTACCGTCACCGCCATGCCGATGTGCACCGATTCCAGGTCGCAATCGACGATGTTGGTCATCATACGCGGTCCTTCCGCTAGCGTGACCAGGGCCAGCACGAAGGGCGTCGCCTCGGCGAAGCCCGGATGCGGCGCGCGGTAGTTGATGGAGAAGGAATAAACCTCGGCCTCGCCCGAGGCTTCCTGCCAGTCCAATGCACTGCCGAGGCAATGACTGCAGACGCCGCGCGGATAGAACTGATATTCGCCGCAATCGGTGCATTTCTGGATGATGAAGCGATGTTCCCGGGCGGCCTGCCAATAGGCGGCGGTGTCCTGATAGGGCCGTGGCAGTGGCGGCAATTTTGACGATGAGGCCATGATCAATCCCTCCCCAGAATTATGGTGCCGGTGGACGACAGCACGCCCCCGGTGCCGTTGCACAGTGCCACCTGCGCGCCTGGCACCTGCCGTGGGCCGCATTCGCCGCGCACCTGGCGCACGCCTTCGATGACGGTGAAAATGCCGAACATGCCCGGATGGGTATACGACAGGGCGCCGCCCTGGGTGTTCATGGGGAAATCGCCGCCCGGCGCGGTGCGTTGATTGGAAACAAAGGCGCCGCCTTCACCCTTGGCGCAAAAACCCAGGCTCTCCAGGGTCAGCAGTACCGTGATGGTGAAGGAATCATAGATCTCCGCCACATCAATGTCGGAATGGGTCAGGCCGGAACGTTCGAAAGCCAGCTTGCCGGAAATCGCCGCCGCCGTCTGTGTCAGATCCGGCATCTGACTGATCATCCGATGCGTGTGTGCCTCACCCGAACCCAGCACCCGCACGGGGGCCTTTTTCAAATCACGGGCCCGCTCCAACGAGGTCAAGACCACCGCGCCGGCGGCGTCCGTCACCAGGCAGCAATCCAGCAGATGCAGCGGCGAAGCGATAACCCTTGAATTCATCACATCATCAATCGTGATCGGATCGCGCATGCGGGCCTTTGGGTTCATGGAAGCCCATTTGCGCGTCGCCACGGCGATTTCCGCCAGCTGTTCCGAAGTGGTGCCGTATTCGTGCATATGGCGCTGGGCGGCCAGGGCATAGCTGCCAACGGTGGAGACGCCATAAGGCTCCTCGAACTGGGTCGGACCGAAAACCTCGGTGGATTGCGAGACCGGGCCGCCCTTGCCGCCACGGTCGGAAATGTTGGTGCTGCCGTGGCAGATCAGCGCCACGTCGCACAAACCGGCCGCGATGGCCATCGCCGCATGCTCCACGTAGACCACGAAGGATGAACCGCCAAGCGATGTGGAATCCGTATAGCGCGGCGTGATGCCCATATATTCCGCCATCATCATGGAGGAAAACTGCCCGCCTTCCGTGATGATGGTGGTGAACAACCCGTCCACGTCCTTGACCGACAACCCGGCGTCCTCAAGGGCGGCGCGGCTGG
This sequence comes from uncultured Rhodospirillaceae bacterium, assembly GCA_964462145.1. Lineage (GTDB taxonomy): Bacteria > Pseudomonadota > Alphaproteobacteria. The sequence continues at coordinate 2,121 of CAYWYB010000481.1, forward strand.
CCTCGGCGGATAGCTGAAATTTGCTTTTGTCTGGAACCACGCCCAAATCGGATTCGGCGACACCGACGATGGCAACATCCCGCATTGCATTGGCCACAGGTAGCCCTCCCTATTGCTTCGTTCTTAATCGCCCAACCGCATTACAGGTCAGGCACGGAGGCGGCGCAGGGCGCCGTTCTCTATCTCGTCGAGCAGGGCCTCGGCTCCTATGCCATCGCGCGCGCCGGCAGCGACGACCTCAAGGGGGCCGTCCTCCCCGAGGTCGCTGCTGGCCGCCGGGTCGCGGCCTTCGCCCTCACCGAGGACGAGGCGGGCAGCGACCTCTCTCGCGTGGGGACGCGCGCCACGCGCCGCGAGGGCGGCTGGAGCGTGGCCGGCATCAAGACCTACATCACCAAC
>CAYWYB010000482.1:0-2468 GCA_964462145.1 uncultured Rhodospirillaceae bacterium
CTTGGTGCCCGGGTGCTTGACCTGCAGGAAGCTCTCGAAGCCTTCTGCTTCCACCAATTCACGCATGATCTGCCGTTTTTCGTGGTCGGTCAGACTGATTTCCTTGCCCCGCCCCTCGATCCGTTCCTGGATCCAGGATTTCTCGTCGGCGCCCATGATATGCATGAACTCCACGCCGATACTGCCGCAATAGGTGCGGTTCACGATGTCGAGGATTTCCCGCAGGGTGGCGTTTTCCAGGCCGAGGACATAATTGATATAGATCGGCCGGTCCAAATCGGCGTCCGTGAAGCCAAAGCTGCGTGGGTCCAGTTCCGTATGATTGACAGCCTTTTGCAGGCCTAGAGGATCGAGTTTGGCATGCAAATGGCCACGGACACGGTAATTCCGGATCAGCATCAGGGCGCGCAGACTGTCCAGTGTCGCCTGGCGAACCTGGGCCGACGTTACCGCGCCCATGGCGCTGGGCGCCTGACGGGCGCCCTCCAGAATTCTGCCGCCTTCACTATCGGCGGTATAGGCGTCCGCCTGACTTTCCAGGCCGGAACGCGGCGCCCATGGCGCGCCGCGAACTTCCGCCACCACGGCCTCAGCCTCATCGCCCAGTTCGGCAAAAAATTGCTGCCAGGAGGCATCAACCGAGTTGGGAGAGGTCAGATAACGTTGGTAAAGCTGTTCAATAAAGGCGCTGTTGGCGCCGAACAGGAATGACGAACCTTCAAGGCCCGACCCGTCGGAATCCGCTATGGACATGCTTGCTCCGGCAGCCTTCTGCCACCGCCTCCAACACGATTGTAATTAACGCGCATACTGCGCGCGGTTTGGTTAACCTTTCATTACCTTCAACATGGTGCTGCCCAGTTCGGCTGGCGAATCCGTAACCTCGATGCCGGCACTGCGCATGGCTTCCATTTTGTCGCCAGCGGTTCCCTTGCCGCCTGAAATGATCGCGCCGGCATGGCCCATGCGCCGGCCGGGCGGCGCCGTAAGGCCCGCGATGAAGCCAACCATGGGCTTTTTGACCTTTGATTGACGGATGAAATCCGCGGCTTCCTCTTCGGCGGTGCCGCCGATCTCGCCGATCATGACGATACCCTCGGTCTCCGGATCGCCAAGGAACATATCCAGGCAATCAATGAAGTTGGTTCCATTGATGGGATCGCCGCCAATGCCGATGCAGGTGCTTTGCCCCAAACCGGCGGCGGTGGTCTGCCCCACGGCTTCGTATGTCAAGGTGCCGGAGCGCGAGACCACGCCGATCTTGCCGCGGGTATGAATATGGCCGGGCATGATGCCGATCTTGCATTCATCAGGGGTGATGACGCCGGGACAGTTCGGACCGATCAGGCGGGTTTTGCCCGATGCCTGCAAGGCCCGCTTTACCGTCACCATGTCGAGGACGGGAATGCCTTCGGTGATGCAGATCGCCAGTTCGATTTCGCAATCGATGGCTTCCAGAATGGCGTCGGCGGCAAATGGCGGTGGCACATAAATCACGGAAGCATTGGCGCCTGTGGTCTCGACCGCATCGGCCACCGTATCGAAAACGGGCAGGCCCAGATGACTTCCCCCGCCCTTGCCCGGCGAAACACCGCCGACCATCTGGGTGCCATAGGCTATGGCCTGCTCGGAATGAAAGGTACCCTGATTACCAGTGAAGCCCTGGCAGATCACCTTGGTGTCTTTGTTGACCAATACAGCCATTACGCGGCCTCCTTCACGGCGGCGACCACCTTGGCGGCGGCATCTCCTAAATCGTCCGCCGCGATGATCGTCAAGCCGGAGTTGGCCATGATTTCCTTGCCCTTTTCCACATTGGTGCCTTCAAGCCGCACGACCAGGGGCTTGTCCAAATGCACCTCGCGGGCGGCGGCGACCACGCCTTCGGCTATGATGTCGCAACGCATGATGCCGCCAAAAATATTGACCAGAATGCCCTGCACATTGCCATCGGACAGAATGATCTTGAAAGCCTGGGTTACCCGCTCCTTGGTGGCGCCGCCGCCCACGTCAAGAAAGTTGGCGGGTTCGCCCCCGTGCAGCTTGATGATGTCCATGGTCGCCATGGCCAGTCCGGCGCCGTTGACCATGCAGCCAATTTCGCCATCCAGTTTGATGTAGTTCAGGTCCGCCTTTGCGGCTTCCAACTCGGCCGGATCTTCCTCGTCCGCGTCGCGCAGTTCCTCGATCTCGGCATGCCGGTAGAGGGCATTGTCATCGAAGTTCATCTTGGCATCCAGGGCCATGACCTCGCCGGCGCCGGTGACCACCAGCGGATTGATCTCGACAAGGGAGGCATCGGTGTCCACGAAGGCCTTGTAAAGCGCCGTAATCAGCTTGACGGCGGAGCCGACTTGCTTGCCCTCGAGGCCGAGGCTAAATGCCAGGCGGCGGGCGTGATGGCCTTGCAGGCCCGAAATAGGATCAATCACCAGGGTTTGGATTTTCTCGGGTGTGTCGGCGGCCAC
>CAYWYB010000483.1:0-2442 GCA_964462145.1 uncultured Rhodospirillaceae bacterium
CGCTCCCCCTTCCCCCAAGAGCTTTATGGCACCCATCAATGGTACCCTGTGGGTGGCCGGGAAGGGGGAGCGGGTGGGTAGTTCAATACCGACAATGGTCTAGCCGGCGGCTTTTCTCTGTGTGCGGCGGTTATAGTCTTTTTGTCCCAATACTTCGCGGTGATAGACCGTATTGAACAGACTATACGAACCACAGCGCATGCAGTCGGCTTCGTTGCCGTAACAGCATTCGGGCCGCTCGAAGGCGCCGTTCTTGCCCAGATACAGCGGCAGGATGTCGATGTTCACGCATTGCCCGTTCAGATCGCCGGTATGTTTCTGGCAGACATCCGCGAACATCATTTCCAAAGCCGGGACCTGGGCCTTGACCAGATCGGGATAGGCCTGTTTGACGGCGATGACATTGCGGATTGCCTGGTCGCGGTCCTCCAGGCTGTCCCAGGCCAGGCCGGTCTGATCATCAATGATGGGAATGAAAAAGGTGAAGGCGACGCCGTCGATGGGCCAGTCCTTCACCACCTCGACAAATTCCGCAATGCTATGGTCATTAAGTTTGGTCACGGTCATTTGCAGCATTAGGATGGTGCCGTCGTCCCGGTCGCGGTTGGCGATGGCCTCTTTTACCTTTTGGAACACACCGGGCCCGCGCATGTCATCGTTCAGGGCTTCGGGCCCATCCAGGGACACCGTCACCAGGCCGCCGGGCAGGGAAGGGATGCCATAGGTGCCGTTGGTCACGATGGAAGGGTTTTCAAACAGCTTGACCGCCTGCATAACCAGGTCCTTGCGGATCATCGGCTCCCCGCCCATGAACAGCATGGCCTTGATATTGTGTTTATCGCGCAGCACCTCGAGCTGATGCAGCATGGTGCGGTCATCCATCTTGTCCCGGGGGCTGTTCGGGTTATCGGCGCGAAAGACAAAGCAATGGCTGCAATCCAGATTGCAGACATTGGTGACGTTAACCAGAGCGCTGTGATAGTCGCCGTCGCCAAAATCGGTTGGTTCGCGCAATGGCGCCGTGCTGCTCGATTTCGAATTCATGCCGTGACGTTCCCTGGTTCTTGTTCTGTGGCATCAGGGTAGCCAAAACGCCCGACCGTGAAAATCGCTTTTTTGGTATTAGGGAGAGCGCTGCGGCAGGTCCATGCCCTCGCCGATGGTAAGCAGGGCGAACCATTCGACGAGAATGACCAGGGCCAGGATCTCGAACGGCCAAAGCAGCTTCACGGGATTATGCTTCACCGCGAATTGCAGCTTTCTCGGCCGGCGCTTGTCCAGCCAGGTGAGAAAGCCGATCAGCATAAGGCCCAGGCTGGACGCCGCGAGCAACTGAACAAAGCTCGTCGGGTACTGTCCCAGCAGATCCAGAAATTTAAAAACAGGGTCGACAAACATGCCGCCGCTTTTCCCGTCCATGTGCGCTTCCGGCCAATCTCCATCCTGGCTCTATTATAAGCACGGACATCCTGCCACGGAAAAAGAACTGACCACTTGTCGGGAAAGCCGTTAGGCTGGCGGCAAATAATCATTGCCGGGAGATGCCATATGTTGCCGCAACCGCCAGGACCGAATTTCCATACCTTCACCGCCATCGCCCGCTGCCCCAAAACCAAGCGTTTGGGCATCGCCACCGCCACCCGTTCGCTGGCCGTGGGCGCGCGGGTGCCGTTCGTGCAGCCGCGCCAGGGCGCGGTGGCGATCATGGCCATCGCCGACAAACGGCTTGGCCTGATGGCGCAGCGCCTTTTGCAAACCGGCTACAAGGCCCAGGGCGTGATTGAACAACTGGTCATGGGCGATCCCTATCATGAATACCGCCAACTGGGCGTGATCGACGACGACGGCTTCGCCGCCGCCCGCACCGGCAGCCAGAACCGGGACTGGGCCGGCCATCATGTGGGGGAGAATTTCATCGCCCTGGGCAACGTCCTGCAAGGCGAACATATCCTGGCCGCCATCGAGGACGGCTACAACGCCAACCCAGACGACGAGATCGAAGACCGCCTGATGGCCGCCATCGAAGCGGGCCGCGATGCCGGCGGGCAAAAAGGCGGCCAGCGTTCGGCCGCGATCCTGGTATACGAAGACAAGGAATACGCCCGCGTTGATCTGCGCGTGGACGCCCACGAAGAACCGGTGGGTGAATTACGCCGGGTGTTTGATTTCTACAAGCCGGCTATCGAATACTACGTCCACCGCCAAGTCGATGCCCGCGTGGAGCCGCTATCGGAAGCCGTGGATAAGGAAGGTTACTGACACTCTAATCACGAGACTGTCTATCAAAATTGCTCAGCTTGAGTTTTGCAGGGCCTCAATACGCACCGCAAACTAGAGAAAGGAAAATTAATTCTATTTTTGCCTTGAACTATTTGGAGTGACTACACAGCTTGTGTAACCTGACGTCTGGAAATTCTTTTGGAGTTTGCGCTTTGTCCCACA
>CAYWYB010000484.1:0-2422 GCA_964462145.1 uncultured Rhodospirillaceae bacterium
GCAATGATCTGCGCTTTCAGATCCATTTCTCCGTGACTGATGATACCGCCGGCGAACTCGATAACATGATCGCCTTCGCCAAGGATGTCGGGGCCTTTGTCCTGAACGTGTTCTTCCTGGTCTGCACCGGGCGGGGCGAGAAGGTCACCAATATCTCGGCCGAAACATACGAGCAGGTGATGCGCCGGCTGACGGCGGCGGCGCGGGAAGAGACGGAGATCATGATCCGGGCCAAATGCGCGCCGCATTTCAAGCGCATGGCCTGGGAACTGGATCCCGACTGGCCGGTCACGGCGGCGCATGGTTACGAGGCCGGCGGCTGTCTGGCCGGCAGCCGTTATTGCCGGGTTACGCCAATGGGCGGCGTCACCTCGTGTCCCTACATCGAGGAGGAAGTGGGTTCCGTCCGCCAGCAAAGTTTTGCCGAGATCTGGCGCGATGCACCGCAGTTCAAGGCCTTGCGCCAGCCGACCTTGCAGGGGCGCTGCGGGGCCTGTGAATACAGCAAAATCTGCGGCGGTTGCCGGGCCAGGCCGCTTGCCCGCGACGGCGATCTGATGGGCGAGGACTTCCTGTGCGCCTATCAACCTCAGGGCGGCGCGGTGATCGAGCCGCTGGTGGCGGGTGTCGATGATATCCGCTGGACGCCGGAGGCGGAGGCATGGCTGGCGCGGATACCATCGTTTGTCCGCCGCTTCGTCAGGCAACGGGCCGAGAGCCAGGTACGGGCCGATCAGGGCCGGGAGGTCACGGCCGAGGTTATGCTGGAACTGTCCAAGGTAGCGAAACACCGCTTTGGCGGGCGGCCGCTGGCCATGGGACGAGATGGCTCATGAGCACGGATGTCATCGTCATTGGCGGCGGCGTTTCCGGTCTGGCCACGGCCCATGATCTGAATCAGCGCGGCCATGACGTTGTCCTGTTGGAGCGTCAGAGGCAACTTGGCGGCAGCGCGGTTTCGGAGCGCATGAACGGTTTCCTGATGGAACACGGCCCCTCAACCATGAATGCCCTGGTGCCCGCCGCCAACGAATTCTCGGAAAAGCTCGGTTTGGAAAGTTTGCGTTGTGATCTGGGCGACGGCATCCGCAAGCGCTATCTGGTGTCGGGTGGGAAGCTATCCGGCATCGGCATGGGGCCCTTGGGCCTTTTGACCGCCGGTTATCTTTCGCCCTGGGCCAGGCTGCGCATATTGCTGGAAGTTCTTGTGCCCCATGGCAGCCCTGGCGCGGATGAGTCCGTCATGGAGTTCTGCGCACGGCGCTTTGGCCGGGAATTTGCCGAGCGGGTGATGGACCCCATGGTTGCCGGTATTTATGGCGGCGGCCGCGCGGCGGAGCTGTCGGTGGCGGCGATTTTTCCCATGCTGGTGGCACTGGAAGAGAAATACGGCTCCGTCACCTTGGGCATCATGCACCGCCGCCGCGAGGGCGGAAAAATGCCGGGCAGCCGGTTGTTCTCCTGGCGCGATGGTATCGGCACCCTGGCCGACACCCTGGCCAAGAGTCTTCAGGATAATATCCGTACTGGTGTCGCCGTCCGCCGCGTTACGGCGGCGCCAGATGGTTTTGAGGTGGATCTGGGCAGGGACGGCCACTTGCGGGGCAGGGCGGTTGTCATTGCCACCCAGGCCCACGTGGCGGCGCAACTGATCGGTGACGTGGACCCCTCCGGTGCCGATGCGGCGGCGCAAATCCAGGCGCCGTCCCTGGCGGTGGTCTTCCTTGGCTACCGGCGCGGCGATGTGGCGCATCCCCTGGATGGCCTGGGTTTTCTGACGGCGGAGGCGGAAAAGCGCAACATTCTTGGCTCCCAATTCAGCTCCACCATGTTTCCCGGCCGTGCGCCTGATGGCCATGTTGCCGTATCCGCCTATATTGGCGGCGTCAGGGCGCCACATTTAGCGCGCCTGCCCAGCGCCGAGCTGCTCGATCTGGCGCGTGCGGAATTCGGCGATCTGATCGGTGTCTCGGCTGATCCGGTGGTGGCGAAAGTGCGTCATTGGCCGGTCGGTTTGCCCCAGTACGGCGCCGGACACCGTGCCCTGGTCGAGCACCTGAGCAGCTGCCACGAGCGGCAGGCCGGGCTGTTCCTGACCGGCAATTATTTTGCCGGCCCTTCAGTGGCGACCTGCCTGAGCGTGGCGCAAAAAACAGCCCAATCGACCCATGAACATCTGCGACAAGGGCGCCAGTTCTCTGGCCAACAGGCAGTGCTTTAGCGCGGTTTCGCGCCATTTCTCTAGCAAACCCGTTGTTGCGGCCAGCCTGCCGTCTTGCTAGGTTCAGACAAATTCCGGCATATTTTTAGAAGGAGAGCCTGGTGCCGATTGATGCCGCGGGCACGGAACATTATCCGGCAGGAGCAAAGGCAGGGATCGTATCACTGGCCCTCCATGAGATCCTGACAGCACTCTCCAGGG
>CAYWYB010000485.1:0-2404 GCA_964462145.1 uncultured Rhodospirillaceae bacterium
CTGGCGCTCCGAATTTGGTTCGGAGAATTATTGGGCCGAAGAGCTGGGCCGTTCCCTGGCCCGCAAGGGCGGGCAGGGACTATGGTCCTATTTAGTTGATCGAACATAAGGACAATCATGACTTCCAAGATTAAGACAACCGTCGTTGGTTCCTACCCGGTTCCGGCCTGGCTTGCCGCCGCGCCGTCCGAACAGGCTTTGACCGATGCCACCCGCGTGGTGCTGCACACCCAGGAACAGGCCGGCATAGATGTGGTATGCGATGGCGAGATGTACCGTTTCGACGTCAACCATCCCGAAACCAACGGTATGATCGAATATTTTGTCCGTCCCATGGGCGGCATCCGGACCGAGATCAATTTCACCGAACTACTGGATTACCGCAGCCAGGAAGGCATGGGCTTTCGCCGCCGTCCGCCCGCCGTGGTCGATGGCCCGATCAACGGCGGCAGCCTCGATCTGCCCGGCGCCTGCGAGGCGGCCAAGGCCTTGACCGGCAAGCCACTGAAATTCACCTTGACCGGGCCGCACATGCTGGCCAAGACCGTGGTTGATCAACATTATGGCGATGTGGCGAAAGTGGCCGACGCCATCGCCGATGCCCTGGCCGAACAGGTCCGTCATTGCCACGCTGACGTTGTGCAGCTGGACGAGGCCAACCTGCCCGGCCACCCGGACGAATGGGAATGGGCCGCTGCCGCCATCAACAAGGTACTGGATGCCATTCCAAGCCCCGGCATTGGCGCCGTGCATTTGTGCTTTGGCAACTATGGCGGCCAGACCATCCAAAAGGGCAGCTGGGACAAGCTGCTGGGCTATCTCAACGCCCTGCATGTGGACCACATCGTGATGGAGAATGCCCATCGCCCGGTCGAGGAACTGGCCGCGTTCAAGGAGCTGCGCCCGGAAATCGGCATGGGAATGGGCGTCGTGGATATCAAGCGCACCGATATTGAAAGCGCCGATGCCATCGCCACGCAAATCGAAAAGGCCGAGGCCTTGTTGGGCGCGGGACGGGTCAAATATATCCATCCCGATTGCGGTTTCTGGATGCTGCCGCGCAATGTTGCTGATGGTAAAATCCGCGCCCTGGTGGCCGGACGGGATTTATATGAGGGCAAATAATGACCGAACTGGGTGATTGGCTGGGCCGCATGACGGAGGCGGCGCTGGAGCCCGATCTGCCGATCTGTGATCCACACCACCATCTGTGGGATCAGCGGGATACATTCGTCTACCGCTACCTGCTGGATGATTTCTTCGCCGATATGAGCGGCGGCCACAACATCGTCAGCACGGTCTTTCTCGAATGCGAGGCGTTTTACAGAGCCAAAGGCGACGCCAACATGGCCCCGGTGGGGGAAACCGAATTTGTCAGGGGCATGGCGGCCATGGCCGCCTCGGGCATCTACGGCAAAACCCAGGTCGCCGCCGCCATCGTCGGCTTTGCCGATCTGCGTCTAGGCGAGGCGGTCAAGGATATCCTGGAGGCGCATATCGAGGCTGGCGGCGGGCGCTTTCGCGGCATCCGTCATTCCACGGCCCATGACCCCGACGACGGCATCCTCGGCGCCGAGCACACGGCACCCCATGCCGGCCTGCTTTACGATGAGACATTTTGGCGGGGCTTCGCCCAATTGGCGCCGTTGAACATGAGTTTCGATTCCTGGTTCTATCACCCGCAAATGCCGGAATTGATCGATTTGGCCCAGGCCTTCCCGGAAACGCCCATCGTCATGGACCATGTGGGTGCGCCCCTTGGTATTGGACCTTACAAGGGGCGTCGCGATGAGATTTTCTCGGAATGGTCCGCCAATGTCACGGCCCTGGCCAAGTGCCCGAATGTGCATGTGAAACTGGGTGGCTTGGCCATGAAGTTGACCGGCTTCGGCCATCACAAGCTGGATATCCCGCCGTCGTCCGAGGTTCTGGCCGAGGATTGGAAACCCTATCTGATGCACTGCATCGAAGCCTTCGGGCCGGAACGCTGCATGTTCGAGAGTAACTTTCCCGTGGATAAGGCATCCTGCGCCTACACCACCCTGTGGAATGCTTTCAAGCGGCTGACCGCGGATTTCAGCGCCACGGACAAAGCGGCGCTGTTCCATGACACCGCAACGCGCTTCTACCGCATCAAGGAAACTTGAAATGATTGATCTATATACCGCCTCCACCCCGAACGGCTGGAAAGCCTCCGTTACTCTGGAGGAGCTGGAGTTGCCCTACGAAGTGCATGAAATCAAACTGAGCGAGGGTGATCAGAAGACCGAGAGCTTTCTGGCCATGAACCCGAACGGCCGCATCCCCGTCATCGTCGACCGTGAGGCGGATGATTTCGTGGTCTTCGAGACCGGCGCCATCATGGTCTATCTGGCGGAAAAGACTGGCCGCCTGATGCCCAGTG
>CAYWYB010000486.1:0-2392 GCA_964462145.1 uncultured Rhodospirillaceae bacterium
TCCTTGACCACGGTCACGGTAATCGTGCCGCCGGCCTTTTCCACCGCCGCCACGGCAGCCGCCGAGGCGCCCGCCACGGTGATCTCGATTTTTGCGCTCAATTCGCCCTTGGCCAGCAGACGCACGCCATCACGGGCGCGGCGCACCACGCCCGAGGCAACCAACTCAGCCTCGCCGATAGGCTTGCCGGCGTCGAGTTTGCCCGCATCGATAAAGCTTTGCAGCTGGCCCAGGTTGATGACCTGGTAGCGCTTGGCGAAAATATTGTTAAAGCCGCGCTTGGGCAGGCGCCGATACAACGGCATCTGGCCGCCTTCGAAGCCCTTGATGGCCACGCCGGAGCGTGACTTCTGACCCTTGTGGCCCCGGCCGGCGGTCTTACCCTTGCCCGAACCAATGCCCCGGCCCAGCCGCTTGGACTTATGGCGGGCACCGGCGTTGTCGCGTAATTCGTTCAGTTTCATGACTTACTCCGCCGCTTCAACGCGGACAAGGTGATGCACCTTATTGATCATGCCGCGCACGGAAGGGGTATCCTCCAGTTCGCGGGTCCGATGCATCTTGTTTAGCCCGAGGCCGATCAAGGTCTGCCGTTGCCATTGCGGCCGCCCGATCGGACTGCCGATCTGGGTTACCGTCACTGTTTTTTTAGCTTTCGCCATTGCTCGCTTTCCAGTCTCGCTAAATGCCCTTGGCCCGGCGGCACCCTGGATTGGTACCTATGGCCCATATAAGCATTGTTGGCGCCTTTAACAGCAGCCGTCCTTCATTCCTCGGACGCCTACGCGTCCGCCGTTTCCGCTGCCTCGACAGCTTCCGCGGCCTCTTTTTCAGCCGCCTTGCCGCGGCCACGCCGGCCAATAATCTCGGCCACCTTTTTGCCCCGCTTGGCCGCCACGGTGCGCGGCGAAACCTGGTTCTTCAGGGCTTCAAAGGTTGCCCGAACCATGTTGTAGGGGTTGGAGGAGCCTTGCGACTTGGTGACAACGTCCTGCACGCCGATGCATTCGAAAACGGCGCGCATGGGACCACCCGCGATAATGCCGGTACCGGGAGGTGCGGCGCGCAGCAGCACCTTACCCGCGCCGTGACGCCCGGTGATATCATGGTGCAGGGTCCGGCCCTCGCGCAGGGGTACGCGGATCATGCCTTTCTTGGCGGTTTCCGTCGCCTTGCGGATAGCCTCGGGCACCTCGCGGGCCTTACCGTGACCGAAACCGACCCGGCCTTTTTGATCACCGACCACGACCAGTGCGGCAAAACCGAACCGGCGGCCGCCCTTGACCACCTTGGCGACCCGATTGATGTGTACCAGCTTGTCGACAAACTCGCTGTCGCCGCGGTCTCCGAAGTCATTACGTGCCATTGGGACCTAGCCTTTCCTAAAAATTCAAGCCGGCTTCACGCGCGGCATCCGCCAGCGCCTTGACCCGGCCGTGAAATTGGTATCCGCCACGATCGAACACGACCGCCTCAACGCCGGCGCCTTTGGCCCGCTCCGCGATCAAGGCGCCGACCTTCGCGGCCGCCTCCTTGTCCGCGCCGGTCTTCAACGCAGTCCGCAGATCCTTGTCCAGGCTGGACGCCGCGGCCAGTGTCTTGCCGCCGACGTCATCGATCACCTGAGCATAGATATGCTTGGACGAGCGGAACACCGAAAGACGCGGCCGGCCCGTGGCAAGTTTCGCCAGCTTCGAGCGGCTGCGCCGTTGCCGGCGTTTGAATAGTTCTCTTGGATTAGCCATTCTCGCCTACTTCTTCTTGCCTTCCTTGCGGAAGATATATTCGCCAACATAACGCACGCCCTTGCCCTTATACGGCTCCGGCGGACGGAATGATCTGATCTTCGCGGCAACCTGACCGACCTGTTGCTTGTCGATCCCTGAAATTTTCACGGCCGTGGGACGCTCGCACTCGATCTGGATGCCATCCGGAATCGGGAAATCGATGTCGTGGCTGTGGCCAAGCTGCAGTTTCAGCGTCTTGCCCTGCAAATTGGCGCGATAACCAACGCCCTGAATTTCCAGCTCCTTGCTGAAACCCTCGGACACGCCGGTCACCAGGTTCTGGGCCAGGCTACGTTGCATGCCCCACATGGAACGGGCAATCTTGCTCTGATCTTTCGGCGTCACGACGATCTGGTTGTCGGCGTGGCTCATTTCCACTTGCTCGACCACCGTCATGGACAACTCGCCCAACTTGCCCTTTGCCTTAAGGATGCTGTTGGCCAGTTCAACGGTGACGCCCTCAGGCACGCTCACCGGCTTGTTTCCTATACGGGACATCCACGTTCTCCCTAGAATACCTGGCAGATGACTTCGCCACCCACGTTGGCTTCCCGCGCCTCGGTATCCGAAAGCACCCCTTGCGGCGTGGTCAGAATGGAAATGCC
>CAYWYB010000487.1:0-2361 GCA_964462145.1 uncultured Rhodospirillaceae bacterium
GTCACGCCGGGCGAGCTGGCCGCGGCCACCATCGAACGTATCGAGCGCCTTAACCCAACGCTAAACGCCGTCATCGTCCGCATGGATGATCTGGCGCATGCGGCGGCGCAAAACGATATTGACCCGAGCGCACCGTTTCCAGGCGTGCCATTCTTGCTAAAGGATCTGGTCGCCGAATATGCCGGCGTGCCCATTGCCGAGGGCAGCCGCTATCTGGCCGGGCACTGTGTCTCGCCGGCTGACAGCGAGCTGGTGGTGCGCCAGAAAAAAGCCGGCCTGATCATTGCGGGCAAGACCAATACGCCCGAATTTGGCCTGATCCCGACCACCGAACCGGCCCTGACCGGCCCGACCCGCAATCCCTGGGACACCTCGCGCACACCCGGCGGTTCGTCGGGCGGCTCGGCGGCGGCGGTGGCGGCGGGTATCGTGCCCATGGCGCATGCCAACGACGGCGGCGGTTCGATCCGCAATCCAGCCGCGCTCTGCGGTCTGTTCGGCCTGAAGCCGAGCCGGGGCCGCAACCCCCTGGGCCCCGACTATGGCGATGCCGGCAGCGGCCTGATCGCCGAACACGCTGTCACCCGCAGCGTGCGTGATAGCGCCGCCCTTTTGGACGCCACCGCCGGCCCGGACCTTGGCGATCCCTACCATGCGCCGCCAAAAGAACGTGCCTATGTAGACGAAGTTGGCCGGGACCCGGGCCAATTGCGCATCGCGGTTTCCCTCAGGGCTTTCAACCTTTCGGAAGTTCACCCCGAATGCCGGGCGGCGGTGGAGGCGACGGCCAAGCTGTGTGAGGACCTGGGCCATATTGTCGAATGGGCCGATCCCAGCTTTGACGAGGACGGCTATCAACGGGCCTTTGCCGGTATTTGGACGGCATTCGCCTCGTGGGCGGTGCGTGATTGGGCCGACCGCTATGGCCTGACGCCTTCGGAAGAGCAGTTCGAACCCAATACCTGGCGTATGTATCTTAGCGGCGAGCGGCGCTCGTCCGGGGCCTATTTGCGCGCGGTGCAGGATATTCAGCGCGTTACCCGCGAGGTTGCCGGATTTTTCGAGACCTACGACCTGACCCTGACGCCGACCACCGCCATGCCGGCGGTCCCGTTGGGCAGCTTCAAATCAAGTGAAAGCGATCCCGCGACCTTCGTGAAGCGCCTGAACGAATATTCCGGCTTTACCTCGCTGGCCAACGGCACCGGCCAGCCGGCCATGAGCCTGCCCCTGCATTGGAGCGCCGATAATCTGCCCGTGGGCTCGCATTTCATGGCCAGATACGGCGCCGAGGATATGTTGTTCCGCTTGGCCGGACAGCTGGAACAGGCCCGCCCCTGGGCCCATCGCCGGCCGCCGGTTTCCGCCTAACGTTGCCAGAGGAACGATCATGCTGAAAGATCAGTTCGGCGAGGACTTTCACCCCATTCCCTTGCCTGATTACCAGGAACAGAGCGTGGTCGAGATGCGTGCATCGGCGGCAGCGTTTTATGACTTGGTGCGCCGGCGTCATTCGGTGCGTGAGTTTTCCGACCGTCCCGTGCCCAGAGACATCATCGAACAATGCCTGCTTGCCGCCGGCACCGCGCCCAGCGGCGCCAATCACCAGCCCTGGCATTTCGCGGTCATCGGCGATGCGGCCAAGAAGAAAACCATACGCGAACTGGCGGAGGAAGAAGAGCGGGCCTTTTATGACGGCCGGGCCGGCGAGGAATGGCTGCAGGCTTTAAAGCCCATCGGAACCGATCCCGCCAAGCCGTTCCTGGAGACGGCGCCGTGGCTGATTTGTATTTTCGGCGAACACAAAAGCCGGGGCGCGGGCGGCAAGCTGTATAAGAATTATTACGTGCCGGAATCAGTTTCCATCGCCACCGGGTTTCTGATCATGGCCCTGCATAATGCCGGCCTGGCGACATTGACCCATACGCCGGCGCCCATGGGCTTTTTGAACGAGATTTGCGGGCGCCCGAAAAGCGACCGCCCCTATATCCTCCTGGTCACCGGCTATCCGGACGCAAACGCCCACATTCCGGCCCATGCCACGGTCAAAAAGCCTCTCGAAGAAATCGCCACGTTCTTTTAAAGCTTGCGCCAAAGGTCACGGTGGAAGTTGAGATAGCCATTTTGCCGGGCTTTTAGGTGAGTCTGGGTATGGCGATGAAAAGCCGGCAGCTGATGAAATGGCACCGCCGGCAGGGCATGATGCTCGGCGTGATACGACATGTTCCAAGTGATGAAACGCAGCGCCGCCGTGGTCAGGGTTGTGCGGCTGTTGGCCAGCATGTTGGTGCTTTCGGGGCAATCCATATGTTCGGCCAGCAGAAACGCCCGCAAAAATGGTTGCCCCAGAAGCGCTGGCAC
>CAYWYB010000488.1:0-2340 GCA_964462145.1 uncultured Rhodospirillaceae bacterium
CATAAATCGGCTTATTTAAGCCAAATTCCTCTTCCAAGGCGGCCCGGACCTCCGGATCCTCCTCGCCGTCCGTCGCCGTCAAGGTATCGATGACGTCGCCGGGCAGGGCATGGACAAAGCCAAATACCAAAACCGAAAGAATAAAAATAACGGGAATTATCTGAATTATGCGATTAATTGCATAAATGAGCATGCTACAGGCTCCGGTGCGGCGCGCCGGTGACGCTTTCGATTATGAAAGCGCCACCGGACAAAATTACGCCTGTTCTTGGGTACGCGGTTAGATACGCGGCTAACCTTCCATATAGGCGGTACGCACACCACCCATGGAAATATTGAAGGGACCAGCGAATGCCGGCTGGTAGTCTTTCAACTTCTTGGTCGCTGCCGACGTCAACGGAATGCCGTGGGTATAGATGATGGCGCAATCGTCGTTCACCATGCTTTCCACGTCCGTATACATTTCCATCCGGACTTGCTTGTCCTTGGTGGCCCGCGCCGCTGTGATCAACTTATCGGCGGCTTCGTTCTTGTAGCCGGTCCGCAGTTTAGTTGAAGGCCCGTCCGAAAGAACGTTGACGGAATACCATTGGTCAGGCTCGAAGCGATAGCTGTTCGCCGTCGAATCGACGCCGTAGTCCGACTTTTTGTACTTCTTGCGCAACACCGGATTGTCGAACACTTCGTTGGTAACCTTGAAGCCGGCTTCCTCGAGCATGGAATACACGATCTCGCCAGTCTGATGCATGTAGGAATAAGCCTGCCGGGCGACGACCGCGACGGGCGTATTCATGGCATTTAACTTGCGCAGAATGGC
Organism: uncultured Rhodospirillaceae bacterium; assembly: GCA_964462145.1. Lineage (GTDB taxonomy): Bacteria > Pseudomonadota > Alphaproteobacteria. The sequence goes on from CAYWYB010000488.1 coordinate 818, forward strand.
CTTTGATTTCTCCGGATCGTATTCCTTAATGTTCTTGATATCCGGCATGTGCCAGGTGCTGGATGTGCCGTAGAAGCCGTTCAGGCTTTCACTCAGGCCGTTAAAGATGGCCTGATGAATGGCTTCCTTGTCGATGGCATGGGCCAAGGCCTGGCGCATCAGTTTGCCGTCCGCCGCGTCCATGGCGAACGGGCCCTTCTTGGACTGCACCGCAAGGTAACCACAGCCAACCTGCGGGATATCCCAGGTATTGTAATTGGCCGTCTGGGTTTTCTTGAAGTTGGCGGCATCCGCATAGGACATGTTCTCGATCAGATCGACTTCGCCGGTGCGCAGGGCGGTCAAGCGAACCTTATCCTCTTTCTTCGGATAACCTTCGATCGCATCGAGATAGGGCAGGGAATTACCCGCGGCATCGGTTTGCCAGAAATTCTCGAAGCGGACCATTTCGGTCTTTGCGAAGCGCTTCCAGCTGACGAACTTGAAGGGGCCGCAGCCGATCGGATGCGTATCTACCTGATCAACGCTGTTGGGCGCGATCAGATTGACCGGATAATAGGTCACGCTGGCCAGGAACACCGCGCTTGGCAGTTCCAGATCAATGCGCAGGGTGTATTTGTCGATCGCGGTGATTTCTTTCACCAGCTTGAAGAAGCTGCGGTGGAAGGAATGAGAGGTCTTCGGATCGCGGACCCGGTCATAGTTCCATTTGATCGCCGGTGCGTCGACGTCGGCGCCGTTATGGAAGGTCACGCCTTTGCGGATTTTGAAGGTGTAGGTCTTCATGTCATCGGAGACCGTCCATTCCTCGCCAATGGCGGGGACGATGTCCATGTTCTTGTCGATATCCAGCAGGCCGCCCGACGTCGCCGCCAAAGGATGCGAGACGTAGTAGATGACGTTGCGTTGCGGATCCAGACCGCGAGCGTCCGAGCGAGTCGAAAAGCGCAGTGTGCCGCCTTTCTTCTTCGCCGCTAGCGCCGAGCCCGGCATGCTGGCCGTTGCCGCCGCCGCTGCCGCCGCCGTCATGCCGGCTGATGTTGTTGCCAGGAATTCGCGCCTGGTCTGTTGTCCGAAAGAATTGCTGATTTTGAATTTAGACATAGTTTAGGCCTCCCTTTGCGAGCCACTCGGAAAGTGTGTCAAAGTTTGGCTGATCGGCCGGTAGTATCCCGCAGGGATCATCGTCTCTACCCCCCCCTCTGCACCCATCACCTCAACACGCGTACGTCACTGTCGTTCTTTCTTATTGGGCATAGTCTACCGAGGGATTGAGCGTGATTGCAATTGAAACCTTGCTGTTTTGGGAAACTCATTTTTCGGCACCTACATGGCGTCAGGTGATTTCGGCGGGTTATGCCCACCGCATGGTTGAATGGAGCAAAGCCGAACGCTGATTAAATGGTCTCAACAATTACGTTTCCGATGGCCGCGCCGCTTTCCACCGCTTCATGGGCGGCGACGATATCAGTCAAGCGATAATGACCCGCGATGGCGTGACTAAGTTGCCCTGCCGCCAGCAT
>CAYWYB010000489.1:0-2330 GCA_964462145.1 uncultured Rhodospirillaceae bacterium
AGGATATATCCGACCACGGCGCAGGCCGCCAGAATGGCCAACTCGCCCCCTTGCGCCGCCGGCCGGCCGGCCAGGACCCGGGCGGTGTTGGGGATATCCAGATCCGCGATGCTCGCCAGAAACAAAGGCAGGAGGAAAACCACCACGAAAATCCGCGTGGCGTGTACCAGGGCAATGGTAGGGGTATGGCCGCCCATGCGCTCGCCCACGAGGGTCATCTCGCTCAGGCCGCCTGGTGTGCCGGAAAAATAGGCCGTCGCCCTGTCCATGCCACCGACCCGCTTCAGGAACGACACCGCGACCGCTGTCATCAGGGTAACGAAAATGGCGACGGTGATGGCGCCGGCGCCCCAATGTTGCAACTGCTGCAGAATTTGCGGCGTGAAGGCACTGCCCAGCAATGTCCCCAACACCGCGGTCATGGAAAGGCGTGTCGGCATGTGCAAGGCGATGGGCGCGCCCGCCAGGGCGGCGACGGTGGTAAACGTCATGCTGCCCAGCATCCAGGCAAGCGGCAGGCTGAAATAGTAAAACACCGCGCCGCCGACGGCGCCCAGCGCGATAGAGAAAATCAAACGCGTGACAAGGTTCATGCGCGCCTAGTCTATGAAGCGGCCAAGGCGCACCGCGGTCTGGCCCACGCGGGGGCGGTGGGTCGGCATGATCAGGACGCAATCGTCATGCGGCGTGACCACGGGCTGGGCGCCGTCATGGCCAATCACCGTGCCGGCCTGGGCGATCACCTCAAGGCCGGTGAAATCGTCGCTAAAGCGGAAGGCCTCGGTCTGAATGGTGATCGGTCCGACCACTTCGATCATCCGCTGGGGCGCGGGGTTTGTGGCCAGATACGGCGCGGCGGCATCCCGCGCGATGACGCCCAGGGCATCGAGAAAATGAAACACGGCATGGATGGCGACCTGGCGGGAGCTGTCCTGCCAATGCTGGCCGCATTCGATCAACAGCGCCGTTTTCTCGCCGCTATCCATGGCAAAGGCACCGTAATCGCGCATGCGCGGGCCGGCGGCATGGCCGGGATCGGCAACCACATGTTCGGGCACGCCCATGGCAAAGGCCAGGCGTCGACCCTTGGCGGCGGTGCCACACAGCATCAAGGCCGGGCAGGGCAAATGCATGGAATGCAGATCAAGCAGGTAATCCGCTTCCGCGACAACGCCGCGAACCTGCCGGGCCCGGGTCAATTCTGACGACTGCCGCTCGCCATCAAGGATTTCATCAGACCACAGGCGGTTGAAATCCTCGTCCACGAAGCGCGAGGCACCGGGGTTGTCCACATCAAAGGAATGGTAGGCATCGACGTTATTGAAGCAGAGCGTCAGGCTGCCCTTGGAGGGCCGGATATTGTTCTCGAACAGGACCGCCAGGGCATGGGCGCCGCAGACCTCGTTGCCATGGGTCAGGGCGGTGATCAGGAAATTGGGGCCCGGTTGTCCGCTGTCAAAGCGGTGGACATAGTCGACACCCGTATTGCCGGCGCGATAGCCGGAGATATCGATGGGCAGCAATTCCAGCTCGGTCGTCATGCCAGGGCTCCGTAATCAATGGCTTGGTGGCGGTCCAGTGTCGTGCCGGATTTGGGCATGGGATATTTCAGGCCGGTGGCACAATTGAACAAGATGCAGCGGTCCTGGGCGCTGATCCTGCCATCCGCCACGGCGGCCTTCCAGGCGGCATAGGTGGCCGCACCTTCGGGGCATAGCAACATGCCGCCATTCCTGGACATATCATCGCGGGCGGCGAAAATATCCTCGTCATCGATGGCGATAGCGAAACCGCCCGATTGGCGCACCGCGCGCAGGATCAGGAAATCGCCCACCGCCGCCGGTACCCGGATGCCCGCCGCCATGGTGTGGGCATCGGGCCATAGATCCGCATGTTCGACACCGTCGTCAAAGGCCTTGACGATGGGCGCGCAGCCGGATGCCTGCACGGCGATCATCTTGGGCCGCTTGGATCCGATCCAGCCCATGGCTTCCAGTTCATCAAAGGCTTTCCACATGCCGATCAGGCCGGTGCCGCCGCCCGTTGGGTAAAAGATCGCATCGGGCAATTGCCAACCACACTGTTCGGCCAGTTCCAGGCCCATGGTTTTCTTGCCCTCGATCCGATAGGGCTCTTTCAGGGTCGAGGCATCGAACCAGTCCATCGCCTCCTTGCCGTCGCCGACGATCTTGCCGCAATCGTTAATCAGGCCGTTGACGCAATAGACCCGCGCGCCCTGTAGGGCGATCTCGCGGATATTGGTCTCGGGCGTATCATCGGGGCAAAAGACAAAGGCCTCGATCCCGGCCAGGCGGCAATATGCGGCCATG
>CAYWYB010000490.1:0-2317 GCA_964462145.1 uncultured Rhodospirillaceae bacterium
GTCATTCAGGCTATTATCGAGTTGGCCGAATTGGCGGCGAAAGAGCCCTGGGATCTGGCCCCGCCGGAGGATCACTCCGCGATCCAGGGCAAGGTTGCCGACACCATCGAGGCTGATTTGCGTGCCGCCTATGCCGAGCCCGTGAAGCAGACCCGCACCAACATGCTGTCGGAAGCCAAGGGTAAGGCCTTTGAGGCGTTGGCTGAAGATCCCGATGCCGGCGCTATTGGCGATGCCGTCAAGAAGCTGGAAAAGAACATCGTCCGCGGCCAGATCCTGGATACGGGCAACCGCATTGATGGCCGGGACACCCGTACCGTACGGCAGATCGAAAGCCAGGTCGGCGTACTGCCCCGGACCCATGGCGCGGCCCTGTTCACCCGCGGCGAGACCCAGGCCCTGGTGGTGACCACCCTGGGTACCGGCGATGACGAGCAGATCATGGATGCCCTGGCGGGTTCATACCGCCAGCACTTCCTGCTGCATTACAACTTCCCGCCCTATTCCGTGGGCGAGGCGGGCCGCTTTGGCTTTACCGGCCGGCGCGAAGTCGGCCATGGCAAGCTGGCCTGGCGGGCCATGAAGGCGGTGATGCCCAGCAAGGAAGAGTTCCCTTACACGATCCGTATCGTTTCCGAGATCACGGAATCCAATGGTTCCTCCTCCATGGCATCTGTTTGCGGCTCCTCCCTGTCGCTGATGGACGCCGGCGTGCCCCTGAAGGCGGCCGTGGCGGGCATCGCCATGGGCCTGATCCTGGAAGGCGACAAGTACGCCATCCTGTCCGATATTCTGGGCGACGAGGATCACCTGGGCGACATGGACTTCAAGGTCGCGGGCACGGAGGATGGTGTTACCTCGTTGCAGATGGACATCAAGGTCGCCGGCATTACCGAGGCGATCATGCGTGATGCCCTGGCCCAGGCCAACGAAGGCCGCAACCATATCCTTGGCGAGATGAGCAAAGCCATTGGCGAGCATCGCGGCGAGTTGCGCGATACCGCGCCAAAGGTTCACCTCCTGAAGGTACCGGTCGACAAGATCCGGGAAATCATCGGTACCGGCGGCAAGGTTATCCGTCAGATCACCGAGGAAACCGGCGCCAAGATCGATATCTCCGATGATGGTTCGGTCAAGGTATCCTCGCCGGATCAGTCCAGCATCGATGCCGCCACCACCTGGATCACCGGCATCATCGCCGAGCCCGAGATCGGCGAGATCTACAAGGGCAAGGTGGTCAAGGTTGTCGATTTCGGCGCCTTCGTGAACTTCATCGGCAACCGGGACGGCCTCTGCCACATCTCGGAACTGGCCCAGCACCGGGTCAAGACGGTGAACGACATTTGCAACGAAGGCGATGAAGTCTTCGTCAAATGCCTGGCCATCGATGACCGGGGCAAGGTTCGCCTGTCCATGAAAATGGTCGACCAGGAAACCGGTAAGGAAATGGTTCAGGAAGAAGCCGCGAGCGACTGATCGAACCGGCCTTACGGCTAAAAATTCAGGCCCCGCTCTCCAAAACGGAGGCGGGGCCTTTATTTTGCCGAAATAGCGACGTGCTGTATCAAACGACGCGCTTTTCCCTTAATTCGGCGATCGTCGCATCGTCATAACCCAGGTCGCGCATAATATCGTCGGTGTGTTCGCCCAGGGTCGGAGCGCGCATGCGGATAGCGTCCGCCGGGGTTTTCGAAAAGCGGACATGCAGCTTGGACATGGGCGCCGGCGCCGGGATGCCGGGGTAGTCCACTTCCTCCAGGAAGCCGCCTTGCAGGACCTGCGGATCCTTCAAGGTATCAGCCGGCTTATAAACATGGCCGCAAGGAATTCGCGCTTCCGCCAGGGTCGCGATGGCTTCCTCGCGGGTCCTTTTCGAGCACCATTCCTGCATGCGGGCCGAAATCTCGACGCCATTATCGCCCCGCAGCAGATCATCCTTGAATTTGGGGTCTGTCGTCCAGTAGTCCCCGTCTGCCATGAGATCGGACCAGCGGTTGAAGAGCGTTTGGCCGACGACCTGCACCAGGATCCATTCATCATCGCGGCATTTGTAGGCATCCATGGGCGCGGCGGTCTGCCCCCGGTTGCCGGAGCCGACCCGGTCGGCCTGGATCATGGCCTGTTCGATCAAACCGGCGTTGTTGAACAACAAGGCGGTGCCAAGCAGGCTGCCTTCCACCCGCTGCCCCTCGCCCGTGGCGCGCTTGTGCAGCAGTGCCGCCAAGGTGCCGATGGTGGCGGCCGAAGCAGTGCCGAAATCAACCCACGGCGTATGCGCCTTCATGGGCTCGTCCTCATAGCCCGACAGATGCATCAT
>CAYWYB010000491.1:0-2311 GCA_964462145.1 uncultured Rhodospirillaceae bacterium
GAATTCCCATGGGACGGCCTATGGGAATTCCCAGGGGGCGCCATGGGGCGCCCCCGTTTGCATCTGAAACGGTAGGACCTATCGCATGGAGCCGCTTTTGTTGCTGGAGCAGGCATTCAATGGCCTGCAATTCGGGGTGATGCTGTTCCTCATCGCCGCCGGCCTGACCCTGGTCTTTGGCATCATGGATCTGGTCAATCTGGCCCATGGCGCCCTGGTCATGATTGGCGCCTATCTGGCGACAACATTGGTCGCCTGGACCGACAGTTTTATCCTTGGCATGGTTCTGGCTTTGCCTGCGACCTTCGCCGTCGGTGCGCTGGTCGAGGTCGTCGCCCTGCGCACTCTGTATCGGCGCGACCATCTGGACCAGGTTCTGGCGACCTTTGGCCTGATCCTGTTTTTCAACGAAGTCGTCAGAATCATCTGGGGGCCGATCTCGCTTTATTCCGGCCTGCCGGACTATCTTTCCGGCCATGTGGAAATTATTCCCGGCGCGCCCTATCCCGTCTTTCGCCTATTGATCATCGCGGTTGGCCTGGCCGTCGCCGCCATTATCTATTTTATCGTGGCGCATACCCGGCTGGGCATGCTGATCAGGGCTGGCGCCTCCAATAACGAGATGGTCGGAGCCTTGGGGGTAAACATCAAATCGCTGTTTACATTCGTCTTTGCCCTGGGCGCGGTTTTCGCAGGCCTGGCCGGAATGATGCTGGGGCCGTTGACTTCGGTGGAGCCGGGCATGGGGGAACCATTGCTGATCCTGGCCTTCGTGGTCATTATCATCGGCGGCATCGGTTCCATCCGGGGCGCCTTCATCGCCGCCATTATCGTCGGCCTGGCCGATACCATGGGCCGGGTGCTGTTGCCGGTGCTTCTGCGCGCGGTTGTCTCCGATGCCGCCGCCGATACCGCCGGACCGGCCCTGGCCTCCATGCTGATCTATATTCTCATGGCGGCGATCCTTGTGGTGCGCCCCCGGGGCCTGTTCCCGGCGCGGACCGGTTAGGGCGGGGCAGATGAATAAACGGCAGATATGGCTGGCCCTGATTACCCTGGCCTTGTTCGCGGCGGTGCCGCCGCTGACGGTCATCTTTGACCAACCGTTCTATATGGACGTGGTCGCCCGCATTATGATCCTAGCTATCGCCGCGGTCAGTCTGGATCTGATCCTGGGCCATGGCGGCATGGTCAGCTTTGGCCACGCCGCCTATATGGGCGTCGGGGCCTATGCGGTAGGGATCCTCAGCTACTACGGCGTCGACAACGGTTTTTTGCAGATCCCACTGGCCATGGGCGCGTCCGCCCTGATCGGGCTGGTCTTCGGCGCCATGAGTTTGCGCACCACAGGGGTCTATTTCATCATGATCACCCTGGCGTTCGCTCAGATGCTGTATTTTCTGGCTGTCAGCCTGGAGGAATTCGGCGGTGACGACGGCATGCCCGCCATGCGCAGCGAGTTCGCTGGCTTATTGGACCTGAACAATACCTTGCAATTCTATTATCTGGTCTTTGTCAGCCTGGCCTTGACCCTGTTGATCCTGCACCGCCTGGTGCTGTCCCGCTTTGGCATGGTAATCCGCGCCGCCCGCAACAACGAACGCCGCATGCAGGCCCTGGGCTTTCCCACCTACCGCTACAAGCTGACCGCCTTTGTCATCGCCAGCACGTTGTGCGGCCTTTCGGGCGCGTTGTTCGCCAATCTGAATGAATTCGTCTCTCCGGATGTCATGCAATGGACCCATTCGGGCGAGATCATGATCATGGTGATCATGGGCGGCATGGGCACCCTGATCGGCCCAGTTCTGGGCGCCGCCGCCTTCCTGTTGCTGGAAGAGAACCTGCCCGAATGGATGGAAATGATCATGACCAACGCGGGCGAGCATTGGGCCATCGTCATGGGACCGATCCTGATCGCCATCGTGCTGTTTGGCCGGGGCGGCATTCACGCGCTGTTCGTTCGCAAAGACTCTCTTGAGAAAGGGCGGGGTCATGGCTGAACCCGCCCTGCAAATCGAAGGCTTGTGCAAAAGCTTTGGCAGCCTGATCGCCACGGATGAGCTGCATCTGGAAATCGCGCCGGGTGAAATCCACGCCATTATCGGCCCCAATGGCGCCGGCAAGACCACCTTGATTTCGCAGCTTTCCGGCGAGCAGCGCCCCGATAAAGGCCGGATCAAGTTCGCCGGGCGGGATATCACGGGCCTGTCCATGCCGGCCCGCGCAGCCCTTGGGCTGGCGCGGTCGTTCCAGATCACTTCGATCTTTGGTGATTTTTCCACCCTGGATAAGGTCGCCCTAGCCGCCCAGG
>CAYWYB010000492.1:0-2302 GCA_964462145.1 uncultured Rhodospirillaceae bacterium
GGGTGCGCATTTCGGCATTGGCCTCGAAACCGCCGCAGGCCAGGACCACCGCGCCGCCGCTCAATTCCATGGTTTTGCCATCCTGGCGCAGATTTACGCCATGCACGCCGTCATCATCATGGATCAGGGACAGGGCGCGGGCGTTGTAGCGGATTTCGATGCCTTCGCGGTTACAGCACTCCGTCAGCCCCTCGATCAGGCCGGGGCCGCCGCCATAGGCTTCCACGGTCAGGCCGCCCCAGAACTTGAACCTGCCGTCAACTTTAAAGGCCTGTTTGGCGAACAGCGGCATATAGCGCATGCCCTTGCCCTGCAACCATTTCAGGGTCGAAAAGGAGCGCGTGATCAGCAATTCGGTCAGATCCGGATCGGTGCGGTAGTCGGTGACCGTGCCCATGTCGTCAAAGAACTGCTCCTCGGTATAGGAGCCGAAATCGGAGTTGCGTTCCTCGGGCGAGAGATCAGGCATCAAGTCCAGGATATCGTCATCACCATTGTAGACCGTGCGGATGGCACCGGCGGTGAAGGCGGAGTTGCCGCCGGCTTCGTCCTGCGGTGCGCGCTCCAGGACCACGACGGAAGCGCCGTTTTCCCGTGCTGAAAGGGCCGCGCACAGGGCGGCGTTACCGCCGCCAACCACGATGACGTCATATTCGGGCATCTTTTTTGTCCAACCTCTGCTCGGATTTTACTACGGAAACTTAAACTGGGATCTATAAGTAACCGTGGAAGCGGGCCGGGTCAAAATTTCTGCCGTTCGGTCTGGAATAATTTGAATTTTTGGCCCAATTCCGTGGGCAAGGGCACCGGCGCAAGCCAGGGCGGCGGCTGATCCGTTTCCAAACGCATGAACAGGGTCGGCGGGCCTTCGCTCTGCCGGTAATTGTTGGCCTCCGGGTCGGAGGGACAGATCAGCACCAGATCTATTTCCCGTTCCTCGATCAGGGCTTTTGGCTGGTCCTCTTCGGTGGAGCGTAGGAATTTTATGGTGTCGACGATGCCGCCGGTATTTCGGTGATACGGCGTGGCGATCACGAAATGCAGCGTGCGATACAGCAGTTCCGGTCCGGAATAGATGAAATTCAACAGGGTTTGTGGGCGTTCTTCGTAGTTTACCGCCAGAAACAGCGCCATCTCGGGTAATTCACACGGTGTTTCCTGTTTTGGCACGGGCAGCGCCTGGCGCAGCAAGCCGCCGCCAATCAACGGTCCGGTGGCCAGTACGATAACCGAGCCAATCCGTACCAGTGCGCGCCCTATGCCGCGGCAGGCGAAGCGCCCGAACAAAACCTGCAGCAGGACAATACAGGGGGGCAGGCTCAGTATCTGGGGATAGCCCATCCAGCGCGCCTCGCGCAGGGCCAGGGCGGTGCCGGCAAACAGGAAAACCGCTAAAATGACCCAATTCAGGCGGCGTGCGCCTTGCACGCGCAGGAATATGACCACCAGCATCGGCACTGCGTAGAGGACCAGGCCTAGGTGGGCCAGGGCCTTTGGCCCGGTGCGGCGCAGATTGTCAAATTTTAGCACCGGGCTGACTTCCGCGTTGTTGCGGAACCAGACCTCGTAGACCAGAGGGTCCATGGCGGCCATGGGGCCAGAAAAGAAATCCGGCACCCATAGGCCCAGGACGGCAAGGACAAGGGCGCCGGCGGCGACCGACAGGCCCAGGCGCAGGCGCATGTGCTCGCTCTGGCGCATGAACAGGGCCGTCAGGGCCAGCATGGCGAACAAGGCAATGTGCACCGCGGAGAGACGGTCGAACTCCACCGTTAGCAGATCGCTTGGCGGTCGTTCCACCACCAGCACCAACATCAAACCAATGACGAGGACAACAAGAAACAAGCGTATCCGCTGCAAATAGCCGCCGCCATGGATCACCCAGGCGGCGCTCATCGCGGTCAGGATCATGGCCGTGCCCAGGATTCCTTCGATACTGATCCAAAGCCCGGCCGTGGCCGCCGAGGCGGCCCAGAGCGCGAATTTCCGGGGGCACTCGGCAGCCGTGAGGCGGCAGGCGAAACCCATCTGCCAGATGAACAGCAGCATATTAAGACCGTGATGATCCGGCCGCCCCACGGCGAATTGAAAACTAATGAAAAACTGCACCGCGAACAGCAGGCCCACCAACAGCAGCCCGCGCTTGTTCAACAGCGGGCGGCAGGCCCAGATCAGCACCACAAGGGTGCAGATATGCAGCACCGGGCCGAATACGGCGGCCCAGGCAAACAGGGCGGCGTCAAAGTCAGCTAGCCCGCATTATTCATGGCGGCCACCTGGTTTGAACAGGACGCGCGGTATC
>CAYWYB010000493.1:0-2299 GCA_964462145.1 uncultured Rhodospirillaceae bacterium
TGTGAAAGGCAGCAATTCGATTGATGACCGCCATATCGTAATCCAGCTTTCGGTTCCCCACGACGATCGCCGCAGTATAAGAATTAGGGCGGCTGGCCCATTGGACCAGCCGCCCCATCCATGTAACCCGAAGCGGAAGCTATGTCATCGCTTAATGCAACTTGCCATTAATAAGGCGTTGCCTAATGCGACATCATGACCGGGCAGGTCATCGACTGCATGATCGCCCTGGTGGCGCCGCCGAAAGCCAGCTCGCGCAGACGGGAATGGCCGTAACCGCCCATGACCAGCAAATCGATGCCATTATCGGCGATGGCCGACAGGATGCTGTCGCCAACCCGCATGTCAGGCGCCACGATATGGCGAGGCGTGGCATTAACCCCATGACGGGCCAGATGGGTGCAAATATCAGCACCGGCGATGTGATCCTTGTCCTCCGGATTGACGGAGAAGACGACAACCTCTTCGGCCTGCTGCAACATGGCCATGGAATCATGCACAGCGCGGGTGGATTCCCGCGTCGCGCTCCAGGCCACCATCACCCGCTGGCCCATATGGCTTTGATCACCGGCATAGGGCACCACCAAAATGGGCCGGCCGGCGGACAGCAACAGATCCTCGGCCAGGCCATCGGTTGGCGCGGGGCGGTCGGGATCGGGCTGGCCGACCACCAACAGATCGCTATAACGCCCGCACAAGGCCACGGCCTCCGCCGCATCACCTTCCATTACGCGAAACTCACCCGCGATACCCTCGCGCGCCACGGTGGCGTCGAATTGCTTGCGCATTTCCTCGCCCGCGGCACGAATTTCGGCGTACCGTTGTTCAATAATCTCGCTGGGCAATTCGGTTTGCACAAACCCCGGCACCGTTGGATAGCTCAACACATAGACGCCAGTCAGATGTGCCTCGAACTGCCTAGCCAAATTTATACCGGCGACCATCCGCCGATCCGCATGGGCATCTTCGCCCTGATGAACGACGATATCCTTGAAGGCCATTTTCTTACCCCTTTTATATTAGCCATCGATTCCAAACCGATAGCTTACACCAAATTAGATAGGCATCATGCACGTCAAATCCAGCCTGGAACTTGACCAATATCAGGTTAAATCCGCGACAAAGCGGCGCACACGCTCCAAAGCCGCCTGTATTGCCGCCAGGTCGTCGCCACGGATCGCCGCGGAACCGGCACCATGCGCCTCCGCCCCCTCGGCCAATGCCGCCAGCTCCCCGGCGCCAACGCCGAGCGCGACCCCCTTGAGGCTATGCGCGCCCTTCCACCAAGAATCACTTTGGGCATCACTCTGGGCATCCTCCTGGGCAGCCGCCATGGCGTCGATATAGCCTTGGGCACTGGGTAGGAACATCGTCAGTAATTCCAGCTCCAACGCCTTGTCGCCCTGGGTATAGGTGCCCAGGTGGGCCAGATCGATCGGCGGCTCGATTTCGGACACGATGGGCCTAGACGCCGTTTTGCACCAGCTCGCGGATCGCCTGGGTCAGGCGATCCTGGGATGGGATAACCTCGCGCTCCAAGGCATCGTTGTAAGGCATGGGCACATCCAAACCGCCGACGCGGACGATGGGCGCATCCAGATCGTCAAAGCCTTTTTCAACGACCAGCGCCGCCACCTCGGCGCCAAAGCCGCCGTTCTTCCAGGCCTCGTGCGCGATCAACAGGCGATTGGTCTTGGCCACCGAGGTCAGAATGATCTCCTCGTCCAGGGGCCGCAGGGTGCGCGGGTCGACGACTTCGACGGAAATGCCTTCGCGCTCCAGGACCCGGGCGGCGGCCAGGGCACGCCCGACCATGGTCAATGTCGCGACCACGGTGACGTCGGTGCCTTCGCGCTTGATGTCGCCCTTGCCGATGGGAATGGCGTAATCCTGTTCCGGCACCTCGCCCTTACTTTCCATGTAGAGCATCTTGTGTTCGAGAAAGATCACCGGGTTGTCATCCCGGATTGCCGCCGCCAGCATGCCCTTGGCGTCATAGGGCGTGGAAGGCGCCATCACCACCAGGCCCGGCACATGGGTGAACCAGGCTTCCAGGCTTTGAGAATGCTGCGCCGCCATGCGGATGCCGCCGCCCTGGGGTCCGCGCACCACCATGGGCACGGTCGGCTTGCCGCCCAGCATGTAACGGAACTTGGCGGCCTGATTGACCAGCATGTCCATGGTCAGGGCGACGAAGTCAAAGATCTGGATCTCCACCACCGGGCGCATACCGGCGATGGCGGCGCCGACGCCGGCACCGGTGAAGCCGACCTCGGTAATCGGCGTATCACGGACCCGG
>CAYWYB010000494.1:0-2214 GCA_964462145.1 uncultured Rhodospirillaceae bacterium
CGCGGGCCTCGCCACTCAGGGTAATGGCGACCTTGCGGTCGGCCAGTTGCTCGCTCAACTCGCCAATGAACTTGTCCACCACCTTGGAAATAACTTTCGGCGGCAGGGCCGAGAAGCTGATTGTCGCATCCAGTCGGTTGCGGAACTCCGGCGTGAACAGGCGGTCGATGGCCTCCTCGTCGGCACCGACCCGGTTTTCCCGGCCAAAGCCGATCGCCATTTTCGACATCTCCGAGGCGCCCGCGTTGGTGGTCATGATTAGCACCACGTTGCGGAAATCGATATGCTTGCCGTTGTGATCGGTCAGCTTGCCGTAGTCCATTATCTGCAACAGGATATTGAACAGATCGGGATGGGCCTTCTCGATCTCGTCCAGCAGCAGCACCGCGTGCGGATTCTGATCAATGGCATCGGTCAACATGCCGCCCTGGTCAAAGCCAACATATCCGGGCGGCGCGCCGATAAGGCGGCTGACCGTGTGCCGTTCCATGTATTCCGACATGTCGAAGCGGACCATTTCCATGCCCATGATCTTGGCCAGTTGCCGCGCCACCTCTGTCTTGCCGACACCGGTTGGGCCCGAGAACAGATAACTGCCGATGGGCTTTTCAGGCTCCCGCAGGCCGGCGCGGGACATCTTCAGGGCCGTGGCCAGGGCATCGATGGCCTGATCCTGGCCAAACACCACGTCCTTCAACTCGCCTTCCAGATTGGCCAGGCTGGCCCGGTCGTCCTTGGATACGGTTTTCGGCGGGATGCGCGCGATCTTGGCTACCACATTCTCCACATCCTTGACCGAGATGGTTTTCTTGCGCCGGTGCTCGGGCAACAGCATCTGCGCCGCGCCCACTTCGTCGATCACATCGATTGCCTTGTCGGGCAGCTTGCGATCGTTGATATATTTCGCGGACAGTTCCACCGCTGCCTTGATGGCATCGCCGGTGTAGCGAATGTTGTGATAATCCTCGAAATAAGGCTTCAGGCCCTTCAGGATTTTGACCGCATCGTCCACCGTCGGCTCGTTGACGTCGATCTTTTGAAAGCGCCGCAATAGGGCCCGGTCCTTCTCGATATAACCCCGGTATTCCTTGTAGGTGGTCGAGCCCATGCAGCGGATGGTGCCCGAAGCCAGGGCCGGCTTCAACATGTTGGAGGCATCCATAGCACCGCCGGAGGTAGCGCCGGCGCCGATCACCGTATGGATTTCGTCAATAAACAGGATGGCGTCGTCATGATTTTCCAGCTCGGAGATAACCGCCTTCAGGCGCTCCTCGAAATCACCGCGATAGCGCGTGCCGGCCAGCAAGGCGCCCATATCCAGGGAATAGATCGTGGTTTCGCGCAGCACTTCGGGCACTTCGCCCAGCACCACCCGGCGCGCCAAACCTTCGGCGATCGCGGTCTTGCCAACGCCGGGGTCGCCGACCAGCAAGGGATTATTCTTTTGTCGCCGGCAGAGGATCTGGATCGTCCGTTCCAATTCTTCCTCGCGCCCGATGACCGGATCAATGCGGCCGCTGCGCGCCTTGTCATTAAGGTCGATGCAATAGGCGGCCAGGGCTTCATCGCCGGATTTGACGCCGCTTTCGTCTTCTTCCTTTTCATCCGTTCCATGCACCGTGCGTTCGGTGCTCATACCCGGTGTTTTGGCCACGCCGTGGGAGATGTAGCTGACCGCATCCAGACGGGTCATATCCTGTTCCTGCAGGAAATAGACCGCGTGGCTCTCCCGTTCGGCAAAGATGGCGACCAGAACATTGGCCCCGGTAACCTCGTCCCGACCCGATGACTGCACATGATAGACGGCGCGCTGGATGACCCGCTGGAAGCCGGCGGTAGGCTTCGCCTCCTCCTCGTCCTCGACCGTCAGCGAAGCCAGATCCTCGTCCAGATAATCCACCAATTGCGCCCGCAACTGGTCAATCTCCACGTTGCAGGCGCGCAATACAGAGCGTGCATCATTGTCGTCGCACAACGCCAGCAACAGATGTTCCAGGGTTGCGAATTCATGCCGGCGTTCGTTGGCGCTGCGCAGCGCCCGATGCAGGCTTTGTTCCAATTCCGTCGCGAATGATGCCACTAGACTTTTTCCATCGTGCACTGCAGCGGATGCTGGTTCTTGCGGGCTAGATCCGTCACCTGCATCACCTTTGTCTCCGCTATTTCAAATGGGAATATGCCGCAGACACCAACCCCTTTCTGGTGCACATGCAG
>CAYWYB010000495.1:0-2203 GCA_964462145.1 uncultured Rhodospirillaceae bacterium
ACCCGCTCCCCCTGCCCGGCCACGCATTAATGGTACCCTGTGGGTGCCATACAACTCTTGGGGGCAGGGGGAGCGGGTGGGTAGTTCAATCTAGAAAATGGTCTAGCCCTGCCCAAGCCAACCGTTTAGACGGCGGCAGGCTTCGGCCATGTCTTCGGTCGAGCCGGCGAAGGAAAAGCGCACGAAGGCGGCGCCGTCAACGGGATCGAAATCGTTGCCCGGTGTCGCCGCGATGCCGGTTTGCGCCAGCATCTGGGCGCAAAACGCCAGGGCGTCATTGGTAAACTTGCGCACATCGGCATAGATGTAAAAGGCGCCGTCGGCGGGTGCCAACTGATCCAGGCCGGCTTTCGGCAGTTCCCTCAACAGCAGCTCCCGGTTACGGGCATAGCGGGCGACGTTGCCATCCAGCTCCTCGGCGCAGTCGAAGGCCGCGACGGCGGCATGCTGGGCCAGGGAGGGGGCGGAGATAAAGAGGTTTTGCGCCAGGCGCTCCACCGGGCGCAGCATATCCTGGGGCAGCACCATCCAGCCCAGCCGCCAGCCGGTCATGGAATAATATTTCGAGAACGAGTTGATGACCACGGCATTGTCGTCGATGGCGGCGGCGGTCGCCGCCGGCTCGCCGTAGGTGATGCCGTGATAGATTTCGTCCGAGATATAACGGATCTGCTTGTCATGGCAGTAGGCAAGAATTTGCCGCAGCTCGTCCTGCCGCAGCATGGAACCGGTCGGGTTGGCGGGCGAGGCAATCAGCAAGCCATCCAGATCGACGCCGCCGGCCGCATCAAGCATTTCCAAGGTTGGCTGAAAACGGCTTTCAGGGCCCACGGGCACTTCCACCGCCTCGATATCCAGGGCGCCGAGAATATTTCTGTAACAGGGATAACCGGGACGCAGAATGGCTACCTTGTCGCCGGGGTCAAAGGCCGCCAGAAACGTCAGCAGAAAACCGGCGGAGGATCCGGTGGTAACGCAGATCCGCTCGGCAGGCACCGTGACGCCGTAGAAATCCTGATAATGCCGCGCGATACGGTCCCGCAACGGCTCAATCCCGGTGGCCAGGGTATAGCCCAGCACATCATCATCCAGGGCCTGTTTGGCCGCCGCCTTCACGCCCGCGGGCGCGGCAGTGGATGGCTGGCCAACTTCCATATGCAGGACGCCCTCGCCCGCCGCCTCGTGCTCGGCCGCGGCCTTCATCACATCCATGACGATAAAGCGGGGGATGGCTCCGCGTTGGGAGATTTTCATGACGGCCTCAAAATTGATCGAAAACGGCTAGGCCATGGGCCCGTGGGTCGGTGGCGAACTGGCAGCCTCCGGCACCGTCACGAATGCCCTTTGGGCACCATAAGGCCTGTACTCTATCCGGCCCGTGATCCGACCGGTTCGCTCCATTCGATTTGATGGCGGACATGATCTGCTCCAACGTCTTGCCGTCGACCATTGCCCCGCGGCCGAGCGCCGCCGCGCCTGCCGCCCCTAGCGGCCCGCCGGAGCCCGCGACGGCGAAAAACGCCTGATGGACATTTTCGTTGGCCCCCAGCAGCGGCAAGGGATAACCGGGCCAATCGCCGCCAGCAATAACCCCGGCATCTCCAGGGGCCAGAAAGACGCCCAGGTTGGGCGCCATGGCGCCGCTGCCAAAGGCTCCGTTCATCTGAAACACACAAGCCGCCGCCGAGCCGAAGCTATCGCCCACGACCAAGCCCGTCTCGCCCCGGTCATGACGGATGGCAATATCGGCCTTGGCAAAAACCTTGTCCGCCGCCGCCGTCGCCAGCTTGGTGTCCAATAGCGCACTTAGTTTGAAGGCCGGGCTCCCGGCCCTGCCAGTCTTGGGGCTAAGCTTGGGGAAATGCAGAATTTCATTGCCGATGGAATGTTGGTCCGTTGCCCCCCAAAGCGCGCGATAGGCGCGCAATTCAGCGATGGTCGCCGTACCGCCATGGCTGCTGCTGGCCGCCAGCCACTGCCGGCCTGTTTCGGCGCCGTAAAAATCACTCAATCCCCTCGTCCGGATGCGTGTCAGGACCGAGGCCAGCTCCACCTGCACCAGGTTTTCGGCCTCCCCCAGCGGTGTGCCGTCCGGGTGCAGAAACAAATTCGCGGCCAGTGGGTCCTCACGCAGCTTAGCGGCCTGTGGCGCCAGGCGCTTGGCCAGGGCGCGGCTGATGGGATGGCCAAAGCGGGCCAGTTT
>CAYWYB010000496.1:0-2201 GCA_964462145.1 uncultured Rhodospirillaceae bacterium
GCAAGGATGGCTCGAACGTCATCAAGGCGATGTGGTGCATTGGGGAACTGGGAATTGAGTACGAACGGATAGACTGGGGCGGGCCGTTTGGCGGCAATGACGACCCGGAATACCGCCGGAAAAATCCCAATGGCCGCCTGCCCACGCTGGAAGAGGAAGACGGCTTCACTCTGTGGGAGTCCGGCGCCGTGGTGCGCTATCTGTGCGCCAAGCACAGCATGGGCAATCTCTGCCCGGAGGATCTGCGGGATCGGGCAGCATCGGATAAATGGATGGATTGGAGCTCGCTCAATCAAGCCCTCTTCAACCCGACCTACCTGGATCACTACTTCCGCCTGCCGGAAGCCGAACGGCGGATGGCAGCGATAGAAACGGCGGCGGAGAAAGCCGTGCCCTGGTTCGAGATTCTCGGTGCCCACCTGGCCGATAATGACTATGTGGGCGGCGCGCAGTTGACCATGGGAGACATTCCGGCGGGGTCCATTACCCACCGCTGGATGCAGTGGACGCCGAAATCCAGCCGGCCTTCAAATCCGAATTTGGAGGCTTACTACGAACGGCTGCTGGCCCGCCCGGCCTACCAGGAACATGTGGTCGAGGCGAACGCGCCGCGTACCAAGGAAATACAGGGCGGCTAGTGGGCGGCTGATTACAATCAGAGAAAATTTTAGTACCGGAGGAAATCCAAATGGGACCCGAACTCGTCGATTATCTGCTTTATGAGAAGGAGGATAACGGCATCCTCTGGATCAAGTTCAACCGGCCTGAAAAGATGAACGCGCTTTACGGCACGGCAGAAGAGATGGGTACGGTCGCCAAAGTTGGCGAGTATATGCGCGCCGGCGATGACGACCCGGATGTGCGCGTGATCGTACTGACCGGTGTTGGCCGGGGTTTCTGTTCCGGCGCCGACCTGAAAAGCCGGCCGTCCGAGGATGAGATCGGCCCCGATTTCCTTGGCGCCCGTGGTGCCCACGATGGGCCGGATGCCGCCCGCCAGCACTTCTATCACGGCTTCACCAAGCTGCACCGGGACATCTCCCTTATCCGCAAGCCCACCATTGCCATGATCAACGGCGCCGCCGTCGGCTCAGGCATGGACATGGCGCTGCATTGCGATATCCGCATCGGTTGCGAGAACACCCGCTTTATCGGCTATCAGCAGGCCGGCCAGATTATCGAGAACGGCGGCAGCTACTATCTGCCGAAAATGGTCGGTCTGGGCCGGGCCCTGGAATTCGTCTACACCGGCGCGTTATCCGCCGAGCGTGCGTTCGAGTGGGGCATGCTGAACCACCTGGTTGCTTCCGAAGCGCTTGAGACAACGACCAGGGAGCTCTGCGATCGGATCATCGCCATCCCGCCCCTGGTGCAATGGACCTCCAAGCGGATCATGCGCGCAGCACTTGATAGTACGCTTGAGACGACGATGGTGCTGACCTCGAATGCCGGCGGCATCCTGCAAAGCTCGGACGACGCCAAGGAGGCCCGCGCCGCCTTCGTCGAAAAAAGGAAGCCGGAATTCAAGGGCGTCTAGTGTCCTGATCCATCTTTAGTCCGCGTAACCCAAAGGACACTTCATGAAACCCCTCGACGATATCCGGGTTCTCTCGGTAACGGTCTTCCTTGCTGGTCCGTTTTTGAGCATGACGTTGGCGCGCTTCGGGGCCGACGTTATCAAGATTGAAATGCCCGGCAGCGGTGATCCGATCCGTGAAATCGGGCCCTTTGCGGGCCCCAATGGCAGAAGTCTGGATCGCGAAACCGAAGAAGATCTCTCGATCCGTTTCCTGAAGCGCTCCGAAGGGGGGAAAAGCGTCACCCTGAACCTGAAGGATCCGGAGGGGAAGCGGATGTTTCTGGAGCTGGCGAAGGATGCCGACGTGGTGGTCGAGAACCTTTCGCCCGGCTCCATGACGCGCCTCGGCCTTGGTTATGACGACGTGGCGGCGGTTAATCCAGGCATCGTCTATTGCTCCATTGCCGGCTATGGCCAGACCGGTCCCTATAAGGATCTGCCCGCACATGACCATCAGATCCAGGCCATGTCCGGCATTATGGATATGAACGGCGCCGCCGATGGACCGCCGACGCGGATCGGCGTTTTTGTCGGCGATTTGGTGACGCCGCTTTATGCCGCCTATTCGATCCTGGGCGCCTTGCGCCACAAGGAGAAAACCGGCGAAGGCCAATATCTCGAC
>CAYWYB010000497.1:0-989 GCA_964462145.1 uncultured Rhodospirillaceae bacterium
ACGTACATGATCGACCGCATCGGCCAAAATATCAGGCCGCATAACCATTCCCGGGCCGCCGCCGAAAGGGGCATCGTCCACGGAGCGGTGTTTATCGCGCGCAAAGTCGCGAATGTCCACCGTTTCCAGCTGCCAAATCCCATTTTTCAGGGCTTTTCCAGCCAGACTTTGACCCAAGGGACCGGGAAACATCTCCGGAAACAGGGTCAGGACGGTCGCCGACCAGCATTTGCCTTTAACGCCCACCGTCTTTTTCGTCGCCGGCATTTTCGTCACCATCAACTTCAACAGGCGCCACGAACACCAGGCGTCTGTTGACCAGATCAATCTCCGGCACCGTCTGCCGATCGAATGGCACCATGATGGTTTCCTGTACACCACCATCCGAATTCAGCGGTTGCAGCTCCAACAAATCGCCGGCGCCGAAATCATGTACCGCCTTCACCTCGCCAAAGGCCGTGCCGTCCGCCAAATCGACCGCCATACCAATCAGATCGGCGTAATAGAACTCTTCTTCCCGTGCCGGCAGTTCCGGCAGGACGCCACGCTCCACATAAAGCCTGGTGCCCTTTAGTGCTTCCGCCCCGTTACGGTCGGTTGTCCCCGAAACCGCCGCCAGAAGCCCCCCCTTGGTCGGCCCCTTCAGGGCCAGTTCGACTACCTTTCCGGCTTCATTCCGCAGCGCCCCGTAGGCCAGGATGTCTTCCGGCACTTCCGTGAAGCTGCGGATCTTGACCAGGCCCTTGATACCGTGCGCCGCGACAATCTCGCCCAACAGCAGGCGTTCATCGGGCATCGAACGGCAGTTGATCCGGCCAAATGCTCAAGCTGGCGCTTAAGCTTCCGCCGGGGCCTCTTCGGCCGGTGCTTCTGCCGGAGCTTCCTCGGCCGGCGCGTTGGCAGCTTCGGCTGCTTCCGCTGCCGCGGCCAGACGTTCCTGGGCCTTGGCCTTGGGCTTGGCTTTCTGCGGGTTGTTGCGCTGCGCGGGC
>CAYWYB010000497.1:999-2173 GCA_964462145.1 uncultured Rhodospirillaceae bacterium
ATCGCCGTGATTTCGGCCTTGCCCAGGAAGGTCGCGACCCGGTCGGTCGGCTTGGCGCCCTGGCTAAGCCAATAGCGGATGCGTTCTTCCTTCAGATCGACGCGCTTTTCGTCGTCCTTTGCCAACAGGGGATCATAGGTGCCCAGGCGTTCGATATAGCGGCCGTCGCGGGGCATGCGGCTGTCCGCCACCACAATGCGATAATGCGGCCGCTTTTTTGCCCCGCCGCGGGCCAGTCTGATTTTCAATGACATTCGTGTGTTCCTATTTCCAACTAACTTTGATTTCTTGGTACGCTATTCGAATAATTTTACCTTGGCGGCAATTGACCGGGCATCCCCGGCATCTGTGGCATTTGTCCCCCACCCATAAGGTTCGCCATGCCGCCGCGCATCATGCCCTTCTTGCCCATCTTGGAGACTTTTTTCATCATCCCCGACATCTGTTTGAACTGCTTCAACAGCTTGTTCACTTCCTGCACCGAGGTACCCGAGCCCGCCGCGATGCGTTTCTTGCGGGAAGCATGGATCAATTTCGGCGTCGCCCGTTCCTTGGCCGTCATGGACAGGATGATGGCTTCCTGACGCTTGATAAGTTTGGGATCGATATTGGCCTCGGCCATCTGTTTTTTCATCTTGCCGACGCCGGGCAGCATGGCCATCAGGCCGTCCAGGCCGCCCATCTTGGAAATCTGCCGCAACTGGTCCAACAGATCGTTCATGTCGAACTGACCCTTTTGCACCTTTTTGGCCAGTTTTTCCGCTTCCGCCTGATCGACGTTTTCGGTGGCTTTCTCAACCAGGGAGACAACGTCGCCCATGCCGAGAATGCGGGATGCGATGCGATCGGGATGGAAGGTTTCCAGCTCGTCCAGCTTTTCGCCGACGCCCAGCAGCTTGATCGGGCAACCGGTGACCGCGCGCATGGACAGTGCGGCGCCGCCGCGGCCGTCGCCATCGACCCGGGTCAGCACGATGCCAGTCAGGCTCAGGCGCTTATTGAATTGTTCGGCAACGTTGACCGCATCCTGGCCGGTCAGGCTGTCGGCCACCAGCAGGGTTTCCACCGGTTGCGCCACGCCGTGCACCGCCTGGACCTCGGCCATCAGGGCCTCGTCCACATGCATGCGGCCGGCGGTATCCAGCAGAATGATATCGAAACCTTGCAGCTTTGC
>CAYWYB010000498.1:0-2166 GCA_964462145.1 uncultured Rhodospirillaceae bacterium
GGTTCCATTGCGTAGGCATAACTTCATTCCCCAGGAAAATAAGCGCCCTGTATACGGTAAGAGGCGGGGCTTTCCAAGGGTTCAGAAGCGAATCGTAATCTACTCCGCCGCTTGCGCTTCGGGCGGGGTCCATTTGCTTCGCATGGTGACAAGTTCTTCCGCTGCCGAGGGGTGGATGCCGACGGTGGCATCGAACTGTGCCTTGGTGGCATTGCAACGTAGCGCGATGCCGATGCCCTGGACCATTTCGGCGGCGTCCGGGCCGACCACATGACAGCCGACCACCCGGTCCGTCTTGGCATCGACGATCAGCTTCATCAGGGTCTTTTCTTCTGATGGCGTCAGGGTGTGTTTCATGGGCGTGAAGGTGGATTTATAGATGTCCACCTCGCCGATTTCCGCCCGGGCTTGCTCTTCGGTCAAACCCACGGTGCCGACGCTGGGCTGGCTGAAGACAGCCGCCGGGACATCCACGTGGTTGGGCTGGCGGGGATTGTTGCCGAACACCGTATCGGCAAAGGCATGCCCCTCCATCAAGGCGACGGGGGTCAGGGCGATGCGGTCGCTCAGGTCGCCCACCGCATAAATGTTGGGGACGTTGGTTTGCGACCATGCATCCACCGCCACGGCGCCATTTTTGGCCAGTTCCACGCCGACCGCTTCCAGGCCCATGTCGCCACTGTTTGGGTGGCGGCCCGTGGCGTACATGATCAGGCCCGTATCCAGGGTTTCGCCGTTGGTCAGGCTGAGGCGGTAGCCGGTGGAGGTTTTCTCGATGGCTGTGACATTTGTGTCCGTGCGCAGGTCGATGCCCTTTTTTCGGATTTCGCCGGCCAGGTGATGGCGCACATCCCAATCGAAGCCGCGCAGGATCTGCTCGCTGCGGTATAGTTGCGTCACCTGGCGGCCCAGGCCATTGAAGATACCGGCGAATTCCACCGCGATATAGCCGCCGCCCACGATGGTGATATGCTCGGGCAAGGTCTCCAGATGAAAGGCCTCGTTGGAGCTGATGGCATGTTCGATACCGGGTACATCCGGCATGGTCGGGGTGCCGCCCGTGGCGAGGAGGATATGTTCCGCCGTGACGGTCTCACCGGCCACTTCAATCGTGTGCGCATCGGTCAGGCGGGCCCGCCCGTCATAGCGGCGCACGCCGGCGCCCTCCAAAAGGTTGATGTAAATGCCGTTCAGGCGGTCGATTTCCTTGTCCTTATTGGCGACCAGTTTGGCCCAGTCAAAGGATTCCGCATCCTCGAAATCCTCGGAAAAGTGCGAGGCGTAGACGAACAGCTTTTTCGGCACGCAGCCCCGGATGACGCAGGTGCCGCCATAGCGGTATTCCTCGGCCACCGCCACGCGGGCGCCATGAGAGGCGGCGATGCGCGAGGCCCGAACCCCGCCCGAGCCGGCGCCAATCACAAACAAATCGAAATCATAGGCCATGGAATTGTCCTCTTTGGGCAGTGCGATAAATCAGCAGTATCAATTGTCCTGAACCTAAACTAAGCGTCCCCGTTGGCAATTCCAAGATAGAGCGTTAAAAGACACTCAATCTTGAACATCATCTTTACCATTGGCGACACCAGATTAATGACAGGTACCCACATGCGCATGCTGACGATCCCACTTCTTACCCTATTGGCCGGCATCGTGCCCTCTATCGCGGCTGCCGACGCATCCGACGCCCGCAAGGCCCTGGCCGAAGCCACGGGCTTGAGCTGCGCCTTCAAGACCGCGATTGAAACCAATTGGGAAGTTGAGCGCTACAATACCAAGCAGCAAAAGGGCTTTAAATTCAGCATCGAAGCCATCAACACGGGCCGGGGCAACGCCAAGGCGGTTAGCGGCCAGGGCGCCAGCCATCTGGAGATGATTGCCCTGTCCAATGTGCGCCATTTTTTGGGCTTTACCGCGTCGGGTGATTTGAACGTGACCTCGGTGCATGGCCAGTTTTCCGACAAGTCAGGCGAATTCCTGGCCAGCCATTCGGTGCATATGGCCGCCGAGCCGCCCCGGACCTTTCAGCACTTTGGCCGCTGCAAGGCAAAAGCCGAGTAGGCATCGCCCCTCGGTAAGGGCCGCGGCAACTGGACAGAGGTGGGCCGGGCGGCTATTTTCCGCCCGCCCTGTCGTGGTGGCGATGATAGGTGGCCGATTTAGATT
>CAYWYB010000499.1:0-2158 GCA_964462145.1 uncultured Rhodospirillaceae bacterium
ATCAACGGCTTGCTCAGCATTATGAAATTGATGGCGTTGTCGGGCAGCAGTGTCTTGATGGTCTCGTTGGCTCCGATCACATCCAGCTGTACCTGAATTTCCAGGCGCAGCACCTCCTTGCCATCAGCGTCCAGGAAAAAGGCATTGGTGGAACCGACCGCCAAGCCGACCAGATATATCAGGCGCGGTGTCTTGACGACGACATTGGCGACCGCCGGGTTCGCCACCAGAACATCCCGGACTTCCATGGGCAGGCGGATCAGACGCGCCTTGCCCTCGGGCAGGTTGATGGCCCGCGCCGGCAGGCCGTCCTGCAATTCCAAACTGCCGATTTCGATTTGCTCGCCACTGGCGGTTGGGACCATGACCTGCTTGGTTTGCGCCCCGGCATTGCTGCTCCAGCCCAGGCCAAACAGGGCGAGAGAAACGATTATGACTGCACGCTTCAACATGCCGTTACCTCTCTATCACGACGGTTGTCGGGTCCGTCGCGCGATAGATTGTGATCGACCTGTTGCGGTCTTCGTGTTGACTTTGAACTGGTGGCGCCGGGGTGGTGGCTGCCTTCTTGGGTTTCACCCGCTTGCGTGTCGCGCGGTTCAATTGACGCCGGCGCTGCAGCAGATTGGGGTCGCGCCGAGTGCCCAAGATCAATTGATCGAGCAGTGCCTGACTGGTCTCGATATCCGAGGTCGCATGCGCCTCTCGTAGATTGTCATCGCTGCTGCCGTCGTCGGCCGGTACCGAACGCAGGGACAATGACAAATCGCCCATGGATGCGGCCAATGCGACAACCTCCGCCTCGTTTGGCGTTACTTCCAGGGTAACGGTGGTGCCTACCTGCGGTTTGCCGGTGTTGGCATCGATCACCTGTTCAATGGCCAGCAGGCGCAGATCCCTGAGAATGGTCTCGGCGAATTTGCGCGGTGTGAGGACCGGATTGTCCGAGGTATCTTCAACTTGATGGGTCAACAGCAAATCAACCTTGTCGCCCGGCGAGATGAAACCGGATACGCCGCTGACCTGGGTTATCGCCATGGAAACCGCGCGCATGCCCGGTAACAGCGCGGCAATGATAAACCCCTGCTGGCCCGGTCGGATGATGTTTTCATGCAGGATGGCGCCGCGGCTATCGACGCCGGCTTTTAAATAGGAACCACGCAAGGCCGTGGTCGAGGTCAAGGCTTCGAAGATCATGCCTTCGCCACTGTCGCCAACAGCCAACTGCTGCCAGGTCATATCCGTATCGCGCAGAAGAATGCCCGCGGGCAGATTTTGTTTGGCCACCAGTATCCTAGGCACGGTCGACGCCCGCCCACGCAGGAAACGGCTGACTTCTTCATCGGAGGTAAAGGCGGACTTCATCTCCAGCTTGGCATCCCGGACCAGACTGCGCAGTGATAATGAAACGCGCCCCATCCGCTTGGCCACGGCCAATCCCTCGGCCTGTTTCGGGGTCAACTCCAAGGTGACGGTTTTGCCGACCCTGGTTTGCTCCGCGATATCATCAAAGGTCTGATCAATAGCCAGCACGCGAATGTCGGCGATTACGGTCTCGGAGATGATTTTTTCGCGATTGTTGTCTTCGCCTTCGGTCTGGCGGATCTGCTGGGTTAGCACCACATCTACCCGGTCACCGGGCAGAATAAAGCCGGCGGCGCCAGATTCGGCATTGACGCTAATGGATACCGCGCGCAACCCTGGTCCCAGAACACCGGCCAGGAAACCGGCCTTGCCCGGTTCCAGCAGGCGCGCCTTGGTGATCGGCTCACCCGCCGCGAAACCCCGGCGCACGGCCCAGCCGGTCAGGTCGGCAGGTTTCTTCGCCGCCCCGCCATCGGCGCCGTCCGCTTCGCCCTTGGCCACGCCTTGGACGATATACTCCGGCGCCAAGCCGTCTTCCGGCCAGTTTTGCCAGCGGAATAGGTCGGGATTTACGATGGTGCCCGCCGGCAGGTTATTGAGCGCGACCAGGACTTGCACGGCTGGGGTTTTCTCGACCGCCTGGCTTTGACCATTCTCGGCGAGTTGGGCTTCCTTGTCCTGCAAATAGCTTTTGACAAGAAATGCGGTGACGCCCGCAACCGCGAGCGCGGCAACTATCCCGCATTATTCATGGCGGCCACCTGGTTTGAACAGGACGCGCGGTATCTACCGG
>CAYWYB010000500.1:0-2113 GCA_964462145.1 uncultured Rhodospirillaceae bacterium
CCGCCTGGCCGGCACCTGCATGAGCCTCGGCCCTGGGAGGGCGCATACCGATCAGCGGCACGCTTTGCTTCAGGCTCGGCGCCATCAGGTGGTCCTCGAACACCTGCGTAACAGCATCGCTGGCAAGCAGGCCGCGTAGGCGTGATGCATCCACCGTCATCGCCATGGCCGGCACGTAGTCAAAGCGTACGAGGTCGTTGATTTTCGTCCAGCCGAGTTTGGCAATCGCGTTGTCTTGCAGGTCCCGTATGTAGTCGTTAAGGTTTTGCCAGCCTTGCTGTTGGGCGGCGTCCTGCTCAGGAGCCGCCAGTCCGACGAGCACCCGCGCCGTGCCTTGAGCCGTCGCCCGCCGCAGAAGGGCTTGTGCACCAGAAGCGTTCTTTAGCAAATTGCCCCATGTACCAGTGCCAGCTGCGCTACGAGGCCTTACAGTGTCGGCCCCCGAAGCCGCTACCGTTGACATGGCTGCCGCCACGCTCCCCGTAGCGGTGATTTCAACGCGCCGGTTAATCCCACCGGTAGGCTGCAGTGGGTCCTTCAGGCGTTCCTCGCCGTAGCCTACAACGGCTAACCGCCCTGGGTTTATCTTGAACTCCTGGGTCAGATAGCTGGCCACCGCCTCGGCGCGACGCATCGACAGCGCTTTATTATGGGCATTGGAACCTGTCGCATCCGTATGGCCGGCAATCCCAATCGTCTTGTTGCGCAGCCGTGGCGAACGCAGCGCCCCGCCCAGTTCCTGAAGCTGGGCTACAGCTTCCGGCAGCAAGGCTGCCTGATCAACTGCGAAGCGAATATCCAGATCAATGGAGGGCAACGCCGGTTTGCCACTGTGCTCAGGCAGATACTCGATAGGTGCCAGACTGCGGATAATCTGGTTAAGATCTTTGACCTGCCCCTGGGCTGCAACATTCGCTGTAGTGGTAGCGACGCACATCAGGCCCATCACAAGGCCAATGAATGTTCGGATTGCAGCCATTATATTCCACCCTCCATATAGCCGGCGGCGGCTCCAGGATCTTAGTCCCAAAGCCGCCGCCGTTTGCGCTTCAAGCAGAGTTAGCGGCTCTTACGCTTGGAGATTTTGTCGATTTGGAAGCTGCTACCTTTGAAGGTCACCCGACCCTCGTAGCCGAGGTGCTCCATCATCAGGCGTAGGTTACGATTCAGACGTGCCGACTTGCTCTTGGTCTCGTACCAATATTCAGCATTGCGCAGAGACGAGGAAACCGGCCGGTGGTGCTCGTAGCCCCGAAAGGCGACGATATATTCCTCAATCGACGTGATGTCGTCGGGAGTGAAACCAGTGAAGACCAGGCTGTAGGCAGAGGCCAGGCCGTCGTCATCGTGGCCGTCCTTGTCATGCTTGCCATCAGACCTGGCTGCAAGCCAGTCCAGCTTCTTGGTCAACACGACGCCCAGGTCCATGCCCAGGACCCGTGCATTCTTTCCTACCGTTTCCAGGATGCATTCGCGCTGGCACTTGACCGGTGCGTTGTCGGGCTGCGGCAGTTCGACCTCGAAATTGCCCAGGCGCTTGCCACTACGTACGTTCAGCAGGCGGCCTGTGATCCTGGTCCGGATCTTCGTGGTGTAGCTTAATTTATTGGCGGAGGCATAGATCGAATAGATAACCGCCACATCGATAGGAGGCCGCTTAACCGACCGGGCTATATCGATGATCTCGGCGTCAGTGCGACGCACCCTGCCCTGGGCAAAATCACCCAGGGTGACGGCTGTCTCGTCATAGACATTGAAACCCTCGTCATTCATCTCGTTGACCAGGGCGTCCAGTACGCGTTTATAGACGCGGCTGTTACGCGGCACCGTGTCCTTGTCCGCATCCTCGCCCATGATGATGACGTTGGGCTGCTCACCTGCCTGCGCGGCGCCGGTTGGCAGCAACGCCGCCATGCCGATGCAGCCTGCGGTCAAAATTCCGTAAATCCTGTTCATGCTCTTTCCTCCCGGCGTGATGCGGTCGATCAGTGTTGTTTGTTTTTATGCGGGTGCTAAGAGGTGTTTTCGGTCAGAGCACCAAAAATAAATCATCGCGGACGATTGTGCAACATGACGTCTGGACTTTCGGCTTTCCGCTGATCAGTCATCCTGG
>CAYWYB010000501.1:0-2101 GCA_964462145.1 uncultured Rhodospirillaceae bacterium
GGTACCATTAATGGGTGGCCGGGAAGGGGGAGCGGGTGGCTCGGCAACTCGATGAATATCGAAAGGCTATTGCGTACCGAATTGCAGGGCGGCGAAACGGGCGTAGAGGCCGCCACGTTCGACCAGTTCTTCATGCCGGCCCATTTCCACCACCGTGCCCTGATCCATCACCACGATCCGGTCGGCCTTCAACACCGTGGCCAGGCGATGGGCGATAACGATCGTCGTCCGCTCCGCCATCAGGCTTTCCAGGGCACCCTGCACGGCGCGTTCTGATTCGGCGTCCAAAGACGATGTCGCCTCGTCCAAAAGCAGGATGGGGGGGTTGGCCAGGATCGCCCGCGCGATCGACAGGCGTTGACGCTGACCACCCGACAGGCGGATGCCGCGCTCGCCCAAAAAGGTATCGTAGCCATCGGGCAGATCCTTGATAAAGGCGGTGGCATTGGCCGCGTCGGCGGCGGCGTACAATGTCTCTTCACTGGCATCGGGCTGGCTGTAGGAAATATTCTCCCGCGCGCTGGCGGCGAAAATCACCGGATCCTGGGGCACAAGGCCAATCCGCGCCCGCGCCGCCGCCGGATCGGCTTGGCGCAGATCAACGCCGTCCAGCATTACCTGACCCGATTGCGGATCGTAAAAGCGCAACAGCAATTGAAAGACCGTGGTCTTGCCAGCGCCCGATGGTCCCACCAGGGCCACGGTCTCGCCCGGCGCCACGTCCAGGGTAAAATTCTTCAAGGCCGGCAGGTCGGGACGGGAGGGGTATTGAAAGGTGACATCGCGAAAACTGACGGCCGTGCTGACGGCGGCGCTGCCAATGTCCGGCAACGGCGTCGGCTGGGCCGCGACATCGATATCAGGTTCGACGGCCAGCAATTCCATCAGGCGTTCGGCCGCACCGGCGGCGCGCTGCAATTCGCCATAGACTTCCGAAAGGGCGCCCAGGGCGCCGGCCACGATGATGGCGTAGAAGACGAACGAGGCCAATTGCCCGCCGCTCATCTCGCCGCCGATGACGTCCTTCGCGCCGGTCCAGACAACAGCGTCAACCGCGCCGAAAATCAGCAACATCACCAACGCGGTCAGCCAGGCCCGCGCCCGCGTTCGGTCCACCGCCACGCCAAAAGCCTCGGCCGTGACCTTGCCAAAGCGCAGACGGTCGATGGTCTCGTGGCAAAAGGCCTGCACCACCTGGATCGCGCCCAGGCTTTCTTCTGCATAGCTTGAAATATCGGCGATCCGGTCCTGACTGTCACGGGACAGCCGGCGCACCTTGCGGCCAAAAATGATGATCGGCAGAATGACCACCGGCAGCAGGACAAAGACCAGGCCGGTCAGCTTGGGCGAGGCGATAATCAGCAGGACACTGCCGCCCAGAAACATCAACACGTTGCGCAAGGCGATCGAGGCGGTGGAGCCGACCACTGTCTGGATCAGGGTGGTATCCGCCGTAAGCCGCGACAGCACCTCGCCGGTGCGCATGGTCTCGAAAAACGAGGGGCTCAAACCGATGACATGGCCGTACACGGCGCCGCGGATATCGGCGACGATGCGCTCGCCCAGCCAGGTTACCAGGTAGTAGCGGGCAAATGTCGCCGCCGCCAGCACGGCGACGACGCCCAGGAGGGCCAGAAAATACTGATCGATCAGGGCCTGTTCGCTGCCGAAACCATGGTCGATAACCCGGCGGATCGCCTGGCCAATGGCCAGCACGGAGCTGGCCGATACCACCAGCGCCACGCCGGCGCCCAGCGCCGTCCATTTATAGGGTGCGATGAAGGGTAGGATGCGGCGCAGATTGCCAACGCTACGCCGCTCTTCCCGTTCGTTTTCGGGGCCCATGTTTCGCAATCCGTAAAGTCCTTTGAAAGTAAGGTATGCCGCGACAGACTCTTGCGGCAGGGGTATAGCAATTGTACCCAGCCTGCACAATGATAGGCCTGCCTGGCAACTGTTTAAGCTATTGCCTCAGCTTTGGCTTGCGTCGGCCCTCTGGTTTGGTTATACACCCCCGGCAATTCACGGAGCAGTGTAATGAAAAAAGATATCCACCCAGACTACCACGATATTACCGTGGTCCTGACCGATGGCACGGAAT
>CAYWYB010000502.1:0-2093 GCA_964462145.1 uncultured Rhodospirillaceae bacterium
GGTCGGTAGTTAACGCGGAACGAGAAAACATCCCCGGGGTCGCCGTGACCATCACCGGCTTCACGGAAGCCGCCCGTCTGGCCGCCAAGGCCGACGGCCTGGCCGATCTGGCCGTGGCCGAATATCCCGTCGCCATCGGCATCCAAAACCCCGACGACATCAAAGAGACTATCCGGACATCGCTGTTCGATCAGATCGTCAATGGCCTTACGGGCTCGGCCAATGGCGCGGCCCGGACCGATGGCACGGGTGCCGCGCCCGACGCGGTGGTGTTCGAAGGCAGCCTGGAGCGGATCAACGAGCATTTCGCCGGCAATGAATGGTCGGACGGCCTGGCCATCATCCCGCCCACGCCCGAGCGCGTTGCCGCCTTCCTGCGCTTTACCGAGCGGGACCCTGACGAGGTCATTGCCGTATTGCCGCAAGCCAACCTGGCCGCGACGCCGCGCAATATTGCGGCCAACGGCGTCATGGCCGGCTGCCGGCCGGAACATATGCCGATCCTGATCGCCGCCGTACAGGCCATTGGCGATGAGCATTATAATCTGGGCAACATCGGCACAACGGGCACCTTGGTGCCCTATCTGCTGATTAACGGGCCCATCGTGGCGCAACTGGGCATCGAAACCCGGGGCCAGTTGATTTCGCGCGGGCCGAACCCTGCTCTTGGCCGGGCCCTGGGCCTGATCGTACGCAATATCGCGGGCTATCGCCCTGGCCGCAACTATCTCGGCACCTTTGGCTATCAGCTGCCGTTTGCGTTGGCCGAGAACGAAGCCGCCAGCCCCTGGCAGCCGTTCCATGTGGAACACGGCTTCGATGCGGAACAAAGCGTCGTCACCGCCGGCGGCTCCATGATCTGGGGCTATCCGCCGGCACCCCACAGCAGGTCCGAGAAAAGCGGCGCCCAGGTCACTTTGGAGCTGCTCTGCCGCGAGCTTTACAAAAAGACCATCCTGCATTGCCTGCCCGAAAGGGGGCCGGACGGTTTCCGCCACATGGTGACCCTGTTGATAACCCCGCCCATCGCACAATCCCTGGCCGACGAGGGCTATACCAAGGATGACGTGAGGAATTATCTCTACGAAAACGCCACCGTGACCCGGGCCGAGCTGGAATGGCATACCCGTTACAGCTTCGCGCAAGCGTTTACCATCGAGGAAAAGGTCGAAAAGGGCATGTTCCCGGAAGACTTCCTGGTCGGCCCCGACGAACCGGTGCGCCTATTGCCCAGCCCGGACATCCTACACCTGATCGTCTGCGGCGAACCGGGCCGCAACCGTCTGATGGGCATGCACAGCGTCTACGTCAAACCAACCTCCAAGGTGGTCGAATTGCCCGGGGATTTGGCACAAGGGTCAGGAATGCGATAGAACGGCAACCGCCGTGCACCTGCCGGATACGGGATATCCGGCAGGTGCACGGCGGCGTTTTGCGTTGAGCCGCTTTCTCAGGCGGCCTGAACGTTGTCAAGGAACGACTTAATGTCCTTGCCCAGGGCCGCCGCTTGCACCGACAACTGCCGCGAGGCCTGCAAAACCTGATCAGCGGATTGACCGGTCTTTTCGGCACCGCCGTTGACGAGGATCACATTGCGGTTGACCTCGTCAGTACCGTGCGCCGCTTCCTGAACATTGCGCGCGATTTCATCCGTCGCCGCACCCTGTTCCTCGACGGCCGCGGCGATGGTGGTGGCGACCTCGTTGATATTGTTGATGGTCTCGCTGACCCCCTGGATGACGCCAACGGCCGAGGATGTTGCCTCTTGGATGGCGTTGATCTGACCGGCGATCTCTTCGGTCGCCTTGGCGGTCTGGGTCGCCAGGTTCTTGACCTCGGATGCGACAACGGCAAAGCCCTTGCCGGCCTCGCCGGCCCTCGCCGCCTCGATCGTGGCGTTCAGGGCCAACAGATTTGTTTGCGACGCGATATCGTTGATCAGATTAACGACTTCACCAATCCGCTGCGAGGCTTCGGCCAGATCCTGCACTTCCGTGGTGGCCCGTGAGGCCTCCTCGACCGCGCTCTTGGAAGTCGTCGAGGCATGGGCGACCTGGCGGGCGATCTCCTGAATGGAGGCGGAGAGCTCCTCC
>CAYWYB010000503.1:0-2069 GCA_964462145.1 uncultured Rhodospirillaceae bacterium
GTGGAAAGCTGGCGGCGGTTCGGCAGGCCGGAGGCATTGCGGAAAGTGGTGCGGCTCATGCCGAGGTCCCGGGCCCGCCGGGTCATCAACAAAGCGAATTTGAACTCCGTCCCGCCAATCGCTTCGGCTACCACGGTGGCCACGTCATTGGCTGATTTTGTCACCAGAGCCAGGATCGCCTGACGCACCGTAATTGTCTGACCCCGTCGCAGCCCCAGTTTCGAGGCCGGTTGCCCCGCCGCCCGGCGCGACGTCTTCAAGCGCTGCTCCAGCTTCAGCTTGCCGTTGTCCAGCGCCTCGAACACCATGTAAAGCGTCATGATTTTTGTCAGCGAAGCAGGATATTTGCGGGCATCTACGTTGCGGGCAACAAGAATTCGGCCATTTTCGCCATCCACCACCATTTCGGCGTAACGAGACCGCGCCGAGGCGGGTTGTGTCAGGGCTGCCGCCAAAAACAGTAAAGCGGCGAAGCCAACAACAGCCCTTGTGGATAGCCGTGGCCGCCCTGGCATTGCAGGCCGCCAAGAAATAATCTCACGAATGGTCACGGGACCCTGGCGTTCTGCGCGATGAATAAATGCGGCACGGGCTGTCCAACAGTTATGAAATCCATTATTACGTTAAACGAATCATGGTCAATAATAGGTAAACAAATCGCATTTTAGCAATCGTAATTTCCTTTTCCCCACATCCATTTACTGCCCGCGGCCAATGTGATGGATAATCTATTCGATGGTGCCGTTGTATTTTCCCGGCCTGGCCTGCCCAGTTGTCTTTTTTTCCACATTTTCAGCAGATGTCGTTGCAGCGCAAAAAATTATGTTGCATCGCACAAAATTTCTATTGACAAACAGCTAAAGATCCCTATTTTCACCTCATGTTGCATTGCAGCATAACGAATTTACAGCGGATCTCCCCCGCCGGGCAGAGGCCAACCAAAAGAGAGATTTTGAATATGACCAGCAAGAGCACCAAGCAAGACAGCAAACAGGCTGATGCGGCTAAGACCGCCGAAGCCATCGCCGCCGCCAGCCAGGAAGCCCTTCGCGGTTTCGCCAAGGCCAGCACCGAGGGCTATGAGAAAGCTTTCGGCGGCATGCGTGAGAAGGCCGAGGAAATGTTCAAGGGCTATGGCGAACTGGCCGATAGCGGCAAGCAGAACATGGACGCCTGGAACGATGCCAGTGCCGCCTACGGCAAGGGCATGGAAGCCATCAGTGGCCAATGGATGAACTTTGCCAAGCAGATGCTGGACAGCAACGTGCAGGCGACGAAGGCGATTCTAGGTGCCAAGTCCCTGAACGAAGCCATGGAACTGCAAAGCGAATATGCGCGCGGCAGCTTCGACGGCCTGATGGCCCAGGGCACCAAGGTTGGTGAACTGGCGACCAAGGTTGCCCAGGAGACCGCCGAACCGATCAACGCCCAATTCACCGCTTCGGTGGAGAAATGGCGCAAGAACGCGGCCTAATGGCCGCATAGCCGCCCAGCTTTTCGAAGCTGGGCGCTATAGAGAAGGGCCCGGATCCTCCCGCCGGGCCCTTTTTCTATGGCCATTTTTCTGATCCCTTGGGCGCCCGGCACATTGCCGGGCTTTTTTTTGCCTTTTTTTAAACACCTCCAATCTATTATCGTGGTGTTTAGCCCCTTCCAATATGGTGGAAATGGCCGATATGATAGAAAGGTGGCGTGATTTGCTCCGGGTTTTAATGACCGGAGTAGGCTGGAACGCGGTTAGGAGGCCCAGTGGGCATGAGCGACCCTAGCGGTCAGGACTGGATGGTAGGATGTGACGCTGACGGGAACGTCGGCATGGCTGTCATCTATGGTGCTGAACCCAGGCTGGCTGGCGGCGGGCAAGACGATGACCAGGGCGGCGGCGGACATGATGGCGGACCGGGCGGCGGGGGCACGGATGTTGTCACCAAAACCAGTCCGAAGACGAAGAAACCGTCCATGTACCGCGTGCTGTTGTTGAACGACGATTACACGCCCATGGAATTCGTGGTCCATGTCCTGGAGCGTTATTTTAACAAGGACCAACAGGAAGCGACGCAAATCATGCT
>CAYWYB010000504.1:0-2047 GCA_964462145.1 uncultured Rhodospirillaceae bacterium
AGAGCGGAATTGACGATCGGTTTGCCAAATTCGGAATGTTTGGCGTATTCGGCGTCAAAATGCAGGGGATGCTGGTTCATGGTCAACAAGGTAAACCAGGTATTGTCGGCTTCCGTGATGGTCCGGCCCGGGCGATGCTCGTAGATATCACCAACCGTGAAATCCTCGTAATAGCGGCCAAAGGTCTCCTGATAGCGGTTTTCACCGGTCTTGATCACGCCGTCCTTCATTCCAATCTCTCCTCATTCACGCTGTTTACCCGCAAGCCGCTGCAATTCATCGATCTCGCGATCCGACAAAGGAATGCCGAATTCCCGGCCCACCTTGGCATAATGCGCGGCCCCTTGAATATCCTTCAGGCCCAAGTATGACCGAACCAGACCGTAATAAGCGGGCGGGATCTTTTCGTCCATGGCCAGGGCCGCCTTGAATTTAGCGATCGCGTCTTGATATCGGCCGCCACCTTCCAGAATGCGGCCATAATCCGTCAACAGGTCCGGATCTTTCGGCATTAATTTGCGCGCCCGCTCGAACATTTCGATCGAGCCGGTCAAATTCTGGTCCCTGACCTGCAAAGTAACCGCATAGCCCCAATAGACCCGGCCATTGTCGGGATTGAACAGCCAGCCTTGATTGAAACGGCGCATGGCCTTGGCCGGATCGTTCTTGCTCAAGGCCCGCCAGCCTAAATCCACCGCCTTGTTCGACATCAGCGGCCATGTGGGCTCGGCGAATTTGCCCAGAAATGCATCGTTTGCCCGCTGCTGTTCGGGCGGCAGTTTTTCATTGCCGTACATTGGTTGCTCGTTCCGGGGCAAATCCGCGGCGGCGGCATAACCCGGTAGTGCCGCCAAAAGGCAAAGCAAAAGCAGACGAACTTTTTTCATGATCAGTTCCTTTCCCGCCCAGTTATGGACAGGCCTGGATGTATTTTCCCGGCCTGGCGGGCAACCGTCAATGCGCCCCTATGCCACGTACGTCTTGATCAGCTATAAAGGGCGCAAATGTAGCAGAATGTAGGGAGCCGGCGGCGTCCGGAAGTATGATGGATCTTTCCTTTAGCGACGACCAGATTGCAGTGCGCGATACCATTGCCAAGCTGTGCGAAAAATATGACGACGCCTATTGGCTGGCCCGCGACACGGACGGTGAATTCCCCGAGGATTTCGTCAAGGATTTGGCCGACGGCGGCTGGCTGGGCATCGCCATGCCGGAAGAATACGGCGGCTCTGGCCTGGGCGTGATCGAAGCCTCGCTGATGATGCAGACCATCGCCGAAACCGGGGCCGGATTTTCCGGCTGCTCGGCGGTGCATATCAATATATTCGGCCCCAACCCGATCGTCGTGCATGGCACGAAGGAACAAAAAGACCGCCTGTTGCCGCCGCTGATAGCGGGCAAGGACCGCACCTGCTTTGGCGTGACCGAGCCCAATGCCGGCCTGGACACCACCCGGATCGAGACCAAGGCGGTCTGGGATGGCGAGAAATATATCGTCAATGGCCGCAAGATGTGGACTTCCACGGCGCAGACAGCCAACAAGATACTGCTTCTGGCCCGCACGGCGGCGCGCGAGGACAGCGCCAAGCCCATGGACGGTATCACCATGTTCTATACCGACTTTGACCGGGACTATTGCGAAGCCCAGGTGATCGAGAAAATGGGCCGCAAGGCGGTCGATTCCAACGCCACCTTCTACGACAACCTGCCGGTGCCCGAGACCGACCGCATCGGTGAGGAGGGCAAGGGTTTCTATTACCTGATCGACGGCATCAACCCCGAACGCATCCTGGTGGCGGCGGAAGCCGTCGGCCTGGGCCGCGCCGCCCTGCGCAAGGCAGTGGACTACGCCAAGGAGCGGGTGGTCTTTGACCGGCCCATCGGCCAGAACCAGGCGATCCAGCATCCTCTGGCCGCCGCCTGGGCCCATCTGGAAGCCGCCGACGCCGTGGTCTGGAAAGCTGCCGCCCTGTATGACGCGGGCAAACCCTGCGGCGCCGAGGCCAATGCTGCGAAATACCTGGCGGCGGAGGCCTGTTTCACCGCC
>CAYWYB010000505.1:0-2044 GCA_964462145.1 uncultured Rhodospirillaceae bacterium
GATACCGCGCGTCCTGTTCAAACCAGGTGGCCGCCATGAATAATGCGGGCTAGATCTACCATCTGGGTTTACTCCACCGTACTTTTATCGATGACAGGGCAATAGGAGCACTCTGCGAGGGGCTTGCCACCCTGGGCTCCAAGCCACCTTGGTCAATAAATGCTCTTAAAAATTCATTTGTGCGGAAATACGCCTCACGCCCCTTGCGCGCTCGCCACGGGCGCATCCGCTACGTCGCAGACAACGCGGTTTCGACCGCTGTTCTTGGCCTCATAAAGCGCTTCATCACCGCGGCGCATAATATTCGCCGGGCTGTCTGCGGCACCTTGGGATATGGTGACGCCGATACTAACCGTAATGGGAATTTCAATCCCTTGCTCAGGCACGGACACCGCACTTTCGGAAATGGCTTCGCGCAGGCGCTCGGCAACATTCATACAGGTGTCGCGCGTTGAATCGGGCATGATCACCACGAATTCCTCGCCTCCCGTACGGGCGGCCAAATCAATAAAGCGGACACAGCGTTTCACCCGCGCCGCAAATTCCTTAAGTACTTCGTCGCCGGCGGCGTGGCCGTGGGTATCGTTGACTACCTTGAAATGATCGATATCGAACGCCAACAGGCCAACCGGCTTATCTTCCTGGCTGGCGCGCTGCATCAGGTTTTCAAGGTGGGATTCCAGATATCGGCGATTGTACAGACCAGTCAGCGGGT
Organism: uncultured Rhodospirillaceae bacterium; assembly: GCA_964462145.1. GTDB lineage: Bacteria > Pseudomonadota > Alphaproteobacteria. The sequence continues at coordinate 716 of CAYWYB010000505.1, forward strand.
CGGTTACCGCAAGGGTCATGCTGAGGTGATAATTGGAGCGCAAGCGATCTTCGTATTTCTTGCGGCGCAGTTGGGTTCGGCAACGGGCCATCAGTTCATTCTGATCGACCGGGCGGATCAGATAGTCGTTGACGCCAAGATCAAGGCCTCGGACAAGGCTCTCCATTTGATCGGGCGTATCATCGACCAGGATCAGGATCGGCATCTGCCGGCTTTCTTCCATGGACCGGAGATGTGAGCACAGCCGCAGACCGTCAGTATCCTGCAGGGACAGTGAGACGATGATCAGATCAACATTGCCGGTCTTTGCCGCATCTATTGCCTCATCGGCACTGACCGCCATGTTAACCGTATGTTTGTCTCCCAAGGCTTGGTTGATATTGCGGGCGTAGATTTCCCGGTCCTCGACCACCAAGACGCGGCCGCCGCTGACGTCCAGATCATCTTCTTCCGATTCCGCCATGCCGAAGCTGCTTGATGTCGCTTCCCGCAGGCGCAACTCGTCCATCATCATTTTCAATCGGATCAAGGAGCGGACGCGGGCGAATAGGGCGATATCGTTGACGGGCTTGGTCAGAAAATCATCGGCGCCGGCTTCCAGGCCGCGCACCCGGTCCGAGGTGTCGGACAGTGCCGTGACCATGACCACCGGAATATGCATGAGATTCGGGTTAGCCTTGATCTGCTCGCAGACCTCAAAACCATCCATGCCGGGCATCATGACGTCGAGCAGGATGATATCAGGCACTTCCCGTTCGACGATTTCCAGGGCATCGGGCCCGTTCATCGCCGTTAAAACGTCGTAATATTCTCTGGAGAGCTTGGCTTCCAGGAGTTTGACGTTCGGCAGAACGTCATCGACGACTAGGATTCGCGCTGTCATTGTCCGAGCTAACTCCCAACCCTACTCGAGGAACCTTTTGACGGTGTCCAAAAACAGCTGCACTGAAATTGGCTTGGCGATATAGGCCTCGCATCCGCCGACGCGAATCTTTTCCTCGTCGCCCTTCATGGCAAAGGCCGTGACGGCAACCACCGGAATAGACTTCAATTCGTCATCTTCCTTGATCCATTTCGTGACTTCCAGTCCGGAAACTTCCGGTAGCTGGATATCCATCAGAATCAAATCGGGCCGTTTTTCCCGTGCGATCGCCAATGCTTCCATGCCGTCCTTTGTTTGCAAGGTGTCGTAACCATGCGCATCAAGCAGGTCATGAAAAAGTTTCATGTTCAGATCGTTATCTTCGACAATCAGTACGGTTTTTGACATTGTAACTAACCCGCATTATTCATGGCGGCCACCTGGTTTGAACAGGACGCGCGGTATCT
>CAYWYB010000506.1:0-2041 GCA_964462145.1 uncultured Rhodospirillaceae bacterium
ATCTGGTCATGTGCAAGCTGACCATGGCGGGCGGCGAGGTGGTGACGCGCTATCTGGGCGAAATGCGCGGCCTGGACCAGGAATTGGCACGGGGCGGCGAAGCTTTCGCCCAAATGCGCGCCAATTTGAACAGCGCCCTGGATGGCCTGGAAGAAGCCTCGCGCTGGTTACTGGAAAGCATGGCTTCGGACCCCAACGCCGTGGCCGCCGGCGCCACGCCGTATCTCCGCATGTTCGGCATGACGGTCGGCGGCTATCTGCTGGCCAAGGGCGCCCTGGCCGCTGCCGCCCTGGCGGAGCAACCGGGTGCCGACACGCCTTTCCTGGCCGGCCGGGTGGCGACGGCGCGCTTCTATGGCGAGCAAATTCTGCCCCAGGCACCCGCCCTGCTGGCCGCCATCACGGCCGGTGCCGAACCCTTGTACGCCATTCCGCCGGAACAGCTGGTGAATTAGCTCAAGGGGAAGCAGGCGCCGGGCATCGATTCGATTGCAAAACCACCCCGGCAAACCCAAGCCGGTATTAGATAAAACGTTATAATACAAAAGGTTAAACGGCTTGCTTGTAGCCCCAGGCTGGACCTCTACAATATCTGGTAGAGAGATGGGTGGGCAAGTAACAGTGAATATTGTATCAGAACGATTGGTCAAGGACAGCTCACCTCGGAATGGTTCAAACGAGAGGGGCGAGATGCGGAACCTTCTTGCACGGGTGCAGGCGAATATTGGCCGGCAGCTGCTATTGAATGACTTGGTCGCCACGATTGAGACCGATTTCGAGGAATATGGCCGCATCGTCGATGAGGCGCCCGCGTGGCATGACAAGCGGGTCGCGCCGACTGATCCCGACCATAATACCCTGGGGCCGAAAAACGCCTTTTGGGTCGCCGTCCGGGATGACGAGGGCGATGTGGTGTCATGCTCGGCCGCACGCATTTGGCCCAAAACGCGTTTGGTTGACATGATCAACGCGGGACGTTTCCTCTATGACGGCACCAAGGATGAAGGCAAGGAAAGTCTGCATCTGTTCACGGAAGGGCTTGGCCATATCGACGGCAATATAGCTTATTGCGGCGGCGGCTGGGTCCATCCCAAGGTTCGGGGCCAGGCCATATCGACCATGACCATCATGTTGTCCCAGGCCAAGATGCTGCAGGATTTCGACGTGGACTATTGCTTCTCGATGGTTCGTTCGGACTTTGTCGAAAAGGGTGTGGCCCTACGCACCTACCGCTATTACCACATGGATTTCGGCGCGACCTTGTGGCGCGCGGGTTCCGGTGAACGGATTGATTTTTGGGTTCTGCATAACAGCCGGGCCGACCTGATGCGCGAAATGACCCTGTGGGTCAATACACCGGGATAAGAGGAGGAAAAAGCGATTAACCGCGGCTGATTTCGGCTGATAACGTGACCAACCGGTCAACGCCACCCGATTTATTGACGGTCGGGAAAATGATCCGGTCGTAGGTGATGTCGATAGAATTGAAGACGCCTGAAATACGGTGGGCCAGGGGTTCCCGTGCCGTGATCGCCTCACTAAAGCAGCTGGCAATCACCGTCACCACATCCTGTTCAGGGATTTCGCGCAGGCGCCGGGCCACGAAGCTGCGGTCATCGTAGACGTTGAAGTCATCGCCATAAAAAGCGAACACATAGTTCAGTGGATCATCCGCATCAGTGGCAACAACAGACGAGCGCCCATTGAGAATTTCAGGCGCACCAACCAATGGCCCGAATCCTAATTCTTCCCGCCGATAAAGCCCCCCTTGACCACAAAGCTGGTACCAACGCTGCAACGCTGTCCCCAACATCGGGTCTTGGATCTTTTCCAACGCTATGTGTTCTACCCTCACCATAAGCGGCGTTACAGTAATTTAGGAAAAAATTAACTGCAAGCATTTGATACATATATAGATTCGATTTTTTTCGCTCTTGTTGCACGGGCTTTCCTCAAAACCGGGCGAGAAATTCACCCACAGGTTTACTAACCCGAATTATTCATGAGAGGGCGCAAGATTGCTGGCGAGCGTAGATTAACC
>CAYWYB010000507.1:0-2024 GCA_964462145.1 uncultured Rhodospirillaceae bacterium
CCTGTTGGCGCTGTGCGCCCATGCGGAACTGACTGTGACGGAATTGACCCAAATTCTGGGGCAAAGCCAGCCGCGGGTCTCCCGCCATTTGAAGCTGCTGTGCGATGCCGGTCTATTGGAACGGCACCGGGAGGGCACCTGGGCCTATTATCGTCTGGCCGATACCTCTGATTGCGCGCATCTGGCCCGTACCTTGGTCGATCTGGTGCCTGTTTGCGATGATGCTCTGGCGCGTGACCTGAGCCGGCTGGACGCCATCAAGCAGACCCGCGCGGCGGCGGCAGCGGATTACTTCCGCGCCAATGCGGAACGCTGGGACGAAATCCGCTCTCTCTACGTGCCCGAGGCTGAGGTCGAGGCGGCGCTGTTGGATGCGATCGGCGATGCGCCGATAAACGATTTCCTCGATATCGGCACCGGGACAGGGCGGATACTGGAAGTCCTGGCGCCGCGCATCAAGCGGGGAACAGGCATTGATCTGTCCCATGAAATGCTGCAAATCGCCCGCGCTAGGTTGGAAGAGGCCGGCCATCGGCACTGTCAGGTACGCCACGGGGATATGTATAATCTGCAGTTACCCAGCGGTGAATTCGATGTCGTGGTGTTGCATCAGGTGCTGCATTACGCCGAGGAACCAGGCGCGGTGATCGCCGAGGCGGCGCAGACCCTGCGCCCGGGCGGCAAGCTTTTGGTGGTCGATTTCGCGGCCCATGATCAAGAATTTCTACGCGGCGAACATCAGCACCGTTGGCTGGGTTTCGAGCGCGAACAAATCCGTGACTGGTGCGCTGGCGCCCAGCTGCGGGCAGGGGAAACCGTCGAATTGGCCGGGAGCCATTTGACCGTTGTAATTTGGCTAGCCGAGCGCGAAGGGGATACGCCGTCATGATGCCACCAATCCACGATAGCAGGGTGTTTTCATCCAGCGGTATGGGGCCGTTGACTGTCTCATTCGAATTCTTTCCACCCAAGACCGATGCCATGGCCGAGCAGCTATGGCGGGCCATGGAGCGTCTGCGCCCCCTGGGCCCGGACTTTGTCTCGGTTACCTATGGCGCGGGCGGCAGCACCCGCCAGCGCACCCACGACACGGTCGTGCGCATTCAGGGCGAAGGCAATGTGCCATGCGCCGCCCATCTGACCTGCGTCGGCGCCAGCCGGGGGGAAGTCAACGACATCGCCCAGGGCTATTGGGACGAGGGGATCCGGCATCTGGTGGCCCTGCGCGGCGATGCGCCGGAGGGGCAGGAATATCAGCCGCATCCCAACGGTTATGCCAACGCCGCCGAACTGGTCTCGGGCCTGCGGGAAGTGGCGGATTTTGAGATTTCGGTTGCCGCCTATCCCGAACTGCACCCAAATTCGCCTTCCAGCCATGCCGATCTGGATAATCTGAAACGCAAGATCGATGCCGGCGCCACCCGTGCCATTACGCAATTCTTCTTTGACGCCGATATCTATCTGCGCTTTCTGGAGCGTGCGCGCGCCGCCGGCATCTGGGTGCCTATCGTGCCAGGCATCCTGCCGGTCAGTAACTTCGTCCAGGCCGCGCAATTCGCCAAGGCCTGCGGCGCCACCATGCCAACCTGGATGGCGCATTTGTTCGAGGGACTGGAAGACGATCAGGAAACCCGCCGCATGGTGGCCGTCACCACCGCCGCCGAACAATGCAGAAAGCTGCAAACCGCGGGCGTGATGGATTTTCACTTTTTTACCTTGAACAGAGCCGAGCTGACTTATGCGATTTGCCACATCCTGGGCTTGCGGCCGCAAAGCAGTGACCAAGAGAGTGGCCAAAAGAGTGCCCTGGGAGGAACGTCCGCATGAGTGATTTATTCGAGCATCTGCGCAACGAAGTGCTGTTGTGCGATGGCGCCATGGGCAGCCGTCTGCAACAGGCTGACCTGGATATCGAGATCGACTACCGGGGCCAGGAGAACTGCTCCGAGATACTGAATATGAGCCGTCCCGATATCGTCCGGGAGATCCAGCAAGGCTTTGTCGCCGCCGGCGCCGATATCATT
>CAYWYB010000508.1:0-2016 GCA_964462145.1 uncultured Rhodospirillaceae bacterium
GTTGAAGGCGCCGCGATAGGCCTTGCCGATCGGGGTGCGGGCGGTGGAAACAATGACGGCTTCTTTCATGGGGATCTCCTGATTTTGGAAGTAGTCTTCCTGAATAGCTGCGGCAATATAACCGCGTGATGGGGTCCGCGCCAGACAACAAAATGCCGCAGTCGGCTATTATTCCGCCGGCGCCGCACGCGTGATAATGGCGTCGAAATCGACCCCCGCCGGCAGCGCGCCGTAGGTGCCGGTCCAGCGCGCGCCGAGGCGGGACGCGCAGAAGGCATCCGATATTGCCCCAGGTGCATGGCGTACCAGCAATGCGCCTTGCAAGGTGACGGCCATCAACTCCGTAATCGATCTGGCGCGCAGTTCCAGGTCGCTCTGATCCGCCAATTCGTCCTTCAACCGATCGGCGGCGGCATCCAGATCGGCGTTGGCCCCGTGCGCCGCCTCCAGCTCCGCCAGGATGGCGGGCACGGCTGCTTTTTCCCTGAACATGGCGCGCAGGACGTCGAGGCACATGATATTGCCCGAGCCCTCCCAGATGCTGTTGACCGGCGCCTCGCGGTACAGGCGCGGCATGATGGATTCCTCGATATAGCCAGGTCCGCCATGGCATTCCATGGCCTCGTAGATATGTGCCGGTGCTCGCTTCGTGATCCAGAATTTACCCACCGCCGTGCCGATACGGGCCAGGGCGGCGGCGCTTTCATTGCCCTCCGCTTCATCCATGGCGCGGCCGATACGCAGGGTCAAGGTCAGGGCGGCCTCCGCCTCCAGGGCCAGATCGGCCAGCACGTTGCGCATCAGGGGCTGTTGGATCAGTTTCTTTTGAAAGGCCGCGCGGTGGGTGGTGTGGTGCAGGGCCTGGACCAGGCCCTGGCGCATCATGGCGGCGGACGAGGCGCAGCAGTAATAGCGGTTGCCCTGGACCATTTCCAGAATGGTTGCGACACCCCGGCCATCGCCGCCGACCATGACGCCGAATGTGTCCTGCAATTCCATTTCCGATGATGCATTGGAGCGGTTGCCAAGCTTGTCCTTCAGTCGCTGGATGGAGAGATTGTTGCGCTCCCCATCGGGCCGCCAGCGGGGCACCAGGAAACAGGACAGGCCCACATCGGTGTAGGCGAGGGTCAAAAAAGCAGCGCCCATGGGCGCCGAACAGAAAAATTTATGCCCGGTCAGAAGATAGGCCGCCCCCGGACCAGTATCGGCGCCGATGGCCACGGCCCGTGTGGAATTGCTGCGTACGTCCGAGCCGCCTTGCTTCTCTGTCATGAACATGCCCATGGTGGCACCGGATTTCTCCTCCACGGGAATATCCCTCGCGTCATAGGAAGGGGCCAGCAGCCTGGGGATCCAGTCGTCGCCGACGCTGGGCGTGCCGCGCAGCGCGGGGATGACGGAATAGGTCATGGCCATGGGGCAGAGCACGCCGCCCTCGGGCTGGGCGAGCATGTAGGTCAGGGCGGCATGCGCGGCCTGGGCGCCGGGTTGCGGGTGGTTCCAGGCGAAGCTGGGCACTTCATTCTCGATCGCGACGGCCATCAGATCGTGATAGGCGGGGTGGAATTCCACTTGATTGATGCGCATACCATGGCGGTCGAAGGCGCGCAGTTCAGGGCCATGACGGTTGGCGGCGTCCGCTTTCTCGAACGTCTCGGCGGCCCCGGCGATTTTGCCGAATGCCGCCAGCTGATCCTCGGCCCAGGCGGCCCCCTCCCGCGCGATACCCTCGCGCAAGGCTGTATCATCGCGCCAAAGATCCTGGTCGCCCAACAGGGGCGGCATGTTTGTGACGTCGTGGGTCGACAGATTGGCAAGAGGTTTTCTGGGGATCATCGCAGCACCTTGATATTGATCCTTGCTCATGCGGCAACGCAGGGCGGTTCAAAACCACCCTACACAATATCCCAAAAAGCCGGCCTGACGATAGCGCCCAACGGTTGCCCTAGTCGCGGCTGACCACCAGCGAAGCGTTCTGACCGCCAAAGCCAAAGCCGTTAACCTGCATGGTGT
>CAYWYB010000509.1:0-2013 GCA_964462145.1 uncultured Rhodospirillaceae bacterium
AGCAAGCTGGATCAACCCGTGATCCTGGCGCCCATGTCGGGCATAACGGATTTGCCGTTTCGCAGACTGGTGCGCGGTTTTGGCGTTGATTTCGCGGTCAGCGAAATGATTGCCTCCAGCGGCGTCGTCAGCGGCGGCCGCATCTCCAAGGAGCGGGCCTCGTGGGCGGCGGACGAAGGCCTGCGCGTGGTGCAACTGGCCGGCTGTCAGCCCGAACCCATGGCCCAGGCGGCGCGCCTGAGCCAGGATCAGGGCGCCGACGTGATTGACATCAACATGGGCTGCCCGGTCAAGAAAGTCGTGGGGGGAAGCGCCGGTTCCGCCCTGATGCGGGATGAAACCCTGGCCCTGCATTTGATTGAGGCCGTGGTCGGTGCGGTGGATATTCCGGTGACCTTGAAAATGCGTACGGGCTGGGACCATGACCAGCGCAATGCGCCCTCGTTGGCGCGCCGGGCCCAGGATGCCGGCATTGCCATGATCACCGTGCATGGACGTACCCGTTGCCAGTTTTATGACGGCCATGCGGATTGGGATTTTATTGCCTCGGTCAAGCAGGCGGTTACTGTTCCGATCATCGCCAACGGTGACGTGGTCTGCCTTGAAGATGCCCGCGATATACTGCGCCGCTCCAACGCCGATGGCGTGATGATCGGGCGCGGCGCCTTTGGCCGGCCCTGGTTTCCGGCCCAGGTCCGCCATTACCTGGCAACCGGCGATGGTTTGCCTGATCCCGATCTCTCGACCCAGTGCGATACGGTGATTTCGCACTATCGCGGCATTCTGGATCATTACGGCCCAGGGCGGGGCCTGCGCATCGCGCGCAAGCATATCAACCGCTATCTCGAACGCCTCGGCGCCGACCGGGAAGAACGGCGGGCGGTGCTGCGCCAGGGCGACAGCGCGGCAGTGATGCAACAGCTGCACCAGCTGTATGACCAGGCAATCGAGCGGGCGGCGGCGTGATGGCTGTTTTGCCGGACATCTCATCGGACATGATCCTGGGCACCTTTCCCCATCCCGTACTGGTCTTGGATGAAAGCGACGCGATCCGTTATGCCAACCCCAGTGCCGAGCAGTTCTTCGAAAGCGGTGCGGCCCAACTTTGCCGTGACCGATTAAGCGCATTGTTGCCCTTTGGCAGCCCGGTGCAGGCATTGGTTAATGAAGCCAGGCAAAAATCCGCCGTGATCTCGGAATACGGTTTGGATTTGGCCACGCCGCGCCTGGGCCCGCGCCTGGTCGATATCACCGCCGCGCCCATGGCCGAGGCGCCCGACTGCATCGTCCTGACCTTGCGGGAAAACAGCATCGCCTCGAAAATGGACCGCCAGTTGACCCATCGCGGCGCCGCGCGCTCGGTTACCGGCATGGCGGCCATGCTGGCCCACGAAGTGAAAAACCCCCTTAGTGGCATTCGCGGTGCGGCCCAGCTGCTGGAACAGGATGCCAATCCCGATGACCGGGTTCTGACCCGCCTGATCTGTGACGAGACCGACCGCATCGTTGATATTGTCGAGCGCATGGAAATGTTCTCGGACAAGCCGATCGAGAGGCAACCGGTCAATATTCATCGGGTTCTGGAACGGGTCCGCCAGGTCGCGCAAAGCGGCTTTGCCAAACACATACGGTTTCAGGAAAATTATGACCCCTCGATCCCGCCCGTGTCAGGCAACTTTGATCAACTGGTCCAGGTTTTCCTGAATTTGATCAAGAATGCGGCCGAGGCGGCCCCCGCCAGTGGCGGCGAGATAACCCTGAGCACCGCCTATCGCCATGGCCTGCGCCTGTCCGTTCAGGGCAGTCAAAGCCGCATGAAGCTGCCCATCGAGATCGCGGTCCACGACAATGGCCCCGGCGTGGCGGAAGATATCATGCCCTATCTGTTCGATGCGTTCGTCACCAACAAGTCTCAGGGTTCGGGTCTAGGACTGGCCCTGGTAGCCAAGGTCGTGGGCGATCACGGCGGCGTGGTGGAATGCGCCGACGTGGCCAAGGGCGCGCAATTTCGCG
>CAYWYB010000510.1:0-2008 GCA_964462145.1 uncultured Rhodospirillaceae bacterium
GGGGATTTCCTTCCTGCTAATCGATATGACAACGCCGGGCATCACGGTGAAACCGATCATATCTATCGACGGCCATCATTATCTGAACGAAGTGTTCTTCGACGACGTGCGCGTGCCGATCTCGAACCGCATCGGCGAAGAGAACAAGGGTTGGACCTATGCCAAATTCCTGCTCGGCCACGAGCGCACGGGCATCGCCGGCGTAGGCAAGTCAAAGCGCAAGGTGGAGCGCCTGAAGCAGATCGCAGGTATCGAGCAAGCCGACGGCGCCAGCGTATTGGAACAGGATTCCTTCCGCGCCCGCCTAAGCGAGGCGGAGGTTGCCCTGCAAGCCGTGGAGTTCACCCAGCTGCGCATTCTGGCCCAGGAGAAGGCGGGCAAGCCGCCGGGGCCGGAAGCCTCGACCCTGAAAATCGGTGGCACCCAGGTGGAGCAGACCCTGAACGAACTGATGATCGAAGCCATCGGCCACTACGCGGCACCCTATCCCAACGACGAGTTGGATGTGGAGCGCAACGAGCCGCCCATCGGGCCGGACTATACCGTTGGCCTGATGCAGGAACGCCTGTTGCGCCGGGCCGCGACCATCTATGGCGGCAGCAACGAAATCCAGCGCGGCATCATCGCCAAGGCGGTACTGGAGATGTAGGGGGCGTGGGGCGTTGGCCTAGAAACAGTTCGGATCCCGACGCCGCTATTTGCGCCCCGCTATTTGGGTCTCGCGCAAGTTAGGTTCATAACGGGATTTGATGCCATGTCGGCTCTATCGCCAACTTCGAGCACAACATCAGAAAATACTTACAGATCACTGTTGACCCATTGCAGACGGAACTCAGACTAACAAACACCAACGTCTTGGCGCGCCAACGTCTTCCAGGGTGCCGGTTGGCCGAAAACGGTCAATACTCATCGCAATGACACAAAGACTAGGGAAGGAAAGATGAAAATGGGGAAAATTTCTCTTGTGACCGGCGGTAGTCGAGGCATCGGCGCCGCGACGGTCAAGGCCCTGGCGCAGGAAGGCTACGATATCGCGGTCAATTACAACGCCAATGGCGATGCAGCCGAAAAAGCCGCCGGCGAGGCCCGGGCCTCGGGCGTGCGGGCAATTACGGTGCGGGCGGATGTCGCCCAGGAAGATCAGGTCGTCGCCATGTTCGAGACTGTCGACCGAGAGCTTGGCACCCTCGATGCCCTCGTCAACAATGCGGGCATCAACGGACGCTCGGCGCGGGTCGATGATCTAGCAGCAGACGAAATTACCGCCCTCCTCCATACAAACGTACTTGGGCCGATGCTGTGTAGCCGCGAAGCGGTCAAACGCATGTCGACGAAATATGGCGGCGCCGGCGGCGGAATTGTTAACGTGTCATCCGGCTCGGCCTATATCGGCAATCCGGGTCGGCGTGTGCTTTATGCGGTCTCAAAAGGTGGCGTCAATTCGTTGCTGGCCGGCCTCAGCCAGGAAGTTGCGGGCGAAGGGGTGCGGGTGAACAATGTGGCTCCCGGCATGACCCAGACCGATATGGTCCCATCGGCCGATTCCGATATGTTGGGGAAAATCCCGATGGGCCGCTTGGGTCAGCCGATGGAAATCGCCGAGGCGATTGTCTGGTTGTTGTCGGATAAAGCCACGTATGTGGCCGGCGCGAATATCCGGATCGCCGGCGGCCGACCTTAGATTATAGGCAACCAGAATATCGATTGGGGTCGATCAGTCGGAACTTCTCGATGCTTACCGCAGGAATACAGGCTCCTTCCTCTGACGCGATATACAATTTGGCTCCATTTCGACAAAGTCGCGCTTTTGGAGTGCGGCAGCTTCGCGAAGTCTCAATTCCGTGCCGCCAATGAAGTAGACGAGCTGACCGCTTATGGCACGAAGCGACAACATTGCTCCTTCATAACGACTAACCCTCTCCTTCCGCTCTTAGCTCGACGCGGCGGATCTTGCCGGAGATGGTTTTGGGCAGGGCTTCGCGGAATTCAATCTCGCGGGGGTACTTAT
>CAYWYB010000511.1:0-1977 GCA_964462145.1 uncultured Rhodospirillaceae bacterium
GATTTTCCAATCGATCAGAGGAAAGCCTGCCAAGACGCCGCCGGCAGCGACGGAGAAGATGCCCTTTTCGACACCTGGAATATATTCCTTGGGCACGTTGCCGCCGACGATCTTGCTATCAAAGATCTCGCCCGAACCCGGCTCGCCCGGCTCCAACTCCAGCTTGATGCGGGCGAACTGGCCCGAACCGCCGGTCTGTTTCTTATGGGTGTAATCCAGATCCGCCGGACGGCCAACCGTCTCGCGGTAGGCCACCTGCGGCGCGCCAACGTTGGCGTCGACCTTGAATTCACGCTTCATGCGGTCGACCAGAATTTCAAGGTGCAATTCGCCCATGCCCTTGATTACGGTCTGGCCGCTTTCGTTGTCCGAGGTAACCCGGAAGGAAGGATCTTCGTCGGCCAGGCGCTTCAAGGCGGCGCCCATTTTTTCCTGATCTTGTTTGGTCTTGGGCTCCACCGCCACCTCGATGACCGGGTCGGGGAATTCCATCCGCTCCAGAACCACGACGTTCGAGGGATTGGACAGCGTATCGCCCGTGGTGGAATTCTTCAGGCCGCAGAGCGCTAGAATGTCGCCGGCGCGGGCCTCTTTCACGTCTTCGCGGCTGTTGGCATGCATCAACAGCATACGGCCAATCCGCTCGCGGGTGCCCTTGACGCTGTTCAAAACCGTACTGCCGCTTTCCAGAACGCCGGAATAGACACGCACAAACGTCAACGACCCCACGAAGGGGTCGGTCATGACCTTGAAGGCCAGGGCGGCAAATGGTTCGTCATCGCTGCTGTTGCGTACGATCTCTTCATCGCGGTCGGGATGGGTACCAACCATGGCGGCGAGATCGGTCGGGGCGGGCAGGTAATCCACCACGCCATCCAACAGCGGCTGTACGCCCTTATTCTTGAAAGCGCTGCCGCAGAACACCGGTACAAAGTCGCCACTTAAGGTACCCTTGCGAATGCAGCGTTGCAGGGTTTCCATGTCCGGCTCGTTGCCTTCGAGATAGGCTTCGAGCGCATCATCGTCCTGCTCCACCGCGGTCTCGATCAGACGGGCGCGGTAATCCTCGGCATCGGCCTGCATGGCCTCAGGGATCGGGCCACGGTCGAATTCGGCGCCCAGGCTTTCGTCGCGCCAGATAACCGCCTCGTTATTCAGCAGATCAATGACACCGGCAAAATCCGCTTCCGCGCCGACCGGCAACTGCAGTACCAGCGGCGTCGCGCCAAGGCGGTCGACCATCATGTCGACACAGCGGTAAAAATCGGCGCCCGTCCGGTCCATCTTGTTGACGAAGCAAATCCGGGGAACGTTGTACTTGTCCGCCTGACGCCAGACCGTTTCCGATTGCGGCTCCACACCGGCGACGGAATCGAAGACCGCCACGGCGCCATCGAGCACCCGCAGGGAACGCTCAACCTCAATGGTGAAGTCCACGTGGCCAGGGGTATCAATGATGTTGATGCGGTGGTCGCGCCAGTTGCAGGTGGTGGCGGCGGAGGTAATGGTGATGCCCCGCTCCTGCTCCTGCTCCATCCAGTCCATGGTGGCGGCGCCGTCATGGACTTCGCCAATACGGTGGCTGCGGCCAGTGTAATAGAGCACGCGTTCCGTCGTCGTCGTCTTGCCGGCATCAATATGGGCCATGATGCCAATATTGCGGTAACGCTCTAGGGGTGTGGTACGAGCCATCGTCAAATCGTCCTTATTGCCGCCTTATTGCGGCCGTTGCCTATTTACCAGCGGTAATGAGAGAAGGCCCGGTTGGCCTCCGCCATACGGTGGGTGTCTTCCCGTTTCTTCACGGAGGTGCCGCGCGCATTCGCGGCATCAAGCAGTTCGCCCGACAGGCGCTCCACCATGGTGTTTTCCGAGCGGGCCCGCGCGGCGGCGATCAGCCAGCGAATGGCCAGCGCCTGGCTGCGGTCGGAGCGCACTTCGACGGGCACCTGATAGGTGGCACCACCGACACGGCGG
>CAYWYB010000512.1:0-1907 GCA_964462145.1 uncultured Rhodospirillaceae bacterium
GCGCGGCGATGGTCGTCGCGCGCGATGGCTTTGCCCTCTGGGGCCGCGCAAGCACGGCGGCCTACAAGACCGGTGTCTTCGTCCGCTCCGGCATGCCGATTCCCGATGGATCAATCGCCGCGTTGGGCCCCGCGGCGCAATTCACCGAAGATGACCAGGCAATCGCCTTGCCTGCGGGCGTATGGACATTCAGCCGAGGATCCGAACCGGTTCGCGAACTTACGATCTTCTCGGAACTCCTCGGCATCTCTGTTTCTCTCCTGCAGTTCGAGAAGGGTCTACCTGTGGCAGATATCGATGACGAAGAACCGTGGGATGCCTATGACCATTTCTCAGATGTCATTCGCTGATGCAGCTCCCTGACATTCGCCATGGGTGGCACGGGCAACGACGCACCGGAGTGCCCTGTGCTAGAGGCATTGACATCGTGATCGTTTGCCGGACGAGCGCTCTTCGCCGTTAGCGACCGTGCTCCTTCCGCCGCTTCGAGAATTCACGATAAAGCGCCTCGGGGCTTACCCCGATCTCGGCAGCGATGGTCTTCCACTCGCCTTTCACCGGCAGGCACCCGCTGTTCGATGCGATCCAGGCGTCAAGGCGTTCCGCGACGGTTCGCAGAGATAGGATTTCAGCTCGTAGCCGGGTCGACTGTACTTCGCGCGCGAGAAACGCTGACCAAGCTTCGGCAAAAGAAGCGTCTCGCGCCATTTGAGCGCGAATCTCCAATTTGGGAATCATAAGCGTCTGGGCTGCCTTCATGGCAACCCCGTCGCAGTGATAGCTCTCCGAAAACAACGAGGCCTCTGCGAGGATCGCCCTCGCCCCCGCACGCTGAAGGGTTAGGGCAAATCCATCGACCTGGTGGCGGACAAGGTGAATTTCGCCCTCTTCGACCAGGTGCAGCGACAGCACGTCGTCTCCTTGTCGGAACAGTAACTCCCCGGGGCCGAAATGGTTTGTTGAGTGAGCAAGTTCGCGAAGTCGATCAGTCAAAGATTGGCACATGATATCTATCATGTGCCATGGCGAAGCGATCTGCAATAAAGGAAAATCCCGATCCAATGAGGAAGGTCCCTGCTTTGAAATATCCGAGCTCTACAGCAGTCGTTCTTGCGCTGGTGCTCGCTTCCAGCGGCGCGCATGCACAACACGGTGGTCATGGGCAGCCGTTGCCCTATTCCGGTCAAGAGGCCAGAGACATCAAGAGCCTGTCTGAGGCCGACATTGCCGAGCTACGGCGCGGCGGTGGCTGGGGACTGGCCAAGGCGGCCGAGCTGAACGGCGTGCCTGGCCCCGCTCATCTGTTGGAGCTCAAGGACGAGATCCCGCTCTCCGCGGACGAAACCGCCGCGATCGAGGCGATATTCGAGAAGATGCGCGAGGAGGCGATCAAGGAGGGCGAGCGCCTGATCGCGCGCGAACGGGTTCTCGACGAGGCGTTCCACGCGCGCAATGTGACGGAAGACAGCCTGCGCCACATGCTGGCCGACATCGAACGGAGCCGATCAGCGCTTCGCTACATCCACTTGTCGGCGCACCTGGAGACAATCGCCATTGTCAGCGAGCAGCAAGTCGCGCGTTACAACTCGCTGCGCGGGTACGGGTCGACTCCATGCTCGAACGTCCCGGCTGGGCACGATCCGGTGATTTGGCGGAAGCACAATAGATGCGACTGAAAAGATGACCGCAATAACACGCTATATTGCTTCACCTGCTTCCACGCAATTTTTCGCTCCCTCATGAGTCCATGAGCGATCCATGGCGATTATGTTTATGTTTCGGTGGAATCAAAAAGCCCGTAACTGTTTGAAGTTACGGGCTTAATTGGTTGCGGGGGCAGGATTTGAACCTGCGACCTTCAGGTTATGAGCCGTGACATGGCCATTTCTCAGCATTTCTAAAGATTT
>CAYWYB010000513.1:0-1891 GCA_964462145.1 uncultured Rhodospirillaceae bacterium
TCGCCCGGCGTCGAGGTCCGCCCCATCAAGCAGATGTCCGGCGCCTCCAACTTCAACGCGGTCTATTTCACCGACGTGCGCATTCCCGACAGCCAGCGACTGGGCGCGGTGGGCGACGGCTGGAAAGTCTCCCTGACCACGTTGATGAACGAACGCTTCGCGGTCGGTATCGCGCCGCCGCCTGATTTCGATGAAATCTTCTCCCTGGTCCGCGAGACCGAGCTGGAAGACGGCCCCGCCCTGGACAACGCCATGGTGCGCGACCGCCTGGCGGATTGGTATGTGCGCCAGCAGGGCCTGAAGAATTCCCATTTCCGCACCATGACGGCGATGTCGCGGGGCGAGACGCCGGGTCCGGAAAGCTCCATCAACAAGGTGGTCTCGGCCACCAAATACCAGGACGTCTCGTTCTTTGGCATGGAGATGCAGGAGATGGTGGGCATCATCACCGATCCCGACGAAGTCGCCATGGACGGTCTGTTCCAGACCGGCACCATGTCATCGCCGGGCTATCGCATCGCGGGCGGCACGGATGAAATCCTGCGCAACATCATCGCCGAACGGGTTCTGGGCCTGCCGCAGGATGTCCGCCTGGACAAGGAGGGTTCGTTCAGGGATTTGCCGACCGGCAAGAACTAGACGCCTGGAGATCGGACACGGGGAAGGGTGGCTCTTGGCGAGTGCTTTCAATACCTGGCCGCGTTTTCTAGACAACAGTCAAAAGCTACCAATTTACTGCTGAACGCAATCTACGCAGGCGGTCCATCGTTCGGCGGGCTAATCGGACCGCAGTCGACAGGAGCCAAAAAAAGGTAGCCGTGGGTGAGTAAACGAACAAAAAGAAAAAGAGCAATGGCTTCCAGAAAGACTGAGTAATTCCGAAATCAACATTAATAATGAGAAAGATTATACCAACACACCAGCCAGCAATGGCTGGCAGCCACAACCATCGCGGCGCAGGTATTGATTGCTTAATGAACGCCTTTAACGGTTCAATGCCGCGACTAGTCGCAATAATTAGATGCATGAACCAGCGTAGACAGGGAACCATGCATGCAAATCCAATGATAGGTGAAATATATAGTATTCCCACAAAACAAATCAGGCCCAAAAGGCCAGGAAAGGGTGGAGAAGAAAAAGCTGCCAGTACTGTAATGACGAAAGGCCACAGCGTGCTTATGGCAGACAAGGCTATTGTCCGAACTATGGCGCTTTTCCGTCTTGGCCTAGGAACACCCGTGTCGAAAATAAAGCAAAACAGCATAAATATAGACACGAACACAATGGCCGAAATGATTACTTTATCGATCATTTGTCATCATCTTTCTCCTTATGCGCAAGGTTTGTCAAATTGATTAAGCCTGCCCATTGGGTCGGGTCTCGTTCCTTGGCATGGAGGCGTAGGAGATATTGAACATCATCGCCGAGCCGATCTTGCGCCTGCTGCAAGATATTCATGTTGATTAGCAAGACGCCTTCCGCGCAGACAGACGGGCGGGACTAGACGACTAGACTTCCGACGCGGTAAAGGGTTGCCTGGACGACGCCACCCTGGAGTTGAAAGCATGAACCAAGCAAGCCCCGCCCAGCCGCTCCCTTTGGCGGGCATTCGCGTGATCGAATTGGGCAGTAACGTCTCGGGGCCTTATGGCACCTGGATTCTGGCCGCCTTGGGCGCCGACGTGATCAAGGTCGAGCGGCCTGATGGCGGCGATGATGCCCGGCACTGGGGCCCGCCGTTCTGGCGCGAGGCGGCGACGGTGTTTCAGGCCATCAACCGGGACAAATCCTCGATTATCGTTGATTTCAAGGATCCGGACGACCTGGCCGCGCTGCGCCGGCGGATCAATGACGATACGGACGTGGTGCTGCAAAACCTGCGCCCCGGCGT
>CAYWYB010000514.1:0-1879 GCA_964462145.1 uncultured Rhodospirillaceae bacterium
CCCCTCCCGGCCACCCAACGCATATGATCCTATGGGTGGCCGGGAGGGGGAGCGGGTGGCTTGGCGACTCGATGAATATCGAAAATGGGCTAAACCAGACAGATTTGCAGCCAGGCCATGGCGGCATCGACGCTATCGACACGCACTGCCGTTCCGCCTTTGGGCCGCTCGATCATGATGACCGGCAGCTTCCGTTGCCGCGCCGCCACGATTTTCGCATGGCTCGCCGTGCCGCCGGCGTTCTTCGATATCACCGCCCCGATTTCATGGATGCTCAACAAGTTCAGTTCGTCGGCCACCGCGAATGGACCGCGGGTAAAGAGATACCGGCCATTGGCCAGCGCAGGCAGATCATCTCCCGGCGCGATGACCCGGGCCAGCCACCAGCAGCGCCCATCATCGGCGAATGCCGCCATGCCCTGCCGGCCCGTGGAGACGAAAACCCGTGCGGCGATATCGGCGGCGGCATCACGGGCCGCGCCGATGTCGGGCACATCTATCCACTGGTCGCCTGCGGTCTTTTGCCAGGGCGGATTTTCCAGGCGCAGCAATGGCAGGCCCGCGTTTTGGCAGGCGGTTTCCGCGTTAGCCGATATTTGCCCGGCATAGGCATGGGTGGCGTCGATTACCGCCAGGATATTTTCCGCCGCCAGATAGTCCGTCAAAGCCGCAGCGCCGCCGAAACCGGCACTGCGCATCTCCATACCCGGCAGCGGCGCCGCCGCCGTGCGGCCAGCCAGGGAATAGACAGCCGGCAGCCCCAGCTCCGCCACGGCCCTGGCCAGCGCCATGGCCAATGCGGTGCCACCAAGTATCAGCAGTTTGCCCTCAGCCATCGCTTCTGCCTACCAGTTTGCCTGTACGGTCGTATATCAGAACTTCAACCGCTACGGCACCCCGGCAGATCCGCGATGCCTGGTCCCGGGCTAGTGCTGCAACCTTGTCCGCCAGGGGAAAGCCTTGCGCTTGCGCCGCGTCCAGGACCTCGGCCGCCGTGTTGGCTGTTCGGCACAAGGCTGCGATCTCGGGCCCCGCAACTGTCGCCAGCCACTCAAAATCCACCTGGGAACGCTTGGAATGCAGATCCATATGGCCCGCCGCCAGCTTTGATATTTTCGCGAAGCCGCCCGCCAGGGACAAGCGGTCAACGGGGTGATCGCGCAGATATTTCAACATGCCGCCAGCAAAGTCGCCCATGTCGATCAGCGCGCTGTCATCGAAGCCATAATGGCGCTGCAAGGCCGCCTCCGAGGTGCGTCCGGTCGCGGCACCCAGATGGCGCAGACTGGCGGCGCGGGCCACATCAATGCCCTGGTGAATGGAGGCAATCCAGGCGGCGCAGGAATAGGGGATAACAATGCCCGTCGTACCCAGTATGGATATGCCGCCCAAAATGCCCAGGCGCGGGTTCATGGTCCGCGCCGCCATGTCTTCGCCGCCGGGCACCGAGATTTCAACGTCCAGATCAGCCGCCATGCCGGCGGCTTTCGCCAGACTGGTCAATGCGCCAGTGATCATGGCGCGGGGTACCGGGTTGATCGCTGCCTGTCCGACCGCGATGGGAAGGCCCGGCTTGCTCACCGTGCCGACGCCATCGCCCGCGAGAAAACGGATGCCGGCACCATCATCCGGGCGGCGGCGCACGCGGGCATGGATCAAGGCGCCGTGGGTCACGTCGGGATCATCGCCGGCGTCTTTTTCCACAGCCGCCAAGGCGTAATCCGTGCCAAGCTCCTCGCGGCAGAGGCAAAAGGCGACCGTGCGGCCGCCTGGCAGGGTAATTTCCACGGGGTCGGGAAATTCGCCATGCAAAAGCGCGCCATAGGCCGCCTTGGCCGCCGCCGTGGCGCAGGCGCCCGTGGTCCAGCCGCGCCGCAAT
>CAYWYB010000515.1:0-1872 GCA_964462145.1 uncultured Rhodospirillaceae bacterium
CTTGGCCAGGGCCTCGGCCACCCGGCGGGAGACAGCATCGTTCTGGCTCTGATCCATCTCCACCTCGACCTGAGGCATCAGCATATGCAGCATGCGTTCCAGAATGCGGGGATTACGCCAGAAGATGTGAAAAGCCTGATCGAATATCTCGCGGTGGTCCTGGCGGTTGACGAAAACCGCGAATAGTGTCCAGTAAAAGTCCTCCCGGCTGCCGACACCGGCGGCGATCACCGCGCGCACGCCATCCAAAACCTTGCCAGGCCCCACCGGCAGGCCGGCGGCGCGCAGGACACGGGCAAAATGCATGATGTTTTCGGCCAAGCGGTTGCCGTCGTCATCGCGGGGCATGTTGTCAGCCGGGCTGTTCATGGCGCCGCCTTAGGAACCGCTCGCCGCCATGTCGTGTTTTACTTCTTCCAGGATCTTGGCGGCCTCGCTGCCCTGGATCTTCTGGATATCATCCTGGTACTTCAATATGGCGCCTAGGGTGTTGTCCACGGTCTCGGGCTCCAACACGATCTTATTCAATTCCGTCAGCGCCGTGGCCCAATCAATGGTCTCGGCAATACCCGGCAGCTTGAACAGATCATGCTCCCGCAGACGCTGGATAAAGGCCACCACCTGGCGGCTGAGGGTTTCCTCACAACCGGGCACCTTGGTGCGCAGGATCGCCAGCTCGCGCTCGGCGTCCGGGTAATCCACCCAATAGTACAGGCAGCGGCGCTTCAAGGCGTCGTGGATTTCCCGCGTGCGGTTCGAGGTGACGATGACGATGGGCGGCTGAGCAGCGGCGATGGTGCCGATTTCGGGAATGGTGATCTGAAAGTCCGAAAGCACTTCCAGCAAATAAGCTTCGAACGCCTCGTCGGTGCGGTCCAACTCGTCAATCAACAGCACCGGCGCCGTACCGTCGGCTCCCACTTCCAAGGCTTGCAGCAAGGGCCGCTTGATCAGGAATTCGTTGCGGAAGATGTCCTGGCCCAGGCGCTCGCGGTCAATATCGCCGCTGGCCTCGGCCAGGCGGATCTCGATCATCTGCCGGGCGTAATTCCATTCATAGACGGCGGAGGCGACATCCAGCCCTTCATAGCATTGCAGACGCACCAGAGGCCGGGACAGGGTTTCCGACAGCACTTTTGCGATTTCAGTCTTGCCGACGCCCGCTTCCCCCTCCAGAAACAGGGGCCGGCCCATCTTCAGGGCCAGGAACAGCGTCGTCGCCAGACTACGGTCTGCGATGTAGTTGCCACTGGTCAATAGATCCAGGGTGGCATCAATATCTTTTGGAATAGCTGTGTTCATAGGTGGCAAACTAGGTCTTTTCCCAGACAAAGAAAAGGCGGAGAGGCCAAAGCCCCTCCGCCCATACAAGAGCTTCGATTGATCGCCCTAACCAGCAGCAGCCACGGCCCGTTTCGCCATGACGACCACCAGATGAGCGCGGTATTCCGCACCGGCATGAATATCGCTGTTCATGCGGTCGACTGGAATGTTGACTCCATCCAGGGCATCCGCCGACCAGTTGGCCGACAGAGCGGCTTCCAGGTTGGGGCCGCGATGGGCGCATTCCGTGGCACCGGTGACGGCAACGCGGACACCATCGGCGGCCTGGGCCACGAACACACCCACCATGGCATAACGGGACGCCGGGTTGGGGAACTTGGCATAGGCGGCTTTCGTGGCATTCGGGAAGGTCACGCTTTTGATGATCTCGCCATCGTTCAGCGCGGTTTCGAACAGACCGGTGAAGAAATCATCGGCGGCAATGTCACGCTGATTGGTGGTGATGGTGGCGCCCAGGCCCAACAGGGCCGCGGGATAATCCGCCGCCGGGTCATTATTGGCGATGGACCCGCCCAAAGTGCCCCGATT
>CAYWYB010000516.1:0-1849 GCA_964462145.1 uncultured Rhodospirillaceae bacterium
CGGGTGCCGCGTACCGCATCAGGTTCATAGCCCGGCAAGACGCCGATGTGATGTAACAGCCGCCGTACGCCGCGTTCGGCCAGGGCCAGGATTGCCGGCGTCACGGTGCCCGCGCCGCCCAGTTCCGTGGTCAGACCCAGGACGCCCTTGCGCCGGGCCGCGGCACTGGATACCCGTGGGTCGCCCGGCCGGCCAAAGATAAAACCGTAAGTGCCGTCAAAGGCCAGCTGCAATGCTTCCAATGCGGCTTCCTGTTCCGGTGTTTCGCCCCTCTTGCGCAACACCGTGGCCGGATAGCGCAACGAGGAACCGCCCGAATGCAGATCGAAAAAATAATCGCACATAGGCATCAGGACTTCCTCGATGTAATGCGCGATCATTTCCGTCGGCGTACCGCCGGGATCGCCGGGGAAGCTGCGGTTCAGATTGCCCTCGTCAAAGGGCGAGGTGCGCAGGCCCGCGTGTGCTGCGGGATAGTTGGCCATGGGCAGAATGATCAGGCGGCCCTGGATATCCTCCGCCGCCAGTTCCCGGCACAATTTGGTCAGGGTGACCTGGCCCTCGTATTCATCGCCGTGATTGCCGGCGATCACCAGGGCCGTGGGGCCGTCGCCGTTCTTCAACATCACGATGGGTACGGGGATCCAGCCATAGGCGGAACGGTGCACGGAATAAGGCAGGCGCAGAAAGCCATGCTGGGCGCCGTCCCGGTCAAAGTCTACTTCACTTTGGACCAGACTGTTTGTCTCTGACATATAAATTCCTCTAATTCAGCCACTCGGCCCGGTCTGATCCCAGGGCCGGCGACGGCCGCGACCAGCCAGGTTTGCTTTCGGAAAATTTCAACACCGGCGCCAGATGACGGATCGGGCCATAGGCGGTGTTCGAGGCCATTTGCAGCGACGTATATTCCTCGCCCGTGTGGCCCATCTCCGCCTGCTCGTAATCCACCCGCCCCTGGCGTTGCAGGAACATGCCGGACTGGCAGAGCGAAACCTTGACGTGATAGCTGCCGCCCTCGACCGCGCGGCGGGCCAAGGCCAGCAAGGTGCCATAGGCGCCCAGATACCCGGTGGTGTAGTCGCAGGCCGGGATCGGTAATAAGGTCGGCCTCTCCTCGCCATGTTCATGGCAGATGCCCGTGATTGACTGGGCCACCTGTTCCCAACCGGCGCGATCCTTGAACGGGCCCTGCTGGCCGTAACAATTGATCGAGGTGTAAATCAGGCCAGGACGAAGTGCGGCCAGCTCGTCCGGACCAAAGCCGCGGCTTGCCAGCGTGCCGGGGCGATAACCCTGGGAGAAGACATCTGCGCCGCGCACCAGTTGCCGCAGTTGTTCCGCCTCCTCTCTCTCGTTGAGATCCAGATAGCAGCTGCGTTTGCCGTGGGAGAGATCGACCACGAAATTCTTGATCTGCGGCAGGCCCCTGGCGCCCACCATCAGCACGTCCGCGCCATGTTCGGCACAGGTTCGCGCCGCCACGGGCCCGGCCAGGATACGGGTCAGGTCCAACACCCTGATACCGTCCAAGGCCGGGCCGCCAGCTGAAAACGGCTCGGGCTCGCTGTCGCCGATTTTCTCGATCTCCACCACCGCCTGGGCGGCCAGCGCTTGGCCTTGCGGATGCGCCAGCCATTCCTCCCGGCTACGGATCATGCCGCCGCAAGCCCGGGCCTCGGCGATGGCATCCTCCAGATCCTGAGCATCCCATTGCGCTACCGCCCGCGTCACGGCTTCCGGTGTGCCCTCACACTTCAGCACGCCGAGCACCCGGTCTTTCAGGTGCGCAATGCCAAAGTGCGGCAGAAACCAACGGCCATCCTTGGCCGCGAACGGCTGGGTGATC
>CAYWYB010000517.1:0-1839 GCA_964462145.1 uncultured Rhodospirillaceae bacterium
ATCATGCAAGCTGCCCACGCCCGGGATGACGTCATCGCTGTCGAGGAATTGTTACCGCTTTGCCAATCGGCCCTGGGGGCGGCGGATGATCTGTTGGCGCGGGCCCGCCAAGGCGTCCGCGCCATGGTCTCGAAAGATGGTGCTGTTGACGCCGGCCTGATTGAACAACAGCAGTTCGCCGTGCATGGCCTGGCCTGGCTGGCGACCTATAACGAGGCCCTTCGGCAAAGCCTGGCCTGGGCCGGGCAATTATCAGAGGACGGCAAGTTCGGCGGCCTGGAGCAACTGTTGCTGCAACTGGGTTTCGGCGGCTATCTGACGGAAATGGCCAACGGCATTGCCATGAGCCAGATCGAAGTGGTGCGGCCCCATGACCTGGGCCTTGACGCAGACGACATGGCGGCCTTTCGCAGCGATGCGGTGGAGCGCCTGATCGCCCAGGGCAACACCCAGGCCGGGCGTGACCGTTTGGCTCTCATGCTGGTCGAGGCCGCCGGCGGTGCGGAATTTGGCGAGCTGGGCCTGGATGAGACGCTATCACTGGTGCGCGATCAATTCCGCCGCTTCACCGAGGAAAACGTCACCCCCGATGCCCATGGCTGGCATATGCGCGACGAACTGATCCCCATGGACGTGGTCAACGGAATGAGCGAAATGGGCGTTTTCGGCCTGACCATCCCGGAACAATATGGCGGCCACGGCATGGGCAAGACCGCCATGTGCGTGGTCTCCGAGGAGCTTTGCCGGGGCTATATCGGCGTCGGCTCCCTCGGCACCCGATCCGAAATCGCCGCCGAGTTGATCCTGCACGGCGGGACGGAGGAACAGCGCCAGCACTGGCTGCCCAAGATCGCCTCGGGCGAGATATTGCCCACCGCCGTTTTCACCGAACCCAATGTGGGCTCGGACCTGGGCAGCGTCGGCACCCGCGCCATTCGCGACGGTGATGTCTACAAAGTCCAGGGCAACAAGACCTGGATTACGCACGCGGCCCGCGTCGACATGATGACCTTGCTGGCGCGCAGCAATCCCGACCAGCCCGGCTATCGCGGCCTGTCCATGTTCCTGGCCGAAAAACCCAGGGGTACGGTGGATGATCCGTTCCCAGGCAAAGGCATGTCCGGCGGCGAGATCGAGGTGCTGGGCTATCGCGGCATGAAGGAATACGAGATCGCCTTCGATGGCTTTGAAGTCGGCGTCGATAACCTGTTGGGCGGGGAAGAGGGCAATGGCTTCAAGCAGCTGATGGCGACCTTCGAATCCGCCCGCATCCAGACCGCCGCCCGGGCCGTGGGCGTGGCCCAGAATGCCTTTGAACTCGGCCTGAACTACGGTATCGAACGACAGCAGTTCGGCGGCGCCATCGTGCGTTTCCCGCGCGTCGCGGGTAAGCTGGCCTGGATGGCTGTGGAGATCATGCTGTCGCGGCAATTGACTTATTATGCGGCGCGGCAAAAGGATCAGGGCCGGCGCTGCGATCTGGAGGCGGGCATGGCGAAACTGTTGGCGGCGCGGGTGGCCTGGTCATCGGCCGACAATGCGGTGCAGATCCACGGCGGCAATGGTTTCTCGCTGGAATTCCCGATCAGCCGGGTGCTGTGCGATGCGCGCATTCTGAATATTTTCGAGGGTGCCGGCGAAATCCAGGCCCAGGTCATCGCCCGGCGACTGCTGGAAAGCCATAATTAACGCTGCGCCTTATATACTTGGGCCGATTGCGCTTTTCAGAACGGCTTTGTTTTGCTAAATGCGTGCGGCAAGGCCAGGATTGGCGAAACACGGATGGGTGCGAGAGTGGTTGAATCGACCGGTCTTGAAAACTGGTAAATAGTTGTTAAG
>CAYWYB010000518.1:0-1802 GCA_964462145.1 uncultured Rhodospirillaceae bacterium
ATGCATTCCGCGAATGGCGACGGCGGCACGGAAACGATGCGGGAAGGTCCCAAGAGCACACCCGACAGCGGCCTGACGTGCCTGGTCATGTTGGCGCAATTCCTGGAGGTGCCCGCCGATCCCGGCCAACTGGCCCATGAGAGGGGCAAGCCGGGCGAGGCCTTCGACGTGACTGATATCCTGATCGCGGCCAAGGCCCTGGGCATCAAGGCGCGTGCGGTGAAGACGGCCTGGAAGCGGCTGGACAAAACGCCGCTGCCCGCCATCGCGGCGCGCCCCGACGGCTCGTTCTATATTCTCGCCAAGGTGGCCAGGGACGAAGGCAAGGTTTTGATCCAGGACCCGGTGCTCGGCAAGCCGCAAACCTTGTCGCGCAACGAGTTCGAGGACGCCTGGAACGGCACCCTCATTTTGTTGACCACCCGTAAGATGCTGACCGGAGAAGCCCGGCGGTTCGATGTCTCGTGGTTCATACCCGCCGTCGTCAAGTACCGAAAGATACTAGGCGAGGTATTACTCTCAAGCCTGTTCA
Organism: uncultured Rhodospirillaceae bacterium; assembly: GCA_964462145.1. GTDB lineage: Bacteria > Pseudomonadota > Alphaproteobacteria. Next base: position 533 of record CAYWYB010000518.1, read on the forward strand.
TCCAGGTGTTCGCACTGATCAGCCCGTTGTTCTTCATGGTCATTATCGACAAGGTTCTGGTGCACCGGGGTTTAAGCAGCCTGGATGTGCTGATTTTCGCCTTGTTGGTGGTGTCGGGCTTCGAGGTGCTGCTGGGGGGCCTGCGCACCTACATTTTTTCCCATACCACCAACCGCATTGATGTGGAACTGGGGGCGGCGCTGTTCAAACACCTGATGCATCTGCCCATCGCCTATTTCGGGGCCAGGCGGGTCGGCGACACGGTGGCGCGGGTGCGTGAACTTGAAACCATTCGTAATTTCCTCACCGGTTCTGGACTGACCCTGATCGTGGACCTGGGGTTCACGGTCGTCTTTTTCGCCGTCATGTTCAAGCTGTCGCCGACACTGACCTGGATCGTGCTGGCTTCGGTACCGTTCTATATCGCCCTGTCGGTCATCGTCACGCCCATTTTGCGTAAACGGGTGGAAGAGAAATTCAAGCGCGGGGCCGAGAACCAGGCCTTTCTGGTCGAGAGCGTGTCGGGGGTCGAGACGTTGAAGGCATCCGCCGTCGAACCGCAGATGCAGCGCCGCTGGGAAGAGCAATTGGCGGGTTATGTTCACACCTCCTTCAAAACGCAAACCCTTGGCAACATCGCGTCCCAGGGCGTGCAGTTCATCCAGAAGTCGGCCATGGCCCTGACCCTGTGGTTCGGCGCCCGGCTGGTCATCGAGGGCGATCTTACGATCGGCCAGTTGGTTGCCTTCAACATGCTCGCCGGACGGGTTGCCCAGCCCATCCTGAGGCTGGCCCAACTGTGGCAGGAATTCCAGCAGGTGCGGGTCTCAATCGAACGCCTGGGCGACATCCTCAACACCAAAACCGAGGCGGCCGCCAGTGCCGGACGGGCGCAACTGCCGACGGTTCGCGGCGATGTGGAATTCGACAACGTTGTCTTCCGCTACCGCCCCGACGGACCGGAAATCCTCAAGCGGGTCTCGTTAAAGGTTGGCGCGGGACAGGTGATCGGCATCGTCGGCCCGTCCGGGTCCGGCAAGTCGACCCTGACCAAGCTGGTGCAGCGGCTGTACCTGCCCGAAAGCGGACGGGTGTTGATCGACGGCACGGACCTTGGCTTGGTAGACCCCGCCCGCCTGCGCCGCCAGATCGGCGTCGTCTTACAAGAGAACTACCTGTTCAACAGGTCGGTGCGGGACAACATCGCGCTGGCCGATCCGGCCATGCCCATTGAAAAGGTGATCGAGGCTGCCGCCATGGCCGGCGCCCA
>CAYWYB010000519.1:0-1789 GCA_964462145.1 uncultured Rhodospirillaceae bacterium
CCCGCTTGCCCTTGGCGGTCATGGCCAGGCGGCCATGTTTCAGGTCCAGGGCATCGTTGCCGAAAATCTCCCGCCGCCAACCGCGCAAGGCCGCCACATCCGCATTGTCATCGGCGGCGATCCGCTCCAGGTCGGAAACCGTGGCAACCAGTTTCTGCGCTACGTCATTAGCTTCGCATTTCGTTTTCAAAAGCACTTTCAGCAGATCCACCAGAGGCCCCAGGCCGCGTGGCAAGACGACCTGCGCCGCTGGTTTGGGCACCTCGTCCTTGGGCAGGTTGCGCCCCCGCTGCACCGCCGCCAGTAATTCCTCTCCCGCCGGGCCTTCCGCCAGGCCCTTGGAGACGGCGCGCAGGCGGGCCAGGGTTTCGACCTTTTCCGGCATTTCCGCGGCAATTTCCTGGATCGCCTCGTCCTTTAGGATATGGCCGCGGGGCATGTTGCGCCGTTGTGCTTCCCGCTCCCGCCAGGCCGCGATTTCCTTCGCCACGCCAAGGTATTGTGGATTACGGCTGCGGATTTTCAGGCGCCGCCAGACATCTTCCGGCGATTGGATATAGGTTGCCGTATTGGTCAGCACCGCCATTTCCTCGGCCAGCCAGTGGGCCCGGTCCGATTCCTCCAACTGCCGGCACAAAGCCTCGTAAACCGAAAGCAAATGGGTCACATCGTCCAGGGCATAGCCGATCTGCTTGTCACTTAAGGGCCGGCGGCTCCAATCCGTGAAGCGGGAGCCTTTATCGATGCGGGCCCCGGCGAGTTTTTCCACCAATCGGTCGTAACCGACCGAATCGCCAAAGCCGCAGACCATGGCCGCGATTTGCGTGTCGAACATGGGCGAGGGGACCACGTCATTTTGCTGCACGAAAATTTCCACGTCCTGCCGGGCCGCATGAAACACCTTGATGACGTTTTGATTGGCCAGCAAATCAGCCAAGGGAGATAGGTCGATACCCTCGGCCAGGGGATCAACGGCACGGGCGACGTCGTGATTGGCCAATTGCACCAGACACAGGCGTGGCCAATAGGTCCGATCACGGATGAACTCCGTGTCGATTGTAATGTAGGGCGAGGCGGACATTTGGCTGCAAAACGCGGCTAATGTCTCGCTATCATCGATTAATTCGGCAATACGCTGGGGTGACATGGTGAGAGCTATACACAATTTATGCCCCGCCGTCGCCCCTGCTGTTTTCAGGCGTTGAATTTTGGCTTAAAAGCTGCGCTTGCGACTTGACACGGCGGCATGTTCCGTGCGGTTTAACGCCGCTGCCCGAGGTGAATATCCGTAGCTGTGCCGGGCGCCTGTAAAAAGACCATTCCAAGGATCGTCGATATGCATATTTATCGTAGCCATACCTGTGGCGCCCTGCGCCCCGCCGACGTGGGCCAGACCGCCCGAATTTCCGGCTGGGTGCACCGAAAGCGCGACCATGGGGGCCTGTTGTTCATTGATCTGCGGGATAACTACGGCATTACCCAGTGCGTTATCGAACCTGATAGCGCGCATTTCGCGGCGGCCGAGGCAGCCCGCCCCGAAAGCGTTTTGCGTATCGACGGCGAGGTCATCGCCCGCGATGACGAAACCATCAACAAGGAACTGCCGACGGGGGAAGTCGAAATCCGGATCGCGGATTTCGAGTTGCTTTCGGCGGCCGAGGAATTGCCCCTGCAGGTCTTTGGCGACCAGATTTATCCGGAGGAAACCCGCCTGCGCTATCGCTTCCTGGATCTGCGCCGCCCGGCCATGCACGACAATATTCTGCTGCGTAGCAAGATTATTTCCTCG
>CAYWYB010000520.1:0-1760 GCA_964462145.1 uncultured Rhodospirillaceae bacterium
GCCGGTGCCGCCGCCCTGATCCGCCAGGCCCTGATCGATCTGGCGCGGGGCGGATCGGCGGTGCTGGTAATCAGCCAGGACCTGGACGAGATATTCGAGGTGGCGGACCGCATCGCCGTAATCTCCCGGGGGGAGATGTCGGAAGCCTATCCTTCGGAGGAGTTAAGCCTAGAGCAGATCGGCCTGCTGATGGCCGGCGCCCACGAAAAGAGCGCCCAGGGGATGGAGGCCGTCGCGCCATGATGATCGTTCTCGAAAAACGCAGCGAACATTCCCAGGCCATGGTCTGGCTGTCGCCCGTCCTGGCCCTTGGCATTACTGTTGTCATCGGCGGCTTCATATTCGCCGGTCTGGGCCTGAACCCGTTCAAAGCCCTGTATGTCTATTTCATCGATCCGGTGACATCCCTTTGGTCCATCGAGGAATTGATCGTCAAGGCGGCACCCCTGATCCTGATCGGCACCGGCCTGGCGGTCTGTTACACCGCAAATGTCTGGAACATCGGCGCGGAAGGGCAGTTGACGATCGGCGCCCTGTTCGGCTCCGCCATCCCCATATATTTCACTGACTGGCAATCGCCCCTAGTGCTGATCCTGATGCTGCTGCTGGGCGCCATCGGGGGGGCGCTGTTCGGGGCCATACCGGCCCTGTTGAAGAACCGGTTCGGGGTCAACGAGATCCTCAGTTCCCTGATGCTGGTCTATGTGGCGCAGCTGTTGTTGGATTGGATCATCAGGGGCCCTTGGAAGGATCCGAAAGGCTTCAATTTCCCCCAATCCGTTTCATTCGAAGGGTGGCAATTGTTGCCCCTGTTGGGCGAGGGGCGCGTGCATATGGGCGCCATCCTGGCGCTGATCGCCGCCTTTGTCCTGTGGCTGATGATGGGCCGGTCGCTGCGCGGATTTGAAATTCGCGTCATCGGCAGCTCGCCCCGAGCGGGCGCCTTCGCGGGTTTTGCCCAAAAGCGTGTGGTCTGGTTCTGTTTCTTGCTCTCGGGCGGCCTGGCGGGTTTGGCGGGCATTTGCGAGGTCGCGGGACCCAGCGGGCAGTTGCAGCCGGTCATTTCACCCGGTTACGGCTTCACCGCGATCATCGTGGCCTTTCTCGGCCGCCTGAACCCTATCGGCGTGGTTTTCGCCGGTATACTGCTGGCCATCAGTTATCTGGGCGGAGAGGCGGCGCAGGTTGAACTGGGTATTTCAGACAAGATGGCCCAAGTCTTCCAGGGCATGTTGCTGTTCCTGATCCTGGCCTGCGAAACCCTGATCCATTACCGCATAAAAATGGCGCCCGCCCGCGGCGCGGCGAGAGAGGCATAGGAGGGGACCATGGGTGCATTGGAAGCTGTCATTCTGACCATTATCACCGCCTCGACGCCCCTGCTCCTCGCCGCCATCGGCGAGTTGGTCACGGAACGGTCGGGCGTATTGAACCTGGGCGTGGAAGGCATGATGATCATGGGCGCGGTCTGTGGTTTCGCCGCCGCCTATACCTCCGGTTCCGCCATGCTGGGTGTGGGCGCGGGATTGCTGGCGGGGGTTGGCATGTCCCTGCTGTTCGCCTTTCTGACCCAGACCTTGATGACGTCCCAGGTCGCCACGGGGCTTTCGCTGACCCTGCTGGGCCTCGGCCTATCGGGCATGATCGGCGAGAGCTTCACCGGCCTGCCGGGCGTGAAATTGGAAGCACTGAATATTCCCGTCCTCAGCACAATTCCCTTCATCGGACCGGTGATATTCGGTCATGATATTCTGGTTTAC
>CAYWYB010000521.1:0-1747 GCA_964462145.1 uncultured Rhodospirillaceae bacterium
GTATCGCAAAGCGCCAAAAGTAACAGGATAGGAATACCGAAAACCGCCCTGAATTGGCAGACGACCATGTATGCAAGCTTGCTCCTTTTGTGCATCGGAGCGGGATTGCTCCTCTGGATCGCGGGACGGCGAAGCGCGGCGCGCATGAAAATGACGGGATGAGGTTGGCCCGGGCATTTGCCGCTGGCTGCCTGATCATGGGCCTGATCGTTGGGGTCTTTGGTCTGTCACATCCTCTAAAGGCTGCCATCGGTCAATGGCTGTTGGAAAGGGCATTCGCCGCAGGCGGTGCGGAGCCTTGGCCTGGAGCCGATATTCGACCGGTAGCACGGCTGAATATCGAACGGTTGGGGATCAATCTCATCGTCATGAACCGGGCGAGCGGTAAGGGCATGGCCTGGGGGCCAGGGATTGTCGCCGGTACCGCCCTGCCGGGTGGAGAGGGACTGAGTGTCATCGCTGGACATCGCGACAGTCATATGGCCTTTCTCGGGAATACCCGCACGGGCGATGTCATCAAAATTACCACTGTCGATGGACAAGATGCCGAATACAGAGTGTCCGGTGCTGTGGTGACCGATAGTTCTCATTGGTCCCCACGGACCGACCCTGAAAGGCAGGGCGCACTCTACATGGTCACTTGTTGGCCACTGGATGGGCAAGAGACTACATCGAAACGCCTCGTCGTGGCGGCAAACGCCATTTAGGTATCGTGAATGGCAGTCTGGGCACGCCTTGCGGCGATGTACGGGGTGTTTCGGGCGGTTGCTTACAAGTTCACCGCCGAATTTGTGCCGTATCTGACATCAGTGCCTAACGGCGAAGTGACAAATCAAAGCCCGTGGGCTACGTATTGGCTCGGCGCTTCCTGCAAGAACACAGCCGGAGCTTGAAGGATGCGACGACGACGCCGGACAGACGCCGGAACAGGTCATTGAGCGCGATCACATGGCATGGCTCAGAGCACACGGCCAGATATGCTGCTAAAGGTTCCTATCCTCTTGTTCGCCCTGGCCACGCCTGTGTTGGCCGCTGAGCCGACAGTGCTAACCGGCACGGTCACCAAGGTCCGTGATGGCGATACCATTGAGGTAGGCAAAGTCCCGATCCGCCTGAACGGCGTGTCCGCGCCTGAATTGAGGGAGCCGTACGGCAAAGCGTCGAAGTCGTTCATGGTCGGCTTGGTGCACGGCAAGCGGGTCCGTTGCGAATTAGGCGGTGACAAAACTTATGACCGGTATGTGGGTATTTGCTACCTTGGCATAAGGGACATTGGCGAGGCGATCATCAAGGCCGGCCTCGCGTTGGACTGCCAGAGGTTCTCGGGCGGACGCTACAAGGCAGCAGAGACAGAGGCAGGGCGGTCACGCATCACACTGCCAGGGTATTGCCGATGATGAACAAGCGTTTTTCTGAATGGGCGGCCAAGGGCGCTGACATCACTAAGCAGGGCGCAGAGCGTGCCCGAGAGGCGGCCAAGCGTAAGATGAAGTCGAACCCTGGTGAAACCAAGGGTACGTTGGGTGGCGCTGCAGCTGGAGCAGCGGCTGGCCTGGCGGTGGGTGGATCGGTTGGCATTGCTGGTTTCTTTGGCGCAGTCGGTATCCCAATTGCACTGATCGGTCTGGTCGGGGGCGCGGTCGTTGGAAACAGGTTAGGCATCGCCCGCGACAAGTCGGAGCTGGATGCACAACTGCGGCGACGAGAGCGTATGTTGGAAGGCCTGCTCAATGAGTGGGATGAGCAG
>CAYWYB010000522.1:0-1740 GCA_964462145.1 uncultured Rhodospirillaceae bacterium
CTCATCATCATCGTTGATGGCATGCAGCGCGGCGACATCCTTGATGATCACCTTGTGCCCTTCGGTGGCGACGCCGATGGAGCGCAATTTCGACAGCGCCCGGGACAGCGTTTCGGGCTGCATACCCAGCCGGCCGGCGATCAGCATCTTGTCCAGGGGCAGCTCGAATTCGTCGGAGCCCTCGTCCACATCCACCAGCTTTTCCAGGAACGAGGCCAGGCGCTGGGTCGCCGATTTCACCGTCAGCTGCTCCACCTGCTGCACGAAGCCGCGCAGGCGGCGGGACATGGACGCCAGCATCTTCAGGGCGATATCGGGATCATCACGCAGCTGCTTCAATATGCCGCTTCGCGGGATCACCAAAAGCCGCGCGTCGGCGGCGATTTCGGAGCTGATGGGAAAGTTGCCGGAGACAAACATGGCCGCTTCCGCGAACGATTCGCCGGGGCCGAAAACGGCAATCACGCTTTCATGGCCGTCCGGGGCCTGACGAAACCCCTTTACCCAGCCTTCCAGAATAATGAAAAACCTGTCGGCGGGTTCCCCTTGCATGAACAGCGAGGTGCCGCGCGGATAGCGCCGAACCGTGGCATCCAGCAATAATTTCATGGCCGCGTCATCCGCCATGCCGGCGAACAGGGGGATCTGTTTGAGCTGTTCATAGTCGGACGCGCGGATACCTGTCCGCCGCTCAAATGTGTCCCGATCAAGATCCGCCATTAATTTTCTTCCGTGCCCCTAGCTGCACCCATGAGCATACCCATTGGACATACCAGCGCAATATCCGTCATTGCCAGATTGTTCCCGGTTGCCCTAGGGCAGGACCGCTTCGCCTTCGATTTCAACCATGGCATTGGGGTCGATCAGACGGCTGACCTCGACCAGGGTCATGGCCGGAAAATGCTTGCCCAGGTGGGTGCCCCAGGCCGCGCCCACGGCGGCGCCGGCACTGTTGAAAGCATCGATATCCGTAACGAAGGCCCGCATCATCACCAGATCGGCGGGCTCGCCGCCGGCAGCCCGCAGAACGGTGACCAGATTGCCCATGGCGCGCTCCCACTGCCCGCCGAAATCCAGCGCCGGGTCCACCGCCTGGTTGCCATCCGTGGCGGCGATCTGACCGGCGATACGCAAGACTTTGGAGCCGGTGGCGACCACGCCGTAGGAAAAACCCCTCGCCCGGTTCCAGCCCTCTGGCAGAATTGCCTGATAATCGATATCGCTCATGATGCGCCCTCTTCTCTTGTTCGTAGACCCGCCTTGTCCGTAGACCTGCGTAATAACCCGACTGCCGCCCCTTCGCCAGCCTTGATTGCGCCTGCCCAGCGCTTATGCTGAAGCAAACGCCCCATAGCAGCCAACCTCATAGCCGCCAGCAAACGAGAGCCCATTGTCGCAAACCAGCCAGCCCATGATCAATGCCACGCCAGTGGTGCTTGCCCTGATCGCCATTAACGTCGGCGTTCACGTGATTCGTCTGCTGTTGCCCGAGCAATGGTCAGCCATCGCGCCACCCTGGGCGGATTTTCCGCGCCATGGTTCATGGCCACGGTGATGGGGACGCAGCCGGATTACATTATTTTCCAGCTGCTTTCGCCCCTGACCTACGCCTTTCTGCATGCGGATCTGTTGCATCTGACCATCAACATGGCCTTTCTGCTGGCCTTTGGCACGGCGATAGAGCGGCGCCTGGGGCGGGCACGGTTTATTGCGCTGTATCTGATCTGCGCCTTGTTCGCC
>CAYWYB010000523.1:0-1728 GCA_964462145.1 uncultured Rhodospirillaceae bacterium
GACCAAGGATGGCAAACATGTCTCGATTGGCTCCATCGAGCCGAAATTCTACGATGAGCTGTTGGAAAAGACCGGCATGGACAAGATGGATCTGCCGCCGCAGATGGACCAGGACAGCTGGCCACGGGTGAAGGAAATCTATGCCGAGGTCTTCAAGACCAAGACCCGCGATGAATGGTGCGAGATCATGGAGGGCTCGGACATCTGCTTCGCGCCGGTGCTGTCCATGACCGAGGCGCCCAGCCATCCCCAGAACACGGCGCGGGACAGCTTTGTCGAAGTTTCCGGCGTGACCCAGCCGGGCCCGGCGCCGAAATTCTCCCGCACCCAGGCCGGCGTGCAGGGCCCGCCGCCATCCCTGGGCCAGGACACCAAGGAAGGCCTGTCCGATTGGGGTTTCTCCGATGACGAGATCGGCGCCCTTTTGGCCTCGGGCGCCGTGGTTCAGACGGAGCCCTACAAGGGCTAGACGCCGCACATTTGACCGCCGCCCCCTGATCAATAGCCAGGCGGGCGGCGGTCGCTATTTCTTGTTTGATGTTGGAGCAGCGGATGAGCACGGGCGAAGACGATAGCAACGGGCGGGAGCTGCTGCGGGACATCGAGGATGCTCGCCGCAAGGTGCTCGACGAGGGTCGGCCCGAGGCCGTCGAGAGGCAGCATAAATACGGCAAATACAGCGCCCGGGAACGGATCGCCAAGCTGTGCGACGATGACAGCTTCCACGAATATGGCTCCCTGGTGGAGCCCTTGCGCGACACCGGCTTCAACAAGGATATTGTGGCTCCCGCTGACGGCATCATCGTCGGCAGCGGCCTGATTGATGGCCGGCCCGCATCCATCATGTCGCACGATTACACTGTCCTGGGGGGCAGTACGGGGCGGCACGGCTCCTACAAGGCGAACCGGGGCATAACCAAGGCGACCGATGACGGCGTCCCCCTGGTGGCGCTGCTGGAGGGCGGCGGCCACCGCATTCAGGACGGCCAGGATAGCCGCCATTTCGCCGCCGGGTCGCCGGTTTTCCAATACCTGGCGCGCAATTCCGGCTGGGTGCCCCAGGCCATGGCCATGTTGGGCCAGGGCTTTGCCGGCCCCACCAATTACGCCGCCCTGGCCGATTTCGTGGTCATGGTGCGCGGCCAAGCAACCATGGGCATGGCCGGTCCGGCCCTGGTCAAGGCCGGGCTGGGCGAGGATATCGACAAAGAGGCGCTGGGCGGCGCCATGATGCAGACCAACCGCTACGGCATCTCGGATCTGGCCGTCGATAGCGAGGACGAAGCACTGGCCGCGGTGCAGCGTTTTCTCTCCTACCTGCCCGCCAACGCGCAACAGCCTCTGCCGATCATGGCAACCGATGATCCCGTGGGCCGGGCGGAAGAAGAATTGCTTGAAATCATTCCCGCCAGCCCGCGCAAATCCTACGATGTGCGCCGCATTATCGAGCTGATCAGTGATAAGGGCAGCGTGTTCGAGAAGAAGCCAGCCTATGCCCGCAACATCGTCACCTCGTTCGCACGGTTGAACGGCCGACCCGTCGGCTTCGTCGCCAACCAGGCGCGGCATCTGGCGGGCATGCTGGATGTCAAGGCGTGCGAAAAAGCCTCACATTTCATCGGGCTCTGCGATGCCTTTGGCCTGCCGTTGGTGATGTTGATCGACGTGCCGGGCTTCTCCATCGGCTCGGAGGCGGAAAAGGCCGGGTTGGGCCGCCGCTCGGGCCGC
>CAYWYB010000524.1:0-1714 GCA_964462145.1 uncultured Rhodospirillaceae bacterium
TTCCTCGTTTTCATGGGTGATCATCACCACCGTCACCGCTTCGCCCGGATTGCGGCCCCGCTGCAGCATGGAGCCGATGGAAATATGTTCGTCCCGCAGGATCGCGGATATATCGGCGATCACGCCGGGGCGGTCCAATACCGAGAGGCGGACATAGTAAGGGCCGACGTGGCTGTCCATGGGCGCGGGCGGCAATGTTTGCAAGGCCGTGGCGGGTACGGAAAACGCGGGCAGGCGAATATCGCGGCCAATATCCACCAGATCGCCCAGCACGGCGGAAGCAGTCGGCCCCTCGCCGGCGCCCCGGCCCTCGAAAACCACCCGGTCGACGAAATCGCCTTCCGCCACCACGGCATTGAAGACACCGTCCACATGGGCGATCGAGGTGCCCTCGGCGACCATGCAGGGATGCACCCGTTGTTCCACCCCATGCGCGGTCAGGCGCGCGATGGCCAATAATTTAATGCGATAGCCAAGTTCGGTGGCGAATTCGATGTCGATGGCGGATACCTGGCGGATGCCTTCAATGTGTACGGCATCCAGATTGACCGGGCAGCCAAATGCCAGGCTGGTCAGGATCGCTAGTTTGTGGGCCGCATCCACGCCATCAACGTCAAAGGCCGGGTCCGCCTCGGCGTAGCCCAGGGCCTGAGCCTCGTCCAGGACGTCCGAGAAATCCCGGCCGCTGTCCCGCATGGCGGAGAGAATATAATTACAGGTTCCATTCAGGATGCCGTAGACCCGGGAAAACCCGTTGCCGGCCAGCCCTTCGCGCATGGCCTTGACGATAGGGATGCCGCCCGCCACCGCTGCCTCGTAATTCAGGGCCACGCCTTTGGCTTCCGCCGCGCCGGCCAGGGCCGTGCCGTGATGGGCAATCAACGCCTTGTTGGCGGTAACCACATCCTTGCCCGCATCAATCGCGGCTTCCACGGCCAGCTTGGCGGGCCCTTCGTCGCCGCCAATCAACTCGACCAGCACATCGATCTCGTCGCTACGTGCCAGATCAACCGGATCGTCATGCCAGGTGAAGCCGGTCAAATCCAAACCACGGTCCCGGCTTTTGTCGCGGGCCGAGACAGCCGTGATTTGCATGCGCCGGCCGCAGCGTGTGGCCAGCAGGTCGGCATGGGTTTGCACCATGCGGACAACCCCGCCGCCAACTGTGCCCAAACCGGCAATGCCCAGGCGCAATGGCCCCGCCTCTGAATTACTCCCCGAGTCGCTCATTGCGCTGCCGCTCCCGTTGCATCCTGTACATCCGCGATTTCCATATTTTTATAATCCTGCAAGAAGCGTTTGATATTTCGTATCGCCTGGCGCGAACGATGCTCGTTCTCGACCAGGGCAATGCGCACGAAGCCGTCGCCATATTCGCCGAAACCAATTCCCGGCGAAACCGCGACACTGGCTTTATCCAATAGCAGCTTGGAAAACTCCAACGAACCCAGATGCGCGAAGCCCTCGGGCAGCGGTGCCCAGGCGAACATCGTTGCCTGGGGCGAGGGCACATCCCAGCCGGCGGCGCCCAGTCCCTGGATCAGAACGTCCCGGCGCTTGCGGTACAATTCGCGAATTTCCTCGATGCAATCCTGTGGGCCGTTCAGGGCGGCGCAGGCCGCCACCTGGATCGGCGTAAAGGCGCCGTAATCCAAATAGGATTTGATCCGCGTCAACGCCGCCACCAGACGCCGGTTGCCGGTGGCAAAGCCCA
>CAYWYB010000525.1:0-1610 GCA_964462145.1 uncultured Rhodospirillaceae bacterium
CAGGATGACTGATCAGCGGAAAGCCGAAAGTCCAGACGTCATGTTGCACAATCTCGGCATCAGCAGGGCGCGCGATGAAGCACATCCGGCCACTGTTGAAACCGTACCCGCAGGACGGCATCCCGATAATGCATCGCTCGTTAATATTGTATTCAGGCACAGTTTAACCTCCCCTTCGAGACGCCCAATGGACTTGCATGACAGCCCGTACAAACTGCGAGGGGTTATGGTCCAATTGAGTTCGCGAATTGTATCAAATGTATTCAATTCAAAACAAATAATCTTGACCGAAAACTGTCTACTGAAAGGTAAGGCGATTTTGGGTCAAAAGCTGCCTGCCCGGTAAGTAGCCAGGTGAGACGCCAGGGGGCCGCTCCATGCCTGGCCGCCTGGCCGGCACCATGAGTTGGAACGGGTGGGGAACGTCGAAACTTGGTCCAGTGATATTCCAGTGATCAATGTCCCAAATGTTCCTTTTACGTCCTGAATTTTACCGTTTGAGGTTGACCCGGGGCCTCAAACAGCGGAGAACACCCCCCGGCGGGGAGTGGCGCAGCCAGGTAGCGCATCTGCTTTGGGAGCAGAGGGTCGGAGGTTCGAATCCTCTCTCCCCGACCAATATTTTCAAAAATAATCCATTTGCCCTAAGATGCGCCCCTGTATGTAACTCTAATATGGAGGGGTCCGTCGATGGAACCAATTCGCTACGTCGATGCCTTGAACAACAAGTACGGCTCTATGGGCTTTCCGCCCTATCAGTGGAGCGAGAACGACAGCGCGCCCTGGACGCCGATGACAAAGCCGTTGGCGGACTGTACCGTGGCCATGCTGGTTAGCGGCGGTATTTCGCTTTGCACCGCCGCGCCGTTCGATGCGGATGCGCGCAATGATCATCGCTTGGATGCGGTCGATCCGGCGACGCCGTCCGATCAATATCAAATCCATGACAGCTATTACGACCACACGGATGCGGATAGGGATCTCAACTGCATCTTTCCCATTGATCGCCTGAGCGAGCTGGCCGAGGCCGGCGAGATCGGTGCGGTGGCCAAGCGACATTGGAGCGGCTTCATGGGCCGGACCTATAACCGCAGCAAGGTGATCAATGAATCCGCGCCGGCGTTTGTTGAGCAGCTGAAGGCGGATGGCGTTGATCTGCTGATCGCCATACCTGCTTGACCGCTCGACCATCAGACCGTGGGTCTGGTAGCGAGAGTTGTTGAAGAAAGCGGTATCCCGACCGTCAACGTTTCCACCGGGCGGGATATTACCGCCCTGGTGCGTCCGCCACGAAGCCTGTTCGTCAACCATCCCATGGGCAACACCTTTGGCCGAGTTGGCGATACGGCGATGCAGACGAAAATTCTGCGCATGGCGCTGGATTTCGCTGTCACGGCGAAGGAGCCGGGTGTCCTGGTCGATCTGCCGTTGGAGTGGGACGAAGATTTCGTCTATTTCGCCGGCGAGACCACGCCAGAGGCAATCGCCAAGCAGATGAAGAAATAGGCGATAAGGGCCGCCCGGGGAGGAAACCCTGGGCGGCCCTGATTATTTCTAGTCCATTTTCGATATTCATCGAATCGCCGAGCCACCCGCTCCCCCTTCCCGGC
>CAYWYB010000526.1:0-1597 GCA_964462145.1 uncultured Rhodospirillaceae bacterium
CGCCGCCGTGATCGGCACAGTTTACTGGGCGTTCGAGCGCATCGTGAAATCGCCCTGGGGGCGTGTATTGCGCGCCATCCGGGAAGACGAGACGGCAGCCGAAGCCTTGGGCAAAAACGTTTTCCGCTATCGTCTTCAGGCTTTCGTACTTGGTTCCGCCGTGATGGGCCTAGCCGGCGCGCTCTACGCCAATTTCATGGGCTTCATCAGCCCGCAGGATTTTCTGCCGATATTCACCATCCAGATTTATGTCATGCTGATTGTCGGCGGCAGCGGCAACAATTTGGGCGCTCTGCTCGGCGGCCTCGTGATCTGGGCGCTTTGGTCGGCCAGCGGCAGCCTGATCGCGGCAGTGTTCCCGCCTGATTTCCAAACCCAGGCGGCGGCGGTCCGTATCGTGCTGATCGGCCTGGTACTGGTCTTGATGCTGCTGTATCGCCCGCAGGGGCTGCTGAGAGAGCGGAAAACGGTGTCGGAAGGCGCCAGTATCGGAAACGACGCCTGATTTCCGTTCCTCGCTCAGTGTCAGCCATCGGCGCATCGCCCTAAAGTTGCGAGAACAAATTAGTCTGTATTCGGCTTGAGCTTTTGTCTATCTTGACGTTTCGTTTTCGAAGTTGGGGTTCGATGAAATTACCGGTCAGTCTCATCGTCGCGGTCGGTTTGATCGTGGCGACTACCAAAGTTGATGTTGTGGCGGCCCAATCCGTGGCGCCTTATCCGCCTTTGATGTCGGATATGGCCGCGCACACGAAGGCCTACTCAAGCCAAAACCAGGCCGCCGCCAAGGCTGCTTCTCCACGGGCAGCGCAGGTGAGTACAAAGCCCAAGCGCCCGGCTAGGGTCAAGCCGCGCAAAAACAGATATGCCCGTGCGGATCAGCAGACTGGTTTTCAAATTACGTCGGGGCTGGCCAGTTCGATCGGCGTCGGAATCCTGGCCGCAATCGGGCTGGCAATCTCGCTGATAATTTCGGATGACGACACAGCGACCTCCGACGGCACCAGCAGCACTTCGACGACAACCTCGACGAATTAGCCCGGCGGCGAGAACTATTCGTCTTTTTCGGGATCCATCAAACGGTGCAGATGGACGATGAAATATCGCGTCAGAGCGTCGTCCACGGTCGCATGCGCTTTTGCCCGCCAGGCCTCATGGGCAGTTTGATAGTTGGGGTAGACACCAACGATATCAACCTCGTCTAGATCGGCGAAATCCGTTTCCGTCGGGTCGGTCAGGCGTCCGCCAATAACCAGATGTAAGAGCTGTTTTGCCAACGTATCCTCCATGCGGCAGTGTCTGATTGGCGGTTCGTTAGGGCATTCGGGAGCCGCCGCAGATTGACCTAGATTTTACCGTGGGTGCCATCGCAGCGCGGCGCATTCTTGCTTTGCTTGCAGCCGCAAAAGAAAATTGTCTTGCTTTCGTCGGCTTCAAAGACAACCGGGGACAGGCCGACCTCCTTGTGGGAACCGTCGCAAAATGGCTGATTTGCGCTGCGGCCGCAGGCACACCAAAAATATTTCTTGCCGGCCTCGACCTCCACCGGATAAGGGGCTTTCTGAGCGATTATTGATTCTGACATGGGGTATCCTAG
>CAYWYB010000527.1:0-1567 GCA_964462145.1 uncultured Rhodospirillaceae bacterium
TGTCAGGCTTGATACCAAAGGTCTGACTGCCCCACATGTTGCCCGTACGGCCAAAACCGCAGATCACCTCGTCGGCGATCATCAGGACATCGTATTTTTTCAGGACCGCCTGGATTTTCTCGAAATAAGTCTTGGGCGGGACAATGACGCCGCCGGCGCCCATCACTGGTTCGGCGATGAATGCGGCCACGGTCTCGGGGCCTTCCTCCAAAATCATGTCTTCCAGCGCCTGGGCGCAGCGGGAGGCGAAGTCTTCTTCCGATTCGCCAGCCTCGGCGCCGCGATAATAATCCGGCGTCATGGTGTGGCGGACAAAATCCAGGGGCAGGTCGAAATCCGCCTGTGCATAAGGCAGGCCGGTCAGGCTGCCCGAGGCCACGGTGACGCCGTGATAACCGCGCAGGCGCGAGATGAATTTCTTTTTCTTCGGCGTGCCTCGGGCGTTGTTGAAGTACCAGACCATCTTGACGGCCGAATCGTTGGCTTCCGAGCCCGAGTTGGCAAAAAAGATCTTGGAGAATTCAACCGGGGCGATTTCCTTTAAACGCTCCGCCAGATCAATGGCGGGATGCACCGATTTGCCCGCAAAGCTGTGATAGTACGGCAGGGTGCGCAGCTGTTCCGTGGCCGCGTTGACCAACTCTTCCTCGGCGAAACCGAACGAGGCGCACCATAGGCCCGCCAGGCCTTCGATATATTCCTTGCCGCTTTCATCCGTGACATAGACGCCGCGACCCTTGGTGACGATCTGCGGACCGGTAACCTCATGGGTGGCCAGGTTGGTATAAGGGTGTAAAACATGGGCGATGTCCCGGCTTTCCGGTGAATTGCCGCGATCCGTCACTCGATCCGTCATGAGATAATTCCTTTCCTGGCACTAAGCCCTGAGGCGTCAACATCGACGATTGCTCGTTTGCGCTATTTCACGCCTTCTGAGCCCTTAAGTCAAAGCATGGAATCGGAATTTTTTTATCCACCCATGCGACTGTCGGCGGCTACACTATCCGGCAAGGCCATTTTGTAGGGTAGTGACATGCATCTAGAAACAGGGACCGCCGACCAGGCTTTTCGCACGGAAGTCCGGGATTTCCTCGATGAGCATCTGAGCCAGGAACTGCGTCAGGCCGGCCAGCGCACTATGGGCATCTGCAGCCCGCACGGGGCCAGCCAGACCTGGCAGAAGATCCTCTATGCCAAGGGCTGGGCCGCGCCCAGCTGGCCGGTGGAGCAT
Organism: uncultured Rhodospirillaceae bacterium; assembly: GCA_964462145.1. Classification (GTDB taxonomy): domain Bacteria; phylum Pseudomonadota; class Alphaproteobacteria. Next base: position 1,232 of record CAYWYB010000527.1, read on the forward strand.
GGCGGCACGGGCTGGACGCCCATGCAGCGTCATATCTTTGCCACCGAATGCCATTTGGCCGATGCGCCGATGCTGGCACCCATGGGCCTGGAGATGGTCGCGCCGGCGATCATGGGTCATGGCAACGAGGCGCAAAAAGAATTCTATCTGCCGCGCATCCTCTCAGCGGAGGATAGCTGGTGCCAGGGCTATTCGGAGCCGGGCTCGGGCTCGGACCTGGCCTCGTTGCAATGCCGGGCCGACAAGGATGGCGATGACTACATCATCAACGGCACCAAGATCTGGACCACGGACGCACAATACGCCACCCGCATGTTCTGTTTGGTCCGCACAAAG
>CAYWYB010000528.1:0-1561 GCA_964462145.1 uncultured Rhodospirillaceae bacterium
ATTTCAATAACCCCTTGTTGTCCGCCGGCGTGTAGGTCGCGGCGACGACCAGTCCTGGAATATGGGTGTACCAGGCCTCCAGCGATTGTGAATGCTGCGCGGCGGAACTGCGCCACATGCCGCTGGGCTGGCGGATCACCATGGGTACCCGGGCCTGGCCGCCGAACATGAAGCGTGCCTTGGCCGCCTGGTTGACCATTTCATCCACGGCGCAGAGGGCAAAATCGGCAAACCGCATCTCCACCACCGGGCGGGTGCCCACCAGCGCGGCGCCAACCGAGGCGCCCATGATGGTGGCTTCGGAAATGGGCGTATCCGCGATACGCTCCGGCCCAAACTCGTCCACCAAACCGCGATACTGGCCGAATACGCCGCCCCGGCCCAGATCCTCGCCCAAGGCCCAGACCTTTGGGTCCCGGCGCATTTCTTCTGCCACGGCCTGCAGGCCAGCTTCCTGATAACTGATCATGCTCATGACCGGCCCTCCCAGACAGGCGCGCCAATATCCTGGATATCCGCGAAGGCGTGTTCCAGGGCAGGGGTCTCGGCGGCGTCCGCCGCCTCGGCAACCCGGCCCATTTCGCCCACTGCCGCGCTGTCTATCGCCGTCAAATCATTGTCGCCAAGGCCCAGACGGCGCAACTCGTCCGCCGCGCGGACCAGGGGGTCACCCTCCCATTGCGATGCCGCATAATCCTGATCCCGGTACAATGCCGGGTCGACCGAGGTATGGCCCTTCAACCGATAGGTCCGGGCGCTGAGGAACATCGGTCCCCCGCCGCTACGGATGCGCGGGATCAGATCACCGACCATGCCATCCACGGCGACCACGTCATTGCCGTCAACCTCAAAGGCCTCCAGGCCCAGGCTCTCCGCCCGTGCATTGGCGCCGCCGCCGCCCGTCACCGCATCGGAATGGGTGGTCGAGGCAAAACCGTTGTGTTCGCAGACAAACAATACCGGCAGTTTGAACACTGTGGCCCAGTTCAGTCCTTCCATGAAGGGGCCGCGGTTGATGGCGCCGTCGCCAAAGAAGCAAACCACGACGCGGTCCTCGCCCATCAGCTTGGCACCATGGGCCGCGCCTACGGCTATGGGAATGCCGGCCGCGACCACGCCATTGGCGCCTAGCATGCCAACGTCGAAATCCGCGATATGCATGGAGCCGCCCTTGCCGCCGCAAGTGCCGCCCTCCTTGCCGAATAGTTCCAGCATCATCGCACCAGGATCCGTGCCCTTGGCAATGCAATGGCCGTGGCCGCGATGGGTCGTGGTAATCTGATCCGTGCGGCGCAGGTTGGCGCAAACGCCGGCGGCGACCGCTTCCTGACCGATGGAGAGATGCACGGCGCCGCCCACCTGGCCCTCAAGGGAGGCTTTTTCGGCGGCCTCTTCAAAGGCGCGGATACGGCGCATGGTACGATAGAGGTCGACCAGGCGGTCCCGGTCGATATTATGGCTGGAATGAACGGCGTCGTTGGGCACTATCTTTCTCCACTAAGCGAACTCACGGCGCACTTGTATCGGGTTTTTCGCTTCTATAGAAGGGCGGCTTATGGAT
>CAYWYB010000529.1:0-1551 GCA_964462145.1 uncultured Rhodospirillaceae bacterium
CCCCGATCAGCTGGACAAGGTGGTGCGCTGGAACAACTTCACCAATTGGCTTTGCGGAACCGATGAACCCGCGCCGAAGATTCGCATCGAAATTGATGCTCCCACGCCCGACAATGTGATAGTCGCGGATGTCCTGATCCAGCCTTTTTCCGCCGTCAACCGCAAACAGAGCCCGGTCCGGCTATACCGGGATATCATCCAGTCCCTGCCGCAGGGCCTGAGCATCGCCATTACCGGCGCGCCGGGGGATATGAACGCCAATCCCGAGTTCAAGCAACTGCTGGCGTTGCCGGGGGTCGAATTCAACACGTCGGGCTTTCATGAACTGATACCGGCGCTGAAGGCAGCAAAACTGGTGATCAGCGTCGATACCGCCCTGATGCATCTGGCCGTCGCCCTGGGCGCCCCGACACTGTGCCTGGCCAGCGCCGCCTATGTCGGTGAGATCGTTCCCTATGCGCCTGAGGTGACGCCGGATAACGTCCGCTTCGTCTACCAGAGCATGGACTGCGAGGGCTGCCTCGGCAACTGCCACCTGGAGCCCATCGACGACATGTACCCCTGCGTCGCGGCGCTTGATGCGGGTCAGGCGGTCAATATGGCGAAAGAATTATTCCAGTCAAAATAAACTCAAATACCAGCCGTCACCCCGGAAATAGCGCCAGCTATTATCCGGGGTCCAGGGATGTCTAAATCCAAGCTGGCCCTATACAAGTTTAAAAAACTGGATCCCGGATAGCCCATAGAGCAACCTGCGTTCAAAAGAACGCAGATAAGTTGCTCTAACATATTCATGTCGATCAAATTATCTGCATTGAAATGAGGCCATTTCAATGCAGTTTGATCTTGGCTTCCGGGATGACGAGTTTCAATTCACTAAAGTGAAGACATAAAAAAAGCCGCACCTTTTCAGGAGCGGCTTTTAATTTTGTGACGGCTAAAGCTTACTCGGCTTCGGCCAGGGCCGCTTCTGCTTCCTCGGCCTCGACGCGGGCAATATCCTTGGCGCCCTTGGCTTCGGGATCGCGGTCGACCAGTTCGATCACCGCCATCGGCGCCATATCGCCATAGCGGTTGCCGGCCTTGAGGACGCGGGTGTAACCGCCGTTGCGCTCCTTGTAGCGCTCGGCCAGGTCGCCGAACAGCTTGCCGACGATGTCGTTATCCTTAAGCACGGACAATGCCTGGCGGCGGGCATGCAAATCGCCGCGCTTACCGAGCGTGATCATCTTGTCGGTGATGCGACGCAATTCCTTCGCCTTGGGCAGGGTCGTGGTGATCTGCTCGTGATCGAGCAACGACACGACCATGTTCGAGAACATCGCCTTGCGGTGCGAGCTCGTCCGGTTAAGTTTGCGTCCACTCATGCGATGTCGCATGGTCTCTCTCCTTGAATTAAGACAAAGCCCACAGTTAGACCCTGTCCCTATTAGTTACTCAGAACGGGTCTTCCAGCTTTTTGGCCAATTCCTCGATATTCTCGGGCGGCCAGTCGGCGATTTCCATGCCCAGATGCAGGCCCATCTGCGACAGCACTTCCTTGATCTCGTT